>JAYUBN010000082.1:0-17908 GCA_043740855.1 Sphingomonadales bacterium | reverse complement strand
CGGTCGATTGATTGAAAGAGGGTTTTGGTAGGGCCTGGTGTCCCGCTTCCGAAGCTCGAAGCATTGCAACGCGGTCGGAACCAGGATGCTGATACTTTTATTTGAGTGCTCTGCCTATCCTTTGCGCCCGTCGGTAAGATCGTTGAACTTCGGAGGGCAGGTCACCACAGCGTGATGACAAAAAGCGGGGACTGGTTTTGTGATTAAATCACGCGAAAACAAAAACTCTGGAGATCGACACGATTTTATCTTATCGAAGCGCTCTCTAAAGCGGCAAGCCAGACATGCTCCGGGTAGATCGGCAAAAGCTGTATAATCGTTGACTTTTTATTAACTATGGCGCTGGCTACTGCTGGGGCTTTGAGCCAAGGAATATCGGGATCGCCATGGCTGCAGACGTCGAAATCGCCGAGCTTCCGCTCGATCGCGCCGGACCCCGGCTTAAGCGCGCCAGAGAAGCTGCGGGCAAGACGCTGGCCGATGTCTCGGCAGCCACCAAGATCCCTGAGCGACTGTTGGCGGCGATTGAAGGTGGCCAATTTTCTGCTTTGCCCTCGCCTATTTACGCCATTGGTTTTTCGCGCAGCTTTGCGCGGCTGGTGGGGCTGGACGAGGCGGACATCGTGGCCGAGGTGCGTGCCGAGATCGATGGCGCCGCGACTGGCGGCGATATCGCCGCAGCCCAGGCTTTCGCCCCGGGGGATCCGGCGCGCGTGCCCGAGTTGCGGCTGGCCATAGCCGCCGCGCTGGGTGCGCTGTTGGTGATCGTGGCGGGGCTGGTATTCTGGCGCAGTGCCTATAATCCCGCAGGGTCGCTGCCATCGATCCTGCCCGCCGATGCCCCATCAGCGGCACCAAAATTATCTGCTGCAAACCCTAGTGTTTCCGCCATGCCGGATAACCGCAGCCCCGCCATGGCCGCTTCCCCTGCACCGGTTTTGCCGGCGGCCGGGGCGGTGTCGTTCAGCGCCTTGGCGCCAGGCATCTGGGTCAAGGTTTACGAGGCGTCGGGTAAGGTTCTGTTGGAAAAGGAGATGGAACCGGGCCAGATATTTACCGTGCCCGCCGATGCGCAGGCGCCGCTGATCTGGACCGCCCGGCCCGACGCGCTCGCCATCACTATCGCCGGCCGGCCGGTCCCCAAGCTTTCAGAAACACAAAAGATCATGAAGGGCGTGCCGGTTTCGGCCGCAGCTCTTTTGGCTCGAACTGCACCGCCTGCCGGGCGTTCCCCGGCGCTGGCGGCAATAGCCGGGACTGCTGCGCAATAGGCTGTCGCGATGGTCTGGTGCACGATGCGGCAAGAGAGATCGCATTGCGCTCTGGAATCTTTGTTTCGCGTGATTTAATGATAAAACCGGTTCCCGTTTCTTGTCATCACGCGCTCTGCGGTGTGCGCCAATCAGCGCCCGGTAGCGGCCAAACGGACAGGGATGAACGTTGAAGAGGTTTGGACAATGAATACAGGCAAACGCAGGATGCACGCGGCATGGGCGCTTGCGGCAAGCCTGACCGTGGTGGCGGCGATTGGCACATCGCTTCCCGCCGGCGCGCAGGATGCGCCGGTGCAACGTCAGGTCTCACCTGGCCCGGTCGCCGCGTCCGGCGTCGGGGTGGCTAGCATCGGTCCGGGCCTGCCAGCGACTACGCCCATGACCGATCTGCTGACGCGGATGGACGCGCTGGAAACCCAGATGGCGCGGCTCACCGCGCAAAACGAGGAATTGGCTAACCGCCAGCACCAGATCGAGAGCAGGCCGGGCACTGCTCCGGCGGCTGCCACGACACCAACAATGGGCCCGCCGAACGACGCGGGCACGACCGCACCCGTAGCATCGACCGCTCTTGCCCCGGTGCCAATTGTCCCGAAATCAGCCATCAAGTCGGCCGTCAAATCGGGCAATGCCAGCAATTTGTCGGCGATGACGGGCGGTATTTCCGATCGCACGGATGAAGCGCATGCGGCAGGCCCGGCGCGCGCTTCGGCGCAGCGGATAGCGGCCGTCAAGGCAGTCATCAAGCCGCAGAGCCGGGATGCCGGCCTCGACGAATACTCGTATGGCTTTCGGCTTTACACGGCCAAATTATATCCCGAGGCCGCACAGCAATTGAAGCTTTATATCGATAAATATCCCAAGGATGTGCACATCAGCCATGCACGCAACCTGTTGGGGCGAACTTATCTTGACGACGGCAAGCCGCGTGACGCGGCGCCGTGGTTCCTGACCAATTACAAGACCGATCCGCACGGGCCGCGGGCCGCCGACAGCCTGCTCAACCTGGCCGCAGCGATGCGCCAGTTGGGTGACGACAGCCGGGCCTGTATCGCGCTGAACGAATTTTCCGCGAATTATGCCGCCGACGCGCAAGGGCGGCTGCGCCAGGATTACGCCAAAACGCGCGGCGGCTTGACCTGTAATTGAGCGCCAAGGTCGCCGTAATCCCCAGTCCGTTGGCGGCATGTGTCGAGCGGCTGGGGGCCGATCTTGCCCGCATCTGGCCTGCAGCCGCGCGCGCACCGTCAGCGCGATTGGGAATCGCGGTGTCAGGCGGCCCCGACAGCCTGGCGCTGTTGCTGTTGGCGCATGCCGCGCGGCCTGGCGCTGTCGCGGCGGCCACGGTGGATCATGGACTGCGCCCCACAAGTGCCGATGAAGCGGCCGACGTCGCCCGCATCTGCGCGCGGCTGGGCGTGCCGCACGCCATCCTGCGCGTGGCCGTGGCCGATGGCAATCTTCAGGCCGAAGCGCGTCATGCGCGCTATGCTGCGCTGGGCGACTGGATGTCGGAGCATACGCTGGACGCGCTGGCCACGGCGCATCACGCCGACGACCAGGCCGAAACCTTGCTGATGCGCCTCAATCGCGCCAGCGGCGTCTCGGGGTTGGCCGGGGTCCGCGAACGGGCGCGCGTGCCAGGCACAGAGCGCCTGCTGCTGCGCCCGCTACTCGGCTGGCGGCGCCACGAATTGCACAGCGTGGTCACGGCGGCCGGGCTGGTTGCCGCGAACGATCCCAGCAACGCCGATGATCGCTTTGACCGGGTGCGGCTGCGGCAGGCCCTGGCCAGTGCGGCGTGGCTGGATATTCCCGCGATTGCCGTCAGTGCCGCGCATCTGGCTGATGCCGACGCCGCGCTGGACTGGGCGACGCAGCGCGAATGGCACGAAGCGGTGAGCGCCCAAGGGCTGGGCCTGACCTACCGCCCCCGCGCGCCGCGCGCGATCGCATTGCGGGTATTGGCCAGGATCGTGCTGCAACTCGACGGCGAAGAAGCACGCGGCTCGGCGCTGGCACGGCTGTTCGATAGCCTGGTAGCCCACCAGCCCGCCTCGATCGGCGGTTTGGTCGCCCGACCCTTGCCGGACGGGTGGAGTTTCACGAAGGCGCCAAAGCGGCGGGGTTTTTAAGATGCGAGGGCCAGGGGCCCTCGCACTCCCATAAATTTGCATCATGCACAAACGTCGGGGAGCGCGAGGGGGATGCCCGTGTCATCTTCCTCACCCATGCGCCCCGAATTCATTGGCGATGGCGGCGCTGATGCGTAGCGACAGGGCCTGTGCGCGCGCGATCGGTTCGATATAATCGTGGCGGATTGCGGCGTAGCCGGTGGCGCCTTCGTCGGGGTAGTCCGAGGGTTCGGTTACCGAAAAATCATCGAGCTTGGGAAAGCTGGTCGGAAACGCGCGGCGCAATTGCGTCAGCGCCTCGTCGATGCGCAGCGTGAACACCATTTCCAGCACATCCTCGCGGGCGACGTCATTGGCGCGGCTGAATGCGGGAACCATCACTACCCGCAGGAACATGTGCTGCATCAACGCCAGCCGCAGCGCGTGCAGTACGCCCAACATGCGGCGGGTATGTTCGCGGGCCTGCCCATGGCCGGGTGGCAGGGCATCGTGCGGGATGCCGCGCAACAATTTGTAAAGTTTGAGCGAATCCACGCGTAGCCGCGATGCCAGCCGGCGAAACACCCCGGTGCGATCGTCGCTGGTCAGATATTCCGCCAGCGCCAGGCAGCCATCGGCGATATGGTCCTCATTGCCGCGATACGGCCGACTGGCCCAATAGGCCGAATTGAACAGCTCGCCATAAGCGGCCACGGTCTTGATGCTGGCCAGCGCATTGGCGGCGCGCACCAGCCGGACCATTTGGCGCCCGCGCTCGCTGGTCGAAAGCAGCGCAACCAGTTCCTCGACATTGCCGTCCGACGCCGTGCCGAAGCCGGCGATCACGTTCACCGGATAACCGAGCTGTTGCAGGATGGCGTTATGGGGGATGGCGCGGAACTGGCGCAGGCTCATCTGGCGATCGGCGGCGAGATCGGACTGGCGGCGCGCCTTGCGGCTGCCGGTGTCGTTCAGCAGGCCCAGCCCAAACGCGGTCAGCGCGCGCGAGTACGTCGCGCTGGCGAGATGGCGCTGCTGCACCCGGCGGATGGCGCGGTAGAAGTCGAGGCTGAGGTCGGTGCGGCGGTAAAACGGGTCGGTCGGCGCGTAGGGGTCGGTTTCGGCCGGGGCCAGCTCGATAAACCGGGTCAGCGTCGCCAGCGCCAGCTCGGGCGTGCCAAAGAACAGATAGCCGTCGCCGCCCTGAAAGCTGACCTCGGGCTCCAGCCTGATCCCGGCGCGCACGAACCGCCGCCGCGACCACGGCGACAGCGGCCAGGCCAAGCGGTCCGCGAATGAGGTAGGATGCGCGCCGCGCCCCATCGATTCGCCATGGGTGTTGAAAATCAGTGCCGAGACATCGCTCAGGCCGTTGGCGGCCATCGCTTCCGCCAGCCGCCCCTGCAAGCGTTCGATTCCCAATGCGGCAGGAATCTGCCCGACAAAGCGCCCGGCATCGGAAAATCCGGTCTGGATCGCGACGCGGTCGCGTGCCCGGGCGTATTGGCGGTACGCGTCCTCGGCCAGCAGCGCGTCGAGAAAGCGCCCGCCATGTTCCAGCGCGCTTTCGGTTTCGAACAAGGGCGAGACGTCGACCTTGTCGGCGATGCCGAACAGCCTGGCGAAATACAGCGCCGCCAGCATGGTCGTCGGCTGTTCACATTCGGCCACCAGCATGCGGATCGGCGAATCGCCGTCGATGTGGTGAAGGATTTCCGCCATGGTCAAAAACAGCCGGACAGCGGTGCTGTTCTCCATCGCCAGCGCGGCGAAATTGGAGCGCAGCACCTTGGCGTTCGCCAGCAATTCGCGCATCTTGACCAGCGCCGCCTGGCTGGAAAGATCGAGCTTGCCATCGGGGTCGATGCGGCGGCGGATGGCATTCTGCAATTGCGAGGAATTCACGCGGAAGTGAATCCAGCCCATGCCCAGGCCATCGGTGCGCATCGCGGCAGCGGCAATCAACAGTTGCTCGGCCACTTCCGGGGCGGCGCTGGCGGCCAGCGTTTCCAGTTCGGCGATGATGCCCGACAGGCTGGTGAGCTTGTCAGGGTGATCTGCGGTCAGCGTGTTGGCCGCCGCAGAGACTGCCGTGGGATCGTCGAAGCCCGCCGCAAATAATTCGGCCATTGCGGCGGTGCGCTGGCTGGCGGTGGCAAGCCTGGCCGCCAGCGCCGGCGCGGCCTCGTCCAATTGGGCGGCGTAAAGCCCCAGCCGCTGCGCCTTTTCCTCCAGCCGGTAGCGGATGCAGGTGTGCCAGCCGATGTCGGTGCGGCCGTCCATGTCATAGCCCACCCAGCTGGCGAAGCGCAGCGGCTGGGGCTTCAGGTCCTGCCAACGATCGGGCCAACGCTGGCGGGCGGTGCGCAACAGCACCCCGTTGATCCGGTCACGCGCTGCTTGCGCCCGGGAAATTGCGGTCATGGCGGCGGCATGTTCGGTGTCGAGCGTAATGATATCGCGGTCATGGGCCGCGACGCAGACCGTGGCGGCGCTGCAATCGCCCGAGGTGGCGGCGGCCGCGACGGCTTGCGTCTCGGCGCGCGACAACAGAAACGTGGGATGGGCGGTGAACACGATATGCGCCACCGGGCGCGCCCAGCGCGCGGCAAAGCCGGAAAAATCGCCGGTTTTGGCCAGACCCTTGAGCCGGGCAAGATTGTCGTCAGGCGCAACCGGTTCGATCAGCCGTTGCAGCCGTTCGGCGCGCGCGCGCAAGGCCTCGCATTCCAGCTCGGCGACCATTGTTTCGACACCGTCCAGCGGCAGTTCACCGCTTTCGATCCGCCGCGACAATTCCAGCCCCAATTGGAATACCGGATTGAACAGCGGCGTTTCCGAAGTACGGCTGTGCAAGGCTTCCAGACGGGCATCGAGTGCGGCAAATTCGCTCATTAAGTAAGGCTCCTGATCGCCAAAACAAAGATTCCGGGCCCATCGTCCCAGACCCCGTTGATGTCGTTGTTGCGCATTGATTTGCCGCTGCGCGAGTCCGCGGCGCCGCAGGCTGTCAGGCCGCTTCGCGTCCGGGCGCGACGATGGGATGGAGCGCAACAAAACCATGACGGGGAGCGCGAGGGGATTACCCCTCGCATCTGCGCCATGAATCTTGGCCTAGCCATGCAGCGCCGCCGCCGCGCGCGCGAAAGCGATAATCGCGGCGATGTCTGGCGAACCTTTGGGCACCATCCAGCTACCCCCGACGCACAGCACCGCCGGCAGCGCCAGCCAGTCTGGCGCCGTGGCCAGGGTAATACCGCCGGTGGGGCAAAACCGGACCATGCCGAATGGCGCGGCAATTGCCTGCAACGCGGCGATGCCGCCGCTGGCCTCGGCTGGAAAGAATTTGAACCGGGTCAGCCCCAGGTCGAGCCCGAGCATGATGTCAGCGGCGTTTGCGGTGCCGGGCAGGAATGGCACGCCGCTGGCGACAGCCGCCGCACCCAGCGCCGGGGTCAGGCCGGGCGACACGATGAATTCGCTGCCCGCCGCCAATGCCTTGTCGAGGTCGGCGGGGTTGAGCACGGTCCCCGCCCCGACGATTGCACCGGGCACGGTCTTCATGGCGAGGATCGCGTCGATGGCGCAAGCCGTGCGCAGGGTGACTTCCAGCACCGGCAAGCCGCCCGCGACCAACGCCTGCGCGATGGGTATCGCATAATCGACATCGTCGATCACCAGCACCGGGATCACCGGGGCCATCCGCATCAGTGCGTCGATATCGGTCCCGATGCTCATCAATGGAGATGTTCCCTGGCAAAAGCCGCCGCCGCGCCAAGCAGGCCGGGTTGCGGATGGGTGATCAGCTTGACTGGCATCGCGGCCATCATCGCCTCGAAGCGACCCTTGGCGCGAAACCGGCTGGCAAAGCCCGAAGCCACCAGCGTGTCCTTGATCCGCAGCCCCAGCCCGCCGGCAATGACCACGGCACAAGCGCCTTGCGCCAGTGCGAGATCGCCCGCAACCGAGCCCAGCGACAGGCAGAACCGCTCCACCGCAGCAGCGGCCATGCTGTCAGCGCCGCTGGTACCCAATTGCCACAGCACCTTGTCATCATGCGGGGGGCAGGGCTGCCCCTCAAGCGCGGCTAGCGTTTCATATATAGCGACCAGGCCGGGCCCGGAGACCACCCGCTCCAGCGACACGCGGCGATGACGCTGGCGCAGCCGCGCCAGAATCGCGTCCTCGATCGGGTCCAGCGGGGCATAGTCCAGGTGACCGCCCTCGGTCGACTGGACGTGACTGGCGCCGCGCTTGCCGAGCGGTCGCCCATCACGCCAGACATGGGCGACACCAAGCCCGGTGCCGGGGCCGATCACGCTGATCGTGCCCGCCGTCGGCAGCGCAACGTCGGGGCCGGCCAGATGCAGGAAATCGTCGGCGCCGGCATGGAGCACGGCATAGCCCACCGCACCGAAATCATTGACCAGCGTCACCCGGTCCACGCCAAGTTGGTGGGCAATCTGGGCAGGCGCGATCGTCCACGGATTGTTGGTAAAGCGGATGACCTCGCCGCCGACCCGACCGGCAATGGCGATAGCGACCGCGCGCGGCAAGGTGCCGCCGGAGTGCCGGGCAAATGTCTCCCATGCGGTCTGGAAGCTGGCATGATCGCGCGTCGCCAGCGTAAAGCATTCACCAAGCGTGATCGCCCCGTCCGGGGCAGTTTCGGCCAAGGCAAAGCGCGCATGGGTACCGCCAACATCCACCGCCACCAAAGCGGTCATTTTATTATCCTCCCCTTTCGGAAGGAAAATCGAAGAGGACACCAACTCACCTAAAGCCCCGCCAGCGTGAGCATCGCCGAGGCCCCTCGCTCAGCTCCATCCGCCGCATGGCGCATCATCGCAAACAACTCGCGGCCCACCCCTTCGTGCGCGGGCGGCGGGGCGGCGGGGGTTCGGCCGGTCAGATCGGCCATGACCGTCAACAAGCCGTCATGTGCGCACAAGCGGATAATGTCGCCATCCTGCACCAGCGCGAGGGGGCCGCTGTTGCCTGCGCTGTCTGCCAGCGCCTCGGGGGTGACATGGATCGCGGCGGGCACTTTCCCCGAAGCGCCGGACATGCGCCCGTCGGTCACCAGCGCTACCTTGAAGCCGCGATCCTGAAGCACGCCCAGCGCCGGGGTCAGCTTGTGCAATTCGGGCATGCCATTGGCGCGCGGCCCCTGGAACCGGACCACGACCACCACATCGCACTCCAACTCGCCTGCCGCAAAAGCGGCCTTCACCGCTTCCTGGCAGTGGAATACGCGCGCCGGGGCCTCGACCGTCCAGCGCACGGCATCGACTGCGCTGGTCTTGAAAGTGGCGCGGCCCAGATTGCCCTCCACCAGCCGCATGCCGCCGTCGGGCTGAAACGGCGCCCAGGCCGGGCGCAGCATCGCTTCATCGCCGCTGGTCACCGGCGCGGGACGCCAGCTCAACGCCAGATCGCGCAGATATGGCTCGCCGGCATAGGCGCTCATGCCGCGCTCATCGATGGTCAGGATATCGCCATGCGCAAGCCCGGCATCGAGCAGTTCGCGCACCACCCAGCCCATGCCGCCGGCAGCGTGGAAGTCATTCACATCGCCCGCCCCATTGGGATAGATGCGCGCGATCAGCGGCACCACGGCGGACAATTCGTCCAGATCCTCCCAGTCGATATGGATGCCTGCCGCTCGCGCCATCGCCGGCAGATGGATGGCATGATTGGTGCTGCCCCCGGTCGCCAGCAGCCCGACGCAGGCATTGACGATGGCCTTTTCATCGACCACGCGCGCCAGCGGCCGAAAATCGCCACCAGCGCGGCCGATCTGGCTGAGGCGGTGGACGGCGGCGCGGGTCAACTGCATGCGCAGCGGGGTATTCGGCGTCACGAACGCCGCGCCTGGAATATGCAGCCCCATCATTTCCATCATCATCTGGTTGGAATTGGCGGTGCCGAAAAAGGTGCAGGTTCCAGGCGCATGATAAGACGCGGATTCGCTGGCGAGAAGATCGTCGCGCGTCGCCTTGCCCTCGGCATAGAGCTGGCGCACCTTCTGCTTTTCCCGGTTGCCCAGCCCCGATGGCATTGGCCCGGAGGGCACGAAAATCGCCGGCAGATGGCCGAAACGCAGCGCCCCGATCATCAGCCCGGGCACGATCTTGTCGCAGATGCCAAGCAGCGCCATGCCGTCGAACATGGCATGGCTCATCGCCACCGCCGTGCCCAGCGCAATCGTGTCGCGGCTGAACAGCGACAATTCCATGCCGTCCTGGCCCTGTGTCACCCCGTCGCACATCGCTGGCACACCGCCTGCGACTTGTGCGGTTGCACCGACTTCGCGGGCGTAAATCTTCATCGCCTCGGGATATCGGCCATAGGGCTGATGCGCCGAGAGCATGTCGTTATAAGCGGTAACGATGGCCAGATTGGGCGCGCGCCCGCCCGCAATCGCCGGTTTGTCTTCCTCTGACGCGGCAAAGCCATGCGCCAGGTTCGAGCAGGACAAGGCATTGCGATTGGTGTGGCGTTCGCCCTCGCGGTCCATCAGATCGAGATAGCGCCGCCGTCCGGGCGCGGACCGTTCGATGATCCTGCGGGTAACCTTGGCAATGGTGGCATTCAATTCAGTCATGCTCGATCTCGCTCATCGCCCGTTTTCTACCGCCCGATTACTCATGCCCATTTACTCATGCCAGGTGACGCCATCCTTGGCCGCCAGGGCAATCGCGGCGGTCGGACCCCAACTGCCCGCCGTATAGGGATGCGGGGTCTGGTCGTGGTCGCCCCAACTGGCGCGGATCGCGTCGATCCAGTCCCACTGCGCTTCCACCTCGTCGCGGCGGACGAACAGCGTCTGGTCGCCCTCGATCAGGTCAAGCAGCAGCCGCTCATAGGCGATGCGTTTGGTCGGCCCGGCAAAGGCATCGGCCATGCGGATGTCGAGCGGCATGCTGCGCAGCCGGATGCCGTCGCGGTCCAGCCCCGGCACCTTGGTCATCAGCGACAGGGTGATGTTTTCTTGCGGCTGGATGCCAATCACCAGCCGGTTAGGCTGCGAGCGCGCGCCCTTGCCCGCAAAGATCGAGTGGGGGACATGCTTGAATTGCACGATGATCTCGGTCGTCCGCTCGGGGAGCCGCTTGCCCGTGCGCAAATAGAACGGGACGCCTTTCCAGCGCCAATTGTCGAGATGCGCCTTGATCGCAACGAAGGTTTCGGTCCCGGACGGCTTGCCCAGTTCGTCAAGATAGCCGGGCACGGCCTGACCGGCGATCGCCCCCGAAACATATTGTCCGGTGACCGTTTCATCGGGCGCGACCAGGCGCAGGCTGCGCAATACCTTGACCTTTTCGTCACGTACCGCGGTCGCTTCATACAATGCTGGCGGCTCCATCGCCACCAGTGCGAGCAATTGCAGCATATGGTTTTGCACCATGTCGCGCAGCGCGCCGGCACCGTCGTAAAAGCCGACGCGGCCCTCTAGCCCCACCGTTTCGGCCACGGTGATCTGGACATGATCGATATGCGCGGCATTCCACAAGGGCTCGAACAGGATATTGGCAAAGCGCAGCGCCAGCAGGTTCTGCACGGTTTCCTTGCCAAGGTAGTGGTCGATGCGGAAAATCCGGTCCTCGGCAAAGGCGCGGGCGACAGCATCGTTGATCTGGCAACTGGTATCGAAACTGGTACCCAGCGGCTTTTCCAGGCCGATGCGCACGTGCGGGCCGGCAAGGCCGCTGGCGGCAAGTCCGGCGATGGTCGATTCGAACAGGCTGGGTGCGGTGGACAGGAATATCGCCAACCCATTCGATTCCGGCCCGACCTTTTGCGCCAGCGCGGCGAAATGCCCGGTGTCGGTGGCGTCGAGCGGTTGGTACACCAACCGCTTCAGAAATGAGGGGATTGCCTGCCGGCGATGGTCGGGCAAGTATTTTTCCAGGGCAGTCTGGGCGAAAGCGCGAAAGCGATCGTCATCGAAACCGGATCGGGCGGTGCCAATAATGATCAGATTGTCCGCGACCAGCTTGTCGTCGTGCAGCGCACATAGCGAAGGCAGCAACATGCGCTGCGACAGATCGCCCGAAGCGCCGAAAAGCAACAGTCGGTCTGCGGTAAAGCTCATGCAGTTCCCAGTCGTCAACGGAGCAAAGGCAAGCACGTTCCCTCGCCACGCAACAGATTGCGTTGCTGCATTTGCGAGCACCCAAAGTCTATCAGCGTTATAACGGTGATGCTAGCAATCTTCCGGCCGTTGTGGCGAACCGCCGAAGTCAGATAAACCGACCTTCGTAAAAGAGCGCTTAATGCGTCGGCGAACCGCCCGCAAATTCGACATCTGGCTCATAGCCATCGTACACGGCGCGCGCGATCGTGGCGATGCGTGACTCCCTGTCGGGCTTGCTGCGCTGCCCGGTGACATAAATCGCCAGCGCTATGGTATGCCCGGCCGGGGTGCGAATGATCCCGACATCGCTGGAGGTGTTGGCCAGTGTGCCGGTCTTGTGGCCGATCAGCGCATCGCTGGGCAGCAGCAGGCGCATGCGGTGGACCCCGGTCCGGCAGCGGCTCATCGCGCCCATCAGCACGTCGCGGCTCGACGGGCTGAGCCAATTGCCCTGATACAGCCCCGCCAGCAACCGCACCATCGTCAGCGGAGTGGTGCTGTCGTGATAGTCAACAGTAGTTGCTGGGTTGATAAGGCCATCGTCACGCACCAGCGTGTTGATATTGCGATCGATGCGCATGCCGAGCAGCCCCGCCCCGTGCAACCAGCGGTCCACCGCCTGCGGCCCGCCGACCGCAGCCAGAAGCCCGTCAGTGGCATGATTGTCACTCAACGTCAGCGCGCGCTCGATCAGTTCCTGCGCGGGCAGCCACTCGCCAGCCCGCGCAGGAGCGATCGAGCTGGACCGCTTTGCAGAGGGTATCGGAAACATCATCGGGTAGCGGTCGCCAAGATGCAAACGACCCGCGTCCACGCCAGCCAAAAAGGTCGCAACGATGGCCACCTTGCCCGTGCTGGCGAGCGGGAACGGCTGGTCGCCCAGTACCGCGACGCTGCGGCCCGAAACGAGATCGAGCGCCGCCACGCCGATCCGGCCATGCGAGCTCTCGGCCAGCGCCAGCAAGCGGCGCTCGAACGCGCTGTCAAGAGGCGCAGCAGCCAGATTTGCAGTTGGCGCATGAGCGAATGGGCCGGCGTAAATGCCGGTGGAAGGGCCGAGCGCGGGATTAAACACGCGGTCAGCGGCGCGCGCCGTCGGCGGATCGGTATCGGGCTTGGCCAGATACAGTGGAACGGGCAGCGGAGTTGGTTCCGGGGCCCACGCATTCTGCATCACTGGAGCCGGACTTGATACGCGGGGGAGCTGCGCCTGCCTATGCGCTGGATTATGTACCGGCGGGGGTGGCGCTACGAACAGGCTGTCAAAGCTCTGGTCGAGATCGTCGCTCTGTGCCGCCCCGGCAATTTGCCAGGGGGCAAGCACCGCTGCCGCCAGAATCAAGGCGCCTAACAGATGATTGACGATTCCCTTCCGCACAGTCGGATTTACCCCAAGGACCCTGTAGGATTGCTTAATGGGCGGACTGCAGCACGCAAGCGCGTGTCGATGAAGCGCGCTGCGATTGCGACGATAACCGTAAAGATGCGTGGATTCATGATGCTGGATGATGAGGCTGGCTCAATTTCGCAGGAATTCAAAGTAAAAGGGCCGGAGGATTGCTCCCCCGGCCCCGATATGCGTGCTATTGTTGGCACATCGTTAAGCGCGAAAAACCGGTAGCCGCTTTTTCGCACGATGCTTGTCGGCAGGAATGAACCTAGAAGTCCATGCCACCCATGCCGCCCATGCCGACGCCGCCGCCCATGCCGCCCATGGAAGGCTTGTCGTCGGGCTTTTCGCTGATCGCCGCTTCGGTGGTGATCAGCAGGCCAGCCACTGACGCGGCGTCCTGCAGTGCGATGCGCACGACCTTGGTGGGATCAACCACGCCGGCCGCTTTCAGGTCTTCGTAGGTGTCGGTCGCGGCGTTGAAGCCCATTGCTTCATTGCCTTCACGCAGCAGATTACCCGAGATCACCGCGCCATCGTGGCCGGCATTCTGGGCGATCTGACGAACCGGCGCCAGGATCGCACGGCGTACGATGTCGATGCCCTTGGTCTGGTCGTCGTTGGCACCCTTCATGCCTTCGAGCGCCTTGGTGGCATAGAGCAGCGCGATGCCGCCACCGGGGACGATGCCCTCTTCAACCGCAGCGCGGGTTGCATGCAGCGCGTCATCGACGCGATCCTTGCGCTCCTTCACTTCGACTTCCGAAGCGCCGCCGACCTTGATCACAGCAACACCGCCGGCCAGCTTGGCCAGACGTTCCTGAAGCTTTTCACGGTCATAGTCGCTGGTCGTGGTTTCGATCTGCGAACGGATCTGCTCAACGCGGGCCTTGATGTCCACAGCCTGACCATTGCCATCGACGATGGTGGTGTTGTCCTTGTCGATCGTGACCTTCTTGGCCTGACCCAGCATGGCCAGCGTGACGTTCTCGAGCTTGATGCCGAGATCTTCGCTGATCATTTCACCAGCGGTCAGCGTGGCGATATCGCCCAGCATGGCCTTGCGGCGATCGCCAAAACCAGGAGCCTTGACTGCCGCAACCTTCAGGCCGCCGCGCAGCTTGTTGACGACCAGGGTCGCCAGTGCTTCGCCTTCGATGTCCTCGGCGATGATCAGCAGCGGGTGACCCGACTGTACCACGGCCTCGAGCACCGGCAGCATCGCCTGCAGCGACGACAGCTTCTTCTCGTGGATCAGGATGTAGGGGTTTTCCAACTCGACGGTCATCTTGTCGGGGTTGGTAACGAAGTACGGCGACAGATAACCGCGGTCAAACTGCATGCCTTCGACGACATCCAGTTCAAATTCGAGGCCCTTGGCCTCTTCAACGGTGATCACGCCTTCTTTGCCGACCTTTTCCATCGCTTCGGCGATCTTCTCGCCGATTTCGATGTCGCCATTGGCCGAAATAATTCCGACCTGAGCGATTTCGGCAGTGCCGGCAACCGGCGTCGAGCGCTTCTTGATGTCTTCGACGACCTTGGTCACGGCCAGATCGATACCGCGCTTCAGATCCATCGGGTTCATGCCGGCGGCCACGGCGGTCATGCCTTCGCGGACGATGGCCTGGGCCAGAATGGTGGCGGTGGTGGTACCGTCACCGGCGATGTCGTTGGTCTTGGAGGCGACTTCGCGCAGCATCTGCGCACCCATGTTCTCGAACTTGTCCTTGAGTTCGATTTCCTTGGCGACGGTTACGCCGTCCTTGGTTATGCGCGGGGCGCCGAAGCTCTTCTCGATGACCACATTGCGGCCCTTGGGGCCCAGCGTGACCTTTACTGCGTCGGCGAGGATATCCACACCCCGCAGGATGCGTTCGCGCGCATCGCGCGAAAAACGTACGTCCTTGGCTGCCATATTCGTTTCCTTAAATCAGCTATTGAATGACAATAAATCGATGGACCCGGTTCAGCCCAGGACACCCAGAATATCGGATTCCTTCATGATCAGCAGGTCTTCGCCGCCAACCTTGACTTCGGTGCCGGACCATTTGCCGAACAGCACGCGGTCGCCGGCCTTGACGTCCAGCGGGGTTATCTTGCCGTCGTCGGCGCGGGTACCAGTGCCCACGGAAACGATTTCACCCTCGGCGGGCTTTTCCTTGGCGCTATCGGGGATGATAATGCCGCCGGCGGTCTTTTCCTCGGCTTCGACCCGGCGAACAAGCACGCGGTCGTGCAGCGGACGAAAACTCATGTGACTACCTCTCTGCAGATGGATACTTATGCTTGGCACTCCCGGTATGAGAGTGCCAGCGGCGCGGATATGGTTCCGGGGGTTCCGGTCGTCAAGGCACCGACGGCAATTTTTTTGGTGCCCGATTTACCGGATCGTCAAGTCAAGCCCCAATATCTCGCGCTGATGCCAGCGCCGCACCAGCAGTGACGCGACGACAGCCAGGCCGATGGCCAGGCCGATCCACACGCCCAGACCTTGCAAGCGCGTACCGAAGCCCAAGACCACGGCGGTTCCAAAGCCGGGCAGCCAATAGCCCAGTATCGCGATAGCCATCGGCACGCGGGTATCCTGCAGGCCCCGCAGCGCCCCGGCAGCGATAGCCTGCGCCCCGTCGACCAGTTGAAACGCGGCACCCACCGCCAGAAAGCGGACGGCATAAACGATTATCACGGCATTATCGGGGGCGTTAATATCGATATAGGCGGACAGGATCAGCCGGGGCGCGCCGATCATCAGCGCCGCGCTGGCCAGCGAAAAACCGATGCCGATGGCCAGTGCGGTCCAGCCCGCGCGCCCAGCCCCGGCGCGGTCGCCGGCTCCGTAACACTGCCCGACGCGGATCGTCGCAGCTTGGCCGACACCGACGGGCAACTGGAAGGCAAAGGCGGCAATCTGCAAGGCTAGGCTATGCGCGGCCAACTGTGTCTCGCTCAGCAATCCCATCAAGAACGCCGCACCGCCGAACAGCCCGGCCTCTGCCACCACGGTCAGCCCGATCGGCCCGCCCAACCGGACCAGTTCGCCCAGCCGGGTCCATTCCGCGCGCCACCAGTGACCGAGCAGACGGTAACGGTGGAGCCTGCGATCGACCCGGATGGCGATGGCGTAAGCCGCCAGCGTCGCTAACGCCGTACAGATACTGGACAGCGCCGAACCGGCCAGCCCCAGCGCCGGCCATCCTAAAAAGGAGAATGGGCCCCAATGGCCAAAGACAAAGGCGTAATTGCCGATGGCATTAACCACGATCGCCAGCGCGGTGATCGCCGTGGCAAACACCGGGCGGCCCAGCGCCGCGACAAAGCCGCGCAGCACATTGCCCGCAATCATCGGAATCACTGCCCACTGCAACACTATCAGAAAGCCGCCCGCGCGCGCCGCCATGCGCTGCGGTTCACCGGCAGCCAGCATGATCGCCTCGCCTTGCCGGCACACCACCATCCCTGCCAGTCCCAGCGCCACCGTCAGCCACAACGCCATGCGCACCGACCGGCGCACTTCGCGCAAGGCATGGCGCCCGCGGCCCTGTTCGGCGGCAATCAACGCCGTCACCGCGCCCGCCATCGCCGAAGCGCTCCATACCACCAACCCGAACAGACTGATTGACAGGCTGGCGGCGGCCAATGCCTCGGCCCCCAACCGCGCCACGAACACCACATCGATGGCATAAACCAGCATCTGCAACAGATTGGCCACCGCTAGCGGACCAGCCAGCCGCAACGTCGCGCCAAGCTCGGTGCGCCAGGGGTGGGGATTGGTTGCGGTCATGGGGTCGCGGATAGGGGCGGGGGAGGGAGCGGGGAAGAGAAAAGGTTTGGCAAGGGCTGGGGCCGCTAAAACGCGCAACGCTGCCCAGTTCTGTTTCAGGCGGGGATCAATTCGCCATCGCAAGCCGCGCTGCATTCATTAGCACGTATCCCGCAGATAAGCAGCGCCAACGCCACCTGAGCCCGAGCCAACGCGCCATTGACGGCATCGCCGTCGCTGCTGTCGCTGGGCAGATCGGAAAAAAATACCCCGAAACCATCGGCTGCCCAATCGACCACCGCGACGTAATAGATTTTACTCAGTATGTGCTTTGCGTACGTCAGTAAAATTTCAGGCGACGTCGTTCGATGCTGTTCAGCTTCCCGGTGGTACAATCCTTGAGCAGTCAGGCCACCGCCATGCGGCGCGACTTGACCGGCTTGAAAAAAGCGACGCCTCAGCGCGAGGTGGCGTAATTTTGAATGGAGATTTGCATATGCGGATGATGTCAGTCGCGATGGCGGTGATTGTGCTGGGGTTGACTGCGTGCGGCAGCTCGCATCAGCCCGGTGCGCCGGATGGCAGCGCCGGGCAATCCGGCGAAGCGCCCGCAACGCTGGCGCTGAATGCGCCTGCGGATTTCGCGGTATGCACCGGCTGTCATAGCATCGTCGCCGGCGAGGTCGGCATTGGACCCAGCATGTCCGGGATAGTCGGGCGCAAGGCTGGATCGCTGCCCGGCTTTGCCTACAGCGCGGCGTTGCAAAATTCCGGCATTATCTGGACGCCGGAGAAACTTGACACTTGGCTGACAGAACCGATGGCGATGGTGCCGGGGACGAAGATGAGTTTTGGCGGCTATTCCGATCCGCGGCAGCGGCAAGCGGTCATCGCATATCTCAAGACGCTGCGGTAAATATTTCAAGATTTGAAGGCTAATTTCGATACCATAAAACCGTCATCCCGAAGCTGTTTCATCTGTTGTAACGTACGTCTCCGGTCTGTTTTGCGCCACGCACCAGCGGGCTTTGATGGGCGGTGGATGCGGTTACACGTTCACCACAGCGAATGTGTGACCACATGGCGAATGTGTAAATGCGAAGACGGCGGGGAGCTGCCGGCACGCCTTGGCAATGCTCAATCGCAGAACCGCACGGCGATGCCGGATTCGTCGCAGTGGAGGCGAACTGCGATATCGTAAAGCTGTCCGAGCGCATCGGCGCTGAC
>JAYUBN010000081.1:0-6056 GCA_043740855.1 Sphingomonadales bacterium | reverse complement strand
TGATGAAACGCTTGAGCAGCCCCATCAGTGCCGACACCTCATCCTGGGGTCGGCGCCAGTTCTCGGTAGAAAAGGCATACAAGGTAAGCGCTTCCAAGCCCATGCCTTGCGCAGCACGGACCACCCGGCGCACCGCCTCGACCCCGCGCTGATGGCCGACCACGCGCGGCAACAGGCGTTTGCGGGCCCAGCGGCCATTGCCGTCCATGATAATCGCGACGTGACGGGGACGATCTGCGCCGCCTGCGCCACCACCATGGCAAATCTCGCGCCCTTCGGCAGGCGGTTCATTGGCCTGACGCGCACGATTGTTGAAGGCCGCCTCCGCGCTCACCTGCCGAGTATTTCCTTTTCCTTGCCTGCCGCCGCCTCGTCTGCCGTCTTGATCATTTCGTCGGTCAGCTTCTGCACCTCGGTTTCGGCGCGTTTCCGGTCGTCTTCGGAGATGATCTTCTTGCTTTCATCGGCCTTCAACGCTTCCATCCCGTCACGGCGCACATTGCGGATCGCGATCCGGGCGTTTTCGGCATATTTGCCAGCCAGTTTGGCCAGTTCCTTGCGTCGATCTTCGGTCAGGTCGGGGATCGGCAAGCGTAGGTTGTTGCCGTCGTTGATCGGGTTCAATCCCAGTCCAGCTGACCGGATCGCCTTTTCCACCGGACCGACGTTCATCTTGTCCCACACCTGGACCGACAGCAGCCGCGGTTCCGGCGCCGAAACCGTGGCCACCTGGCTCAGCGGCGTATGCACGCCATAGGCCTCGACCATGATCGGATCGAGCAGCGCGGTGTTGGCCCGCCCGGTGCGCAAACCACCAAGATCGCTCCTGAGCGATTCCACAGCGCCTTTCATCCGGCGTTCGAGGTCGGCTTTGTCAAACTTTGCCATCTACAATCCTAAATTTAGCGCCGCCGCTTTTCTGCACGACCGTCCGAGTGCCCAATCCCGCCAAAACTCGAGCCAGATTGCCCTTTTCACGAATCGAGAAGACCACGATCGGAATGGCATTGTCGCGGCATAACGCCACCGCCGAGGCATCCATCACTTGCAGGTTTTCTGCCAAGACCGTGTCATAATCTATTGTATCATAACGCTTTGCATCAGGGTTTGTCTTGGGGTCTGAACTATAGACCCCGTCCACGCTGGTGCCCTTGAACAGCGCGTCGCACTTCATTTCAGCCGCCCTCAAAGCGGCCCCACTGTCAGTGGTGAAATACGGGCTGCCAACCCCAGCGGCAAAAATCACCACCCGATCCTTTTCAAGATGCCGTTCCGCCCGGCGCCGGATCACCGGTTCGCAAACTGCATCCATCTGGATCGCCGATTGCACGCGGGTATGGACGCCAAGCTGTTCCAGCGCGTTTTGCATGGCCAGTGCATTCATCACCGTGGCCAGCATGCCCATGTAGTCGGCCTGCGCCCGGTCCATGCCCTTGGCCGCCCCCGCCATGCCACGAAAAATATTACCGCCGCCGATCACCAGGCATATCTCCAGACCGGTTTCCTTGGCTTCCTTCACTTCCCTGGCCATCTCTGCCACGAATTCCGGATCGATGCCAAATGCCTGTTTGCCCATCAGCACTTCGCCGGAAAGCTTGAGCAGGATCCGCTTGAGCCGTGGAAGCGTCATGAAATTGTGTGCATCCCGTGAGAATTATCGCTCTTATACCCGGAACCGGAGCCCTGCCAAGGGCGGCTACGGCGTGCTGCCCGAGACGTAAGTCCGGTCGGGCAGCACACTGTTACGGGCGCTTTGGGCTTTTGCGTCGTCGCATCTTTTCGATACGAAACCGGTATCCCCGATTTTCGCTCAATGCTTTAGTTAAGGCCAACCGCTGCAGCGACTTCCGCAGCAAAGTCGGTTTCGGCCTTTTCGATGCCCTCGCCGAGTTGAAAACGGACGTAATCGACCAGCGTGATCTTCGCGCCTGCGGCCTTGCCCGCCTGCTCCACGACCTGCGCCACCGGGGTTTTGTTATCCATAACGAACAACTGCGACAGCAGGGCGTTTTCCTTGCCATACTTGGCGACCGCGCCATCGACCATCTTGGCCTGGACTTCTGCCGGCTTGCCGCTTTCCGCGGCCTTTTCGGCAGCGATCTTGCGTTCGCGAGCGATCAATTCGGGATCGAGCCCGGCAGCGTCCAACGCCAGCGGAAAGGTCGCGGCGATATGCATGGCAATCTGCTTGCCCAACGGCTCCAGCACATCCGCCCCCGCTTCGCTCTCCAGCGCGACCAGCACGCCAATCTTGCCAAGCAACGGCGCAGCAGCATTATGCATGTAGGGCACTATCAGGCCCTGCTTCACCGACACTCGCTTGATGCGACGGATCTGCTGGTTTTCGCCGATCGTGGCAACATTGTTAGTGAGCTTGTCGCTCACCGTGCCGCCGCCGGGATAGGGTGCAGCCTTCAGCGCAGCCACGTCATCACCGGCCAGACCCAGCGCAACCTCGGTGGTCTTGCGCACGAAGTCCTGGAACTGATCGTTCTTGGCGACAAAATCGGTTTCCGAGTTGACTTCGACGGCGACGCCATTGTTGCCGGTAACAGCCACACCGACCAGCCCTTCGGCGGCCGTGCGGCTCGACTTCTTGGCGGCAGCGGCAAGCCCCCTCGCCCGCAGCGCATCCACCGCAGCCTCCATGTCGCCGCTGGTGTCATCCAGCGCCTTCTTGCAATCCATCATGCCCGCGCCGGTGCGTTCGCGCAGGTTTTTCACGTCGGTAGCGGTATAGGCCATGCCCGCAGGTCCTTTTAATAAGCATATTCAGCCGCCCGCCGGCCCCTTGGGGCCGGCGGATTGCAATACCGTGACAGCCGGTCAAAATCCGGACCGTCCGGCCTTGGTTCAGACGGACGCAGGCTCGCCAGCGGTCTCTTCGGCCAGCGGTTCAATCATCGCACCAAAATCCGCGCCGGAATTGACCACCGCTTCACGGCCGCCCTTCTTGGCGGCTTGGGCAATCGAGTCGCAATACAGTCGCAAGGCGCGGCTGGCATCGTCATTCGCCGGGATCGGAAAGGATATCCCTGCCGGATTGACGTTGGAATCAAGGATCGCCACTACCGGGATACCCAGAACATTGGCCTCTTTGATCGCCAGCTCTTCCTTGTTGGCGTCGATGACGAACATCACGTCAGGAATGCCGCCCATGTCGCGAATACCGCCCAGCGACATTTCAAGCTTGTCCCGCTCGCGCGTCAATTGCAGGACTTCCTTCTTGGTCAGGCCGGCGGTATCCCCCGAAAGCTGCTCCTCAAGCGTCTTGAGACGCTTGATCGAGCCCGAAATCGTTTTCCAGTTGGTGAGCATGCCGCCCAGCCAGCGATGGTTGACAAAATGCTGTCCGCACGCGCGGGCCGCATCGGCGATCGGCTCCTGCGCCTGACGCTTGGTACCGACAAACAACACCTTGCCGCCCGCCTGGACCGTGGACGAAACAAAATCGAGCGCGCGGGCCATCAGCGGCACGGTCTGCGACAAGTCGAGAATATGAACGCCGTTGCGAGCCCCAAAAATATAAGGCTTCATCCGCGGATTCCAGCGGTGAGTCTGGTGGCCGAAGTGTGCGCCGGCCTCAATCAATTGCTGCATGGTGACGACTGGTGCCGCCATAATATAATTCCTTCCGGTTTGGCCTCTGGAAAGCTGGAACCGTGCGGTCAAAACCCGCTGCGGCACCGGTGATGGATGCTTCCCATGTGGATTTGCAGAACTTTGACGAACCGGGATGATTCAGTCAAATTCTGACAATGTGCCCTTATAGGCTCCGACGATAGAAATCCAGCCTGAATCGAAATTGGAACAAAGTAGGAAAACTGCTTGACAGCATGAACATATATGGAACATTATAGGTACATATTAAATGCCTACAACGTCCCCGTAATTTTTCACAAATTTGTCAATTTGATAATTGGCACTGGTCCCACGTTAAGGAATCGCATGATGCTCACCATGTTCCTGATCGGATCCCTTGGACTTGGTGCCGTGCTGGCGGCAGGGTCGATCATCGGGACCTGGCTGCGATACGCTTCGGCCTGGCATGCGCTGGCTCAGGAAATGCGCAGTACCAAGTCAACGCATACCCGCTCGGTTACTTTTGGCGCGGTCGGCATTTTCCGAACGCGCGCGCCAGTTCCTCCGCCCGAATTCAGGGCAAGGCCGTATGCGGTTCGGATGACCCACGGTATGTTCGCTGCCGCTTGACTCTGGCATAGCGAACGAAGCCGACCGGCAGCATCGCGATATAAAATGCGCATATTCCGACCAGCGTGAGCCATGGTTCGGTCAGCAATGCGGCGAATACCAACCCGATCAGGGCGATCAGTTCCAAGCGAACGCGTTTGCGCGGTCGCATAGCCCCCCAGCCCATCGTCGCCACGCTGGAGATCATCAGGAAAGCGATAACCACCAGCCACAGCCCCACCAGTTCGGGCTTGCGAAAAAACTCGTTGCCGCTGGCGATCCACAGATACAACGGCAGAAAGGCTAAGCCTGCGCCCACCGGCGCCGGAACGCCGGTCATGAAACCGGCCGATTTATGCGGCTGGTCGACCATGTCGATGCGGGCATTGAAGCGGGCCAGACGAAGCGCGCAGCAGATGGCGAATGCAAGAGCGGCGAACCAACCGAGCCGGGGAACCTGTTTCAGCGACCACAGGAACAGGATCAACGCCGGTGCCACACCAAATGAAATGGAATCGGACAGGCTGTCGAGCTCGGCGCCAAAACGCGATTGCGCCTTGAGCAACCGGGCAATGCGACCATCAATGCCGTCCAGCATTCCCGCCAGGATGACCGCAAGCACCGATTTTTCCCAATTGCCGGGAATATTACCGTCAATTGCAAAGCGGATGCCTGTCAATCCGCAACATAAGGCAGCCGAAGTGATGGCATTGGGAATGAGTGCGCGCAGCGTAAGGCCTTGAGCCAGCCGCCGGGGCGATGGTCCGGACAAGACATCGTCATCGTCGCCATCGTCGGGCAGGTTGTCGCTCACTGACCAACCCCTTCGATCACCTGCTGGCGGCCGATTTCAGCAACCACGGTCTCCCCGGCGATGACGCGTTGGCCCAGCAATACCAGCGGATCGGTACCCTCAGGCAAATAGACATCAACCCGGCTACCGAAGCGAATGAGGCCGACGCGCTGGCCACAGGCAATGATATCGCCGGCTTTGACAAAGGGCACGATGCGGCGCGCCACAAGCCCGGCAATCTGGGTGATGCCGATCAGGGTGCCATTTCCGCGATCAACCAATATGTGCTGTCGTTCATTTTCCTCGCTCGCCTTGTCGAGATCGGCATTGAGGAACTTGCCGGGAATATAGACGACTTTCGCGATCGTCCCGGCAATGGGCGCGCGATTGATGTGGACATCGAACACACTCATGAAAATCGACACGCGCGTGACCGGGGCGATGCTCAGAACAGGCGCGCCACTGCCATCGTCGACGGTTAATTCGCGTGGTGGCGGGACTTTCTGGATCAGCGTCACCAGCCCGTCTGCTGGCGCGATAACCCACCGATCTCCCTGTGGGGTAACGCGCTTCGGATCGCGAAAGAAGGCGCCAATACAGAATGTCAGGATGGCCAACAGCCACGCCAGCCAGTGCCAGCCGATAAAAACGCAAACCAGACTGATCACTGCTGCAATCAGCGCAAATTTTCGGCCTTCCGGATGGACCGGCGGAAAACTCCAAGTGGCTGCGCCGCGTCCATGGTTATCATATATATTTGGAGACATTGCGTTCACCTAGGCAATTGGGGGCATCTAGGCAATCGCCGCTTCGCTCACAAACCCATGCCCGGTTCGATTACCACCATTTCGCGATGCAGAACCGGAGGGCCGCACACCGCGACAGCCGGGCATCACACGCCGCGCGCGATGGCGTGGGCCTGTGACGATCCAGCGCGCGCGCAGGCGGCCAGCTGTGGCATTTCCTGGCGCGGTCGCCGGACGGTTGTATCAAATTTGCAACAGGCCCGCGCCAATCCCGCTGAAGCCCGGCGAATTCCATTGTATGTAACGTAAAAACGCAGAGAATGCAG
>JAYUBN010000080.1:0-6143 GCA_043740855.1 Sphingomonadales bacterium | reverse complement strand
CAGTTCTGGATGACGGGTGGGCGCTGCGGGCGGTCGATAACCACGGTACGCTGTGCATGTCGGCGACGGCCCAGTGACCGTCGATCGCGTGACCTCCGACATGCCCGTGAAGGTTCTTGAATTGTCCGAAGGGCTGGCGGCGGGTTTTGCCGGCTGGATGCTGCAATCGCTGGGCGCGACGGTGAGCCGGGTGGATACCCCGATCGATGGGGGTTCGGCCGACGGGATCGCACGTCTGACGCTGCAGGCAGGCAAGACGACGGTCGCGCTGGCGGATATTGCCGACGCAGTCGCTTGGGCCGATATAGTCATCACCGACGCGCCCGACCGGCTTGCGGCGGCGCTGGGCGATCTGACGCAATTGGGAGACAATTATCCAGGGCGGATATTCGCCATCACGACGCCGCTGGGGTTGACCGGGCCGTTAGCCGCAGGCTCGGCGACCGCGCTTGACGCGCAGGCGCTGTCGGCGGTGTCCTGGGCGCTGGGCGAACCCGGCCGCGAACCGCTCAGTGTTCCGCCCGGTATTCTCGAGCATCAATCGGGGCTGTTCCTGGCCTCGGCCAGTCTGGTCGCCTTGCGCCATCGCGCGGCGACGGGCGAAGGCAACGTCATCGATATTGCGCTGGCCGACGTGCTGGCGAGCTATGTTGCGGGGAATTGCCGCTTTTTCATCCATCATGGCATGGCATGGCAGCGCAGCGGCAGCCGCGCGACCAGTTCCGGCGGCGCCTATCCATTCGTCGTGTTGCCCTGCGCGGACGGTGCGGTGTGCGTTTGCGGACGGACGCGCGATGAATGGAACCGGCTGGTCAAGGTCATGGGCGATCCGGCCTGGGCGTCGGAGCCGCGTTACCAGAGCCTGCGCGCTATGGGCCGGGAATATCCCGATGAAGTCGATGCGCTGATCAAGCCGTGGTTCGCTGCTCACACCATGGCCGAGCTGGAGCAGCTGGCGATGGATAATAGCCTGATCGTCGCGCCGGTACGGTCGCTGGGGGATGTCCTGCAAACGCCGCAATTCCTCGATTCCGACTTCCTTCGCGACAGCGACGAACATGGCACCAAATTGCGCTTGCCGACGCTGCCGTTCCGCACGACGGTGCAACGGGCGGAAAACGCGCCGGACATTTCAGCCTCGCTGTTGTCGCGGCCGCTGCCCGGTGGCGTACATGACCACGATATTTCCAACCAGTTGCCGCTGGCCGGTCTGCGCGTCGTCGATTTCGGCTGGGTGTGGTCCGCGCCCTGGGTAGGCACCATGCTGGGCGAACTGGGCGCGCAGGTGATCAAGATCGAGCATGGCAAACGGCTCGACAATTTGCGTTTGAGCGGAAAGATCTGGCGTGACGGCGCGGTGGTCGAAGGCCGATCGACCGAAATGTCGCCGATGTATCACCAGATCAATCACGGCAAGCTGGGCGTCACGCTGAACGTCAAGGACCCGCGCGCAGTGGAACTGCTGGTCAAGCTGGTCGCGTCAAGCGACCTGGTGGTCGAGAATATGTCGCCGGGCTCGATGGAGCGCAGCGGCCTGGGCTATGAAACACTGCGCGCGGCCAACCCCAAGCTGGTGATGCTGGCGATGTCGGCCGCCGGACAGTTCGGTGCTTTGTCGGGGATGCGCGCCTATGCACCGACAATGTCCAGCTTTGCCGGGCTGGAGGCGTTGATCGGTTATCCGGGTGACCGGCCACTGGGATCGCTGAATTTTGCCATCGGCGACCCGAACGCGTCGTCGCATGGCCTGCTGGCGGCGCTGGCAGCGCTGCATCGCGCGGCGGCCACCGGCGAAGGCAGCTATATCGACTTGTCGCAGGTGGCGGCGCTGACCGGCACGTTGCGCACGGGTCTGGTGGCGCAGCAAGAGCATGGCAAGCAGCCCCCGCTGACCGGCAATCGGCATCCGGCGATGGCACCGCACGGCATTTTTCCAGCCGCGGGGAGCGATCGCTGGTTGACGCTTGCCGTCACCACTGACGCCGAGTGGGCGATTCTGTGCAGCCTTGCGCCCGCTGCGGACTGGGCCTGCGACCCCCGTTTCGCCACGGTTGGCGGCCGGCTGGCCGGGGTCGGTGCGCTGGAAACGGGTTTGGCGCAATGGACCCGCGCGTTCGATCGCGACGCTTTGGTCGCCATGCTGCGGGCCAAGGGTTTGGCATCGGTGCCGGTGCTGTCGATCGAGGAGATGTGGCGCCATCCGCATTTCGCGGCGCGCGGTTCGCACGCGCCGGTAGAAATCCCGGTCTATGGGCAAGAGCAGATCTATGCCGCGCCATGGCGCTTTACCCGCTTTGCGCCGCAGGTGTCGGCGCCGGGGCCCGCGCTGGGCCAGCATAACCGCGAAATCCTGATGGGCCTGCTTGGCCTGTCGGCTGCGGAATTCGATACCCTGACCGAAGCAGGCGTCATCGCCTGAGTTTTGCGGAACCAACTTATGCCTGAAACTCGTAACCCCACTGCCTCTACCCAGACCCCCGCTTTGTGGCCCGGCGCGCTGGAGGAAGCGCGCAGCCTGATCGGGGTCGATCTGCGGCGCACCGGGCAGCAGTGGAATACCGAAGCAGCGCCAGATGCTGTGCGCCATTTCTGTTGGGGCCTGGGCGATGAGAACCCGCTGTTCTGCGATTCCAGCTACGGCGCGAGCAGTCGCTGGGGTTCGGCGCTGGCGCCCGGATGTTTTCTTTACACTATCGATACGACGGTGGTGGCCCCCAAATTGCGCGGTATTCAATGGCTCTATGGCGGGACCGATTTCGAATGGTATCGGCCGATCCGGCATCGCGACAGCTTCACGGTTCGCGCGCAACTGCTCGATGCCGTCGAAAAGGCCGGCGGGAAGGCCAGCAAGTTTATCATCCAGACCGGCGAGACGCTGTATACCAACCAGCACGGCGAGCTGGTGTGCCGCGCCAACGGCCACACCGCCCGGACCGCGCGGGCCAAAGCCGCAGGCGGCCTGAGTTACAAGCCGCGCGAGACCCATCAATACAGCCAGGCCGAACTGGCAGAATTTGCCCACGCGATCGAAATCGAAGAACTGCGGGGGTCAACGCCGCGCTTCTGGGATGACGTCTCCGTGGGCGACATGGTGCAGCCAATGCTGAAGGGCCCGCTCAACATAACCGACATGATCTGCTGGTATTCGGGCGGCGGGCACAGTTATCAGTCGCATCGCCGGGCGCATATGCACCGCCAGCGCCATCCTGCCGATGCGTATATCAATCCCGAAACCGGCGCTCAGGACAGCGCGGCGCGCGGTCATACCGAAAGCAAGATGGCCCGCGAGGTCGGCATGCCGGGCGGCTACGATGTCGGTCCGCAACGCATTTCATGGCTGGGCCAATTGATGACCAACTGGTTGGGCGATGACGGGTTTCTTCACCGGCTGGGGGTTTCGGTGCGCCGGCCCAACATCTTCGGCGATGTTTCGTGGTGTCGCGGACGGGTGGTCGACAAGCGCGTCGCAGACGGCGTCCATTGCGTCGATCTTGAGCTCTGGGTGGAAAACCAGCTGGCGGAAATCACCGCAAAGGGCACTGCGACCGTGCATTTGCCAACAAAAAATGCAAAAATTGAGAAATTTCTATGGTCCAACAATTGACGATAGATATAGTTCGGGCCATAAGCGGCCCCAAGAACAATGCTCCTGGGAGAGAAAAAGTGCGGAAAACTAGGATTTTGGGTCTGTTGGGTGCGGCTTCGGTCGTTGCTGTGATCCCTTCGGTCGCGCAGGCGCAAGCCTCCCCATCATCCGCGACGCAGGCGCCAGAAGCCAGCGGGAGTCCCTCGGACCAAGGTGGCGGTGAAATCGTCGTAACCGCGAACAAGCGCGAGGAAAACCTTAGCAGGGTTGGTCTTTCAGTCACCGCGATCGGCGGCGAAGCGCTGGCCGAGCGCAGAATTACCTCGGTACAGGATATCGCTGCCGTCATTCCCGGCCTGAAATTTTCGGAAAGCGGCACCGCCACGCCGATCTACACGTTGCGTGGCGTCGGCTTCAACGAAGAGTCGCTGGGCGTCTATCCCTCGGTCAGCGTTTACGTTGACGAAGTGCCGTTGCCGTTCCCGGTGCTGACCCTGCACACAGCCTATGACCTGCAGCGGGTCGAGGCCCTCAAGGGTCCGCAGGGAACGCTGTTTGGTGAAAACGCCACAGGCGGCGCGATCAACTATATCGCCGCCAAGCCGACCAAGGACACGCGCTACGGCGCCGACCTCAGCTATGGCCGCTTCAACCAGGTCGATGGTAATGCCTTCATCAGCGGCACGCTGGCCCCGGATCTGACGGGGCGCGTCGCTGTCACCGCGATGCACCGCGACGGCTGGCAGCAGAGCTACACCAGGCCGGGCGACCACAACGGCAAAATCTCGTATTTTGCAGGACGCGGTTCGCTGGCTTGGAATGCCGGGCCCGGTGTGCGGTTCCTGGCCACGATCAACGGCTGGAAGGACAAAACGGAGCCGCAAGCCGCGCAGTTGATCGCGATCCGGCCGCAGCAGCCGACCAATGTCCATGCCGCGACGCTGGCCTATCCGTTCTCGCCTGAAACGCCGCGCGCCGCCGACTGGTCAACGGGTTACTATCGCCCGAGCAGCGACCGCAGTCTGGTTCAGGGCGCATTGCGCGCCGATGTCGATCTGGGCACCGTGGCCACGCTGACGTCACTGACGTCATATCTCGATTTCAAGCAGAACCTGTTCAGCGACAAGGACGGCACGTCGCAGCTGATCGCCAATATCGGGCCTAGCCTTGCCACCATCCGCTCGTTCAACCAGGAATTGCGTCTGGCCAACCAAGGGCAGGGCGCGATCAAGTGGGTGCTGGGCGCCAATTACGAAAACAGCAAGACGCGCGAAGACCAGTCGCTGCGCTTCCTCGATGGTTCGTCATCCAACCCTTACACGCTGGGGATCAATTCGACCGGCAGTCTGGTGGCACAGAACATCCGCAACATCGCCGCATTCGGCAATGTGCAATATGATGTCACCTCCAAACTCACGTTGAAGCTGGGCGGTCGCTATACCGACTCGCGCAACAGCGCCGACCTGTGCGGCTATGCCAATGGTGACGGACTGGTGGCGCCCTTGTTCAATATACTCGGCGGGCTGCTTGGCACGGTACCATTCACCCCGATCGGCACCGGCGGCTGCTATCTGCTCAATGCCCACAATGTGCCGGGCGACCACTTCCGCGACACGCTGCACGAGCACAATTTCTCATGGCTCGCTGGCGTGAATTACAAGCTGGACGATAATTCGCTGTTATACGCCAACGCGTCGCGCGGTTACAAGGCTGGCAGCTTCCCCACCTTGGCGGGTTCGACCTTCCAGGAATATATTCCGGTCCGGCAGGAGTCGGTGACGTCTTACGAAGCTGGTATCAAGACTTCCTTTGCCGATCGCCGCATTCGCCTGACCGCAGCGGGTTTCTATTATGATTACAAGAACAAGCAGGTTCGCGGCAAGATCGTCGATCCAGTGTTTGACGTGCTCGATACTTTGCTCAACGTACCCAAATCGCGGATCTACGGCGCCGAGGGCGAATTGACCATTCGGGCAACCAGCGATTTCACCCTTGGTGCAACCGCAACGTACCTCAAGTCCGAAGTTCTGGCCAACGGCGGCAACCATTTCAGTGGTCCGACCGCGTATGGCAGAAGCTGCGGTACCTCTGCCCCGGCGAATTGCGATTTCACCGGTGACGAATTGCCGTTCACGCCGAAGTATTCCTACTCGCTCAGCATCGATTACAAGCATGTCGCGTCCGACCGCAGCGCCATTCTGGCCGGTATTGACATGCGCGGGCAATCCTCCGCAGTCTCGACGTTGCATGGCCGTGACATCGCCTTCCGCGAACTACCCGGCAGCGATCGCCACATCACGACCACCAACCGACCGTTTGCCATTCCTGGCTATTCGGTGATCGATGCGCGCGTCGGCTACCAGCTTCCGGGCGGCAACGTGAAAATGATGTTGTGGGGCAAGAACGTCTTCAACAAATACTACCTCACCAATGTCAATCACTACCTTGATACGACGGTGCGTTTCACTGGCCAGCCAGCCAGCTACGGTGTAACACTGAGCATCAAAAACTAAATATAAGCTAAAATATGTGGGGAACGCGCGGATACCGTGCGTTC
>JAYUBN010000079.1:0-6225 GCA_043740855.1 Sphingomonadales bacterium | reverse complement strand
TTTTTCAAAAAAGAAGCGCTTCCTTCCTCCCTCCGAAAAGGCGAGCGCGTGGCGCAATTGCAGGCAATGGCCACCAGCACGTTTGAGCAGGGTTTCCTGTTCAGCTTTCTGGCGCTCGGGGTGTTGATCACCTTCCGTTTCTTCCGCTTCCCGGACCTCACCGCGGAAGGCAGCTATCCGCTCGGCGGCGCCATGGTGGCGACTTTGCTGGTGCACGATGTCAATCCGGTGTTGGCGACGATCGCGGCAACACTCGCGGGCGCGTTGGCCGGCACGGTGACGGCGCTGGTGCACACCAGACTGCGGATCAACAACATCGTCTCCGGCATTGTGGTAATGACCGCGCTCTACTCGGTCAATTTGCGGGTTATGGGGCGGGCCAACGTGTCATTGCTCAACGCGCGGTCAGTGTTCGATGATTTTCAGGCCGTGCTGGCAATCCGCCCAGCGCCCGCGACGATCCTGCTGACATTGTTGATCCTGGGCGGGCTGGCCTTCCTGCTGAGCCGGTTCATGCGCACCGATCTCGGGCTTGCAGTGCGCGCGACCGGGGAGAATGAGACGATGATCCGCGCCCTCGGGGTCGATACCGGCTGGACCAAGCTGGCCGGCTTGGCGCTGTCCAACGCGGCAATCGCATTGTCCGGCGCGTTGGTGGCGCAGGATCACGGGTTTGCCGATATCGGCATGGGCACTGGCATTCTGGTCACCGGGGCCGCTTCGGTGATGATCGGCGAGGCGATTTTTGGCGATGGCTCAATCGAGCGCTGGATCGTGGCGACGCTCACCGGGGTACTGATCTACCAGTTTCTGGTGGTGCTGGCGTTGCGCGTGGGCATGGAACCGACCGACCTGAAACTGGTGACGGCGGCCCTGCTGCTGGCCAGCATTGCCCTACCCCGCCTGCGCAAGCGGAGGGCGTGATGCTGGAACTGCGCGATGTCACGCGGAAATTCGTCTCTGGCGACAGTGAGGTCCGGGCGCTGGACGGGCTGAATTTGTCGATTGCCGACGGCGAGTTCGTCACTGTCATCGGTTCCAACGGCGCCGGCAAATCGACCTTGCTCAAAGCCATCAGCGGGCTTGTCGAGATCGATGCCGGCGCGATCATGCTTGACGACACCGATATCTCCCGGTGGCCAGTGCATCGGCGCGGCGCGTTGATCGGGAGGATCGCCCAGGACCCGCATGAGGGCACCTGCGCGTCGATGACAATTGCCGAAAACATGGCGCTCGCCGCGCGGCGTGGCCGGTCGCGGGGACTGCGCCAGGCGGTGACCCCTGATCTTGCGGCAGCGTTTCGCGCGCAATTGGCCAATATCGGGCTGGGTCTGGAAAATCGTCTCGACACAAGGGTTGGCACCTTGTCGGGCGGGCAGCGCCAGGCGCTGTCGCTGCTGATGGCGACCGCGGCCCAGCCCCGCCTGCTGCTGCTCGACGAACATCTCGCCAATCTCGATCCGCGCACCTCGGCGGTGGTGATGGCGGCAACCGCGCGGCTGATCGCGGCTGATCGGCTGGCGGCAATCATGGTGACCCACAACATGGCCGAGGCGGTCGCCTGGGGCAACCGGCTGATCATGCTGCATGCCGGGCGGATCGTGTTTGAAGCCGCCGGCGCCGAAAAAGCGGCGCTTACGGTTGCCGACCTGATCGCGCGATTTCACGCCGCGAGCGGACGGGCGCTGGCTGACGACCGCTTGCTGCTGGCGACATAATCAGGCAGGCTCAAACGCACCAAAAGCGGAGGCGGGACATGAGCTTTTCTCGGAACCTGGTTGCCGGTGCGGCAATCCTGCTGGCGACCGGCTTGGGGGCTGGCGCCGAAACGACCGCCCCAGTCCTCGGCAAGACCTATCGCATCGGGTTTTCCCAGATCGTCGATCACCCGGCGCTGAATGCCACAAGGCAGGGTTTTCTCGACGGGTTGAAGGCGGCCGGCTTCATCGAAGGCAAGAACCTCACCTTCGAGTACCAGAACGCCCAAGGCGATGTCGGCAACGCGCGCAATATCGCGACCAAATTCGTCGCTGATGGTGTCGATCTGCTTGCGCCCTGCACCACCCCCAACACCCAGGCGACCATCCGCGTCGCGCGCGGCGGCCCGATCCCGGTGGTGTTCGGCTGTGTCACCAATCCGGTCGAGGTTGGCGTGCTGACATCGCTCGACAAGCCGACCGGGACCAACATCACCGGGCTGTACGGCGCCCAGCCAGTCACCGAACTGCTCGACCTGTTGCAGGAAGTGCTGCCCAAGGCCAAAACCATCGGCACCATCTATAATGGCGGTGAAACCAACTCGATCGCCGCCAACGCCATCGCCAAGGCAGCGGCGGAAAAGCGCGGCCTGCGCTGGGTGGAAGTGCAGATCACCGGCAGTGCGGAGGTCAAAACCGCGGTTGAATCGCTGGTCGGCCGGATAGATGCACTGTTCACCCCGCAGGACAACACCTTGGCCTCGGCGTTTGACGCCGTGGTGAAAGTCACCCGCGACAATCGCATCCCGTTGTTCTCGCTTGACACCACCAGCGTCGGGCGCGGTGCCTTGGCGGCCTTTGGGGTGGACCAGTATAAATCCGGGGTTGCCTGGGCAAGCCAGGTCGCGGTGCCGGTGCTGCTCGGGCGCGATCCGGCGAGCTTCCTGCCGGTGGCCTACAAGACCTACGATCTTTATCTCAACAGCGCGACGGCGACCGCCGATGGCCTGACCATTCCGCCTTCGGTGCTGCAACGGGTGAAGCAGACGTTCGACAAGTGATTTCGGAAGCCGAGATCGCCGGGCTGGTTGAACCGTACCGGGTGCACCGGCGGGTTTATACCGATCCGGCGATTTTTGCGCTGGAACGCGAGAGGATTTTCGCCCACGCCTGGTGCTATGTCGGCCATGAAAGCCAACTGCCCGAAACCGGATCATTCCGGCGCGCCCAGATCGCCGGCCGGCATTTGCTGGTGGTGCGCGGCGAGGATGGCGCGATAGCCGTGCTGCATAATCGCTGCGGCCATCGCGGTGCCCTGGTGGTCGCCGAACCATGCGGACAGGCCACACGCTTTCGTTGCCCCTATCATGCCTGGACCTTCCGCACCAACGGCACGCTGCAATCCGTTCCGGTCCGCGAAGGTTACGATGGCACAGATTTTCCGGCCGACGATCCGGCATTGGGGATGAAGCCAGCGGCGCGGGTCGGTGTCTATCGCGGCTTCATCTTTGCGAGCCTGGCCGCTGATGGCCCCGATTTGCTGAGCTTCCTTGGCCCGACCACCGGCGCGATCGACAACATCATCGGTCGCGCGCCGTCCGGGCGGATCAACTTCGAGGGCGGCGTGTTCCGGGTGCGCCAGGCCAACAACTGGAAAATCTACCTCGAAAACATGCATGACGGGCTGCACCCGATGATCGTGCACCAGCCGAGCATTGAACCCGCGCGTGCCGGCAGCCGGGTCATCCCGCCACCAACCGGAGCGACCGCGTTTGCGCTCGAGGTCATCGCCGCCAACGGACAAAGCTACCAGTCGATGGGAAATCTGCCGGTCGGGCTGTTTCCTTATGGCCACACCGAAATGGCGGCATTCCGTGCAAATCCGGCGGCCGCCGGCGAATTTGCGCGCTACCGCGAGCAATTGATTGGCATCCATGGCCTAGCGGAAACCGATCGTCTGCTGAGCGACAACCGGCTCAGCACGATGTTTTATCCATCGGCCTCGGTGCAGGCGACATCGTTGCAGATGCGGGTAATCATCCCCGAAGCTGTGGACCGCACCCTGATCGAAATCCACAGCATCCGCCTGGTCGGCGCGCCGGACAGCTTGTGGCAACGCACCGTCACCCTCGCCAACACCGTCCATGCCCCGTCATCGCTGGTCAAGCACGACGACTTCGCCATCTACAACCGGGTGCAGACGGGGCTGGATGGCGACAGCCTGGACTGGATCGACACGCGCCGCGGGATGCACGACCCCTCGACCTCACTCAGCGAGGCCTATATCCGCAACCAGTTCCAGGCTTGGCGCGCCTACATGACCGCCGAATGACCGACATCGCGCAATTCCTGTCCGCCGAAGCCGAGTTGCTCGATGCCGGTGCCTATGACGAATGGCTCGACCTGTTTACCGAGGATGGTTGCTACTGGGTGCCCGCTTATCCGGCGCAAACCGATCCGCTGTCTGAGGTTTCGCTCTATTTCGAAAACCTCGCTTTGATGCAGGCCCGGATCGGCCGCCTGCGCCATCCGCGCGCGATGGGCTTGCCGGTGCGCACCAGCCATTTGATCGGCAATGTCATGGCGCTGGGGCACGGCGAGGACGGCGCGCTGATCGTGCGATCACGGTTTCAGATGATCGAATTCATTAATGACACGCAGCGACTTTATGGCGGCCGTGCGACCCATCACCTGGTCGCCGACGGCGCAAGCTGGAAAATCCGCCTGAAACGGGTCGATCTGGTGAATGCCGAGGGGATTTTCGACCTGTTGCAGGGGTTTTTCTAGCGCTGACGGCTCTTTCCGTCCGATTCTATCCTTCTATGTCGCCTTCAGCCGGATCACGCTCCACGAGGCTGGTGGCAGCATCGCTGTGATGTGGGAGCCGTTCACTGATACGCCGGTCAAGGGGCGCGGTGTCACCCGGGACGGATTATCCTTCGTGTTGGTGGCGTAAAGGTCGGCGTCATGCAGCGTCGTTGCCGTGTCGAGCGCGAGGCCTGCGAAGCTGCGGGCATCGACTTCCAGCTGCATTTGGTCGGTCAAATCGCGGTTCAGCACGAACAGAATGAGCCCGCCTTTGCCGTCGCGCACGGCGGATATCTTGAGATAGGGCACGGCGGGCATGATTGTGCGATACTCGTCGTCCATGCCGGCAGGGTCGAAATAGGCGGTCGCGTAGGTCTCGCACTGGACGCGGGTTTGCAGCACCTCGCCGTGGCCGTGTTTGCTGAAATCGGCGAAGGGCCAGAAAATCGTCTGGCGCCAGGCCGGCCCGCCGGCTTCGGTCATGATCGGGCCGATGACGTTGACCAGTTGGGCGAGGCAGGCGCAGCGCACGCGGTCGGCGTGGTTCAGTAGGGAGATGACCGCACCACCGAACGCCAGCGCGTCCTGCATGTTGTAGATCTCCTCCAGGATCGGCGGGGCGACAGGCCAGCCGGGCTTGATCCGGGCTTCGCGCGGGCGACGGGTGCGGTACCAAACATTCCACTCGTCAAAGCTCAGCATGATGCGCTTGGACGAGCGTTTGCGGGCGGCCACCGAGTCGGCGATGGCAACGACTTCCTCGATGAAATTATCCATCAGATCGGGGCTGGCGAGGAAGGCCGCCGTGTCGTCGGCGTAGTTGTTCAGGTAGGTGTGCAGGCTGATCCATTCCACCTCGTCGAACGTGTGTTCGAGGACGCGGTCCTCCCAGAAGCCGAAAGTGGCCATCTTGCGGCCGGAGGAGCCGCAGGCGGCGAGCTCGATGGATTTATCGACCCAACGCATGATCTTGGCGGTTTCCTGAGCGATGCGGCCGTATTCGTCGGCGGTCTTGGCGCCGGTCTGCCAGGCGCCGTCCATCTCGTTGCCGAGGCACCAGAATTTCACGTCATGCGGCTGCTCCCAGCCGTGCTGGCGGCGCAGGTCGGAATAATGGGTGCCGCTGGGATGGTTGCAGTATTCAAGGAAGTAGCCGGCATCTTGGGGGCCGCGGGTGCCCAGGTTCACGGCCAGCATCGGCTCGATCCCCGTCGCCCGGCACCAGTCGATGAATTCGTTGGTGCCGAAGCTGTTCGGCTCGGTGGAAAACCAGGCATAGTCCAGCCGGGCCGGGCGGTTTTCAACCGGGCCAACGCCGTCCTCCCAGTTGTAGCCGGACACGAAGTTGCCGCCGGGGTAGCGCATGATGGTTGGCGCCAACTCGCGCACCAGGGCCATCACGTCCTGGCGGAAGCCCTTGGCGTCGGCCGTGGGGTGGCCGGGTTCGTAGATGCCGCCATACACACAGCGGCCGAGATGCTCAATGAAGGCACCGAACAGGCGCTTGTCCGTCTCGCCGATGGTAAAGTCGCGATCCAGCAGCACACTGGCTTTGCGCATGGCTCAAGTCTCCGGATGGAAAAGGAGCCGCACCCGCACATTTGCGGGTGCGGCGTTGTGTCTCATACCAACCCGCATAATTGTTGACCCATGAAGAATGGGTCAACGCGGGTCGGTATGAGTCTTTGTTTGGCGCGCCGCCGCCGGCCAACCCGGCGCG
>JAYUBN010000078.1:0-1855 GCA_043740855.1 Sphingomonadales bacterium | reverse complement strand
CGTAACAGCGACTTCAATGGCGCTGAACAAGAAGGGGTCGGGCTGTACCAGGTCACCCAGTTCCATGGTGGCGCGCGCAATGGGGAGCGTTGTTCGGCGGCTGCCGCCTATTTGCACCCGGTGATGGATCGCTCCAACCTCACGGTGCTCACCGAAACCCAGGCGCTGCGGGTGGTGTTGGAGAATGGCCGCGCCACCGGGGTGGAGGTGCGGCGCAAAACCGGCACCGAAATTATTTCGGCGGCGCGAGAGGTCATCCTGTGCGGCGGGGCGTTCAATTCGCCGCATTTGTTGATGCTGTCGGGGATTGGCGATCCCGCCGAGCTCACGCCGCAAGGCATTGCCGTGCAGCATGCGTTACCTGGCGTCGGCAAGAATTTGCAGGACCATCTCGATTTCACCTTGTCGTGGACGTCGCGTGAAACCGACATGGTCGGCTTAAGTTTCCGCGGCATCGCCCAGCTGATTTCGGCGATCGGCGAATGGCGCAAAACCGGCAAGGGCCTGATCGCGACGCCGTTTGCCGAAAGCGGTGGCTTCATCAAATCCAGTCCGGATCTCGATCGCCCCGATTTGCAGTTGCATTTCCTCATCGCGATGGTCGATGACCATGGTCGCAAGCGCCATTGGGGCTTCGGCTATTCCTGTCATGTCTGCGTGCTGCGCCCAAAAAGCCGCGGGACGGTCGGACTTGCCAGCCCCGACCCGACAAAAGCACCGCGCATCGATCCGAATTTTCTCGCCGATCCCGATGACGCCGCGCTTCTGTTGGCAGGCGTCAAGCAAACCCAGAAAATCCTCGCAGCACCCGCCCTGGCAAAATACCGTTATAAAGAATTGTACAAAACCGAAGGCCAGGACGATGCGGTCCTGATGAAGCAAATCCGCGCCCGCGCCGATACGATTTATCACCCGGTGGGCGCCTGCAAAATGGGCACCGACGCCATGGCCGTGGTGGACCCGGAATTGCGCGTCCATGGCGTTGCCGGCCTGCGGGTGGTGGATGCATCGGTGATGCCAACCCTGATCGGCGGCAATACCAACGCGCCAACGATTATGATTGCCGAACGGGCCACGGATTTGATCCGCGCTGGTGCCCGCGGATGAACAGCACCGCGCTCGATGCTGATTTGGCCTTGCTGGCGGCCAGCAAGCAACGGTGGATTGCGGTTTCGGTCGCCGATCGCATCGCCATGCTGCGCGCGATCAAGGATAATCTGCTGGGCGTGGCACAAGCCTGGGCGGAGGCCGCCGCGCGCGCCAAGGGGCTTGATCCGGCATCATCTACGGCAGGGGAGGAATGGTTCGCTGGCCCCTACGCGGTGATGGTGTGGTGCAATGCGATGCTGCAAACGCTGGATAATATTGCGAAACAGCAACATTGTCGTGGCCTGCGATTGCGTGATGTACCCGGCGGGCGGATCGCGGCCAGGGTGGTACCGAGTTCGATCTGGGATCGGGTGCTGTTCAACGGCATGACCGTTGATGTGTGGATGCACCCTGGGGTGGATCGCGCAACGATAGTCGCCACCAGTGCGGCTGGCTACGACGCGGCAATCCCGCGCGTTGGTCGGCTTGGCCTGGTGCTCGGCGCTGGCAATGTTGCCGCCATCGCACCGCTCGATTGCCTGGATAAACTCTTCGTGGAGAACCAGGTGGTGCTACTCAAGATGAACCCGGTCAACGCCTATCTGGCGGAATTCCTGAAAGCCGCCCTGGCGCCGTTGATCGCGCTGGGATTTCTCCGCATCGTCGAGGGTGACGCCGCTGTCGGGCAATATTTGTGCACGCACCCCTTGGTTGAAACGATTCATATCACCGGTTCGGGCGCGGCACATGATGCCATCGTCTGGGG
>JAYUBN010000077.1:0-6318 GCA_043740855.1 Sphingomonadales bacterium | reverse complement strand
AGCGTTGGCGTCCATTCAGGAACGCGGCAACCGGTGCCAAAAAAGCGATGCATGAAATCTCCGAAGATTCCCCCCTTTGATGGGGGCGCGGAGGGCCGTACAAGGATTAAGCCAGAACCGTCAGACGGTGATGCGGCGGCGACGCACCCCAACCAGCGTCGGCACCCCAACCCCGATCAGCGCCATCGAAGCCGGCTCCGGCACTGCATTGGCCTGCGAATTGCCGCTGAACGTCAGGCTGATGCCGTCGGTGATCAGGTTTTGGGCACCAGACAGTGACCGCATACTGGTGGCGGGGGCGGAATTGCTCGCGGCATAGGTTTGCAGGCTGGCGACATAGTTGGTCACGGTGGCATTCGCGGTGAAGGCGAAGCCGGCATATTCGGTTTTCCAGATCGCGAGTTGCACCGCGCTGGAGAAATTCGCGTCACCGGCTTTGGCGCCGGCGAGCTGAGCGTTGCCATAGGCGGCGAGCGTCATTAATTTGTTGCTGACGGTTGTTGAAAGCGCGGTGCCGTTGCTGTCATCGGTGACCACCGCGCCGGCGACGGTGTAGGCGTAGCTGTTCTGGCCAAGATAAATGTCATGGTACAAATCGACGCACCAGGCGTAGAGCACGAACGGCCCGCCAACCCCGCCCGACACCGACGCGGTCAGCGCGATCTGGCCGGCGATGATGTTGCTGAAGCTGTTGGTGCCGTCGGTGATGTTGATGCCCCCAGCCGTCAGCGGGACCGCGACGTTGGTGACATCGATGATCGTCGCCCGGGCCGACCCTGCGCAGGCGATCGCGCCGAGAGCATAGATGCCAGCGAGCCATGACAGGATGAACTTGGCCTTGGACGATGACGGGGCGCGCATCGTGATGCCTTAAGCAGCTCGATAACGTGATCACTGCATTAAGCGTGCCTAACTCTTAAATCCTTGATAAGACTGAGTTTGAGGGTGAGCAGACCCTCGTGTCTGGGCGGCGCTCGCAAATTGCGGCGGGCAAGCTGTTGCAAATTGCAATTCTGTCGCATTAGTCCTGCGAAAATGGTCGCCCCACCACAAACATCAGGATCGCCAGAACCTGGATCACTCCTGCGGCGATGAAAACCCAAGGGGCGCCGGGGTCGGCTGGTCCATATGCCTGGATCAGCCCGAAAGCGGCCGGTGTGAAGGCGTAACTCGCCTGGCCGATGGCCACGATCAACGGCACGGCGCGCGCCACATCGTCACGGGTGAATTCGGTTTGCGCGATCAGCGGCGGTAGCGATGTGGCATTGCCGATCCCGGCGCCGAACAACATCACCCCCGTCAGCAGCAATGGAACGCTGGTACCGCCGGCGAGCAGCAGCGCGATCGAGCCCACGACCTGGACTGCGCAGCTAGCACAGGCGACCCGACCCGAGCCGCCATACTTGGCGCCCTGATGGATGGCCGCGCGCTTACCGCCACCGAACTCGCCGCCGCCGCCGGGGTAACGCCGGCAACCGGGAGCAGCCATCTCGGGCGGCTCACCCTGGTCGGGCTGGTCGCGGTCACAAAGCAGGGCCGGCACTGCTATCACCGGCTGGCGTCCCCGGACGTGGCGCGCATGCTGGAGGGCATCATGCAACTTGCGTCTGGCCTGGCGCGCCCGGCACGGAAAATCGTGGTCGGACCGTGCGATAGGGTGCTGCGGGCGGGGCGGACCTGTTACGATCATCTGGCCGGCCGCCTTGGGGTCGGGCTTGCCGATGCGCTGGTCGCCGGCGGGCGGGTCGAACTGGGCAGGGACGGCGGGGTGGTCACCGCGCGCGGCAGGGCGCTGTTTGACAGTCTCGGGCTCGATACCGATCGAGCGCTGACCTGCCGGCCATGCCTCGATTGGAGTGAGCGGCGGCCGCACCTCGCCGGGCGGCTTGGGGCGGCGCTGTGTGTACATTGCGTGACCCAGGGCTGGGTGCGGCGCGTGGCGGGGACACGGGCGGTGGAAGTGACCGTGTTGGGGCGGGGGCGGCTGCGGGAGGTTTTCGGACTGCGCGATGCGGATTAAGTTTGCGTTGGCCGGTTATGTTTGGCTGCCGGGCGCACTTCCGTTGGGATATGATGACACAGGAGCAAGCCATGCGACGCTTTGCGAATTTTACCACTCCAGCCCTGGTCGTGCTCGGGTTGCTGGCGGCAATGGTGGGCATGTCTGCCACCCAGACCGCTGCCGAGATCGCGCGGCCGGTGCCAGCGCCCATGGTGGATGAGACGCCGGGGGCTGCAATTTCCGAGGTCGCGGTTTTCGCCGGCGGCTGCTTCTGGGGTGTCCAGGGCGTGTTCCAGCGGGTCGACGGGGTGACCAGCGCGGTTTCCGGCTATGCTGGCGGCGCACAAAGCACCGCGCAGTACGAGGCGGTCGGCAGCGGCAGCACCGGCCATGCCGAAGCGGTGCAGATTATCTTCGACCCGCGCAAGATCAGCTATGGCAAATTGCTACAAATCTATTTTTCCGTGGCCCACAACCCAACCGAGTTGAACCGCCAGGGCCCGGATGTTGGGACCCAGTATCGATCTGCAATCTTTCCGGCCAATGCCACGCAATCGCGCCTGGCCGCGGCCTACATTGCCCAGTTGAACGGCGCCAAGGTTTACGATGCCGCCATCGTTACCGGGATTGAAGCGGATAAAAGCTTCTACCCAGCCGAGGCCTATCATCAGGACTACCTGACTTTGCATCCGACCAGCCCCTATATCGCCTATTACGACATGCCGAAGATCGAAGACCTCAAGCGGCTGTTTCCGCAGGTCTATCGCGAGAAGCCGGTTCTGGTGTCGGGGCGGTAGCGATCTGCCGGGAATAATGTTGAAGCCATGTGTCAGATCAGCTAGATTGCCAGCTAGATGATTTAGGAGCGTGTCATGGCGATGATCGGAGCCTTTGAGGCCAAGAACAAACTGTCCGAACTGCTCGATCGGGTCGAACACGGCGAGGAATTGACAATTACAAGGCACGGCAAACCGGTTGCCAGGCTGGTTCCGCATGATGCCGGGCCGGATCGCAGTCGTGCGCGGGCGGCGCATGACCATATGCTTGAATTGCGTAAAAACATGCTTTTGGGCGATGATCTGAATATTAAAGACATGATCAACGAAGGGCGTCGATGACGCTGGTTCTGGATAGTTCGGCCGCTTTGGCCTGGTCCTTTGTTGATGAAACAACGCCGGCGATTGATGATGTCATGGGGCAGGTTGCCGCCGTCGGTGCTGTTGTCCCAGCACTTTGGCGATTGGAGGTTGCCAATGTCCTGCAGATAGCAGTTCGGCGTCGGCGCATTACTGCCCATCATCGCGATTCTGCCCTGACGATCCTGGGGGCAATGGACATCCGCACTGATCCGGAAACCGATCGCTATGCCTGGTCCACCACATTGCGTCTGGCAGATCGGTTTGGCCTGACGGTTTATGACGCCAGCTACCTTGAACTCGCGCAACGGCTGAGCCTGCCGCTGGCGTCACTCGACCGCGCATTGCGGGTGGCGGCTATTGGGGCAGGAGTGGATTTGCTCGGGGAATAGGTATGGTCATTCCGCCAACGCCCGGCGCATCATGGTCTATACCGAAACACCTGTTTTGGCCATTTTATCTGGCCATGATGCGGCTACCATCTGGGCGACAATCATCCAAGGGACCACAGGTGATGACCCAACAAAGACTGCATTTCGACCGCATTGCGCCCCAGGCTCACGCCGCCAAGGTCGCCGCATGAGCCCGCCATTGCGCCACGCGGTATCGACGGGCGACGTCGCCGCCTGCTTTCCGCTGATGCGGCAATTGCGCCCGCATCTGGTGGATGAAGCCGCCTTCGTGGCCCAGATCATGCGCCAGCAGGCGCAAGGATATCGGCTGCTGGGTACGGGTGAAACGCCGGTTGGCCTTGCCGGCTATCGCGCGATGGAGAACACCATCTATGGCAAATTCGTCTATGTCGATGACTTGGTGGTCGCCGAAACCGAACGCCGCGGCGGGCTGGGGGCAAAGCTGCTTGATGCGGTGGAGGCCGAAGCACGCAAGCTGGGCTGCGCGCGCCTGGTGTTGGACACCGGGCTGGCCAACGCCTTCGCCCAGCGCTTCTATTTCCGCTGGGGCATGCTGGCGGGTGGCATGCATTTCGGCAAGGCGCTGACGTGAAGGCGATCTTGCGGATGGATTGCGGCCCGGCGGGCAGCGCGGCCCATAGCAGCCGGGCGGGCGATTTGCCGATGGCGCGGCTTGCACCTTCCGCCCCACGCCGGCCCGCAAGATCGGGCTGCTGCGCGACCGCCCGCCCCATGTATGTAGTGGTGGCGTGGGCGGCATGATCTGCCCACCGCCGCGCCAGCCGGATTGCCTGTCGCCCTGTTTGCGCCGTGTGCTGGCGATGATCGGCATCCATGATGTGCGGATCTATCCGCTGGAAGGGATGGCGCGGAGCGAGGCGGAGATGGAGCGGTTTCGCGACCGGCTTTCGGCATCCGCGCCCTCGGAAATCTTGTGCTAAACTTTCGCCACAGGCGTTCCGCGAGTCGGGCATAGTGGCAGGTTGAGATGAGCAAGATTTTGACTTCTGATTGTGTTCCTACGCCCGTCGGGCGGCTGCTGAGCCTCGGGGCGGATAATATAAGCAGGTCTGCCGACTGGCTGGACTATGCAACGACGACCGGGATTGGGCCGGGCGATATCGATGCGCTGATCGCGATGGCCTGCGACCTGGAATTGCATCGCAACGATAGGGACGGCAGCGAGGTCTGGGCCCCGATGCATGCGTGGCGCGCGCTGGCGCAGCTGCGCGCCGAGCGGGCGGTGGGGCCGCTGCTAGGGCTGCTGAAAGCCGATTTTAATGAGCACCGGATCGGGAACGAACTGCCGCATGTGTTCGGGATGATCGGGCCGGCGGCACTGCCTGAGCTGGCGGCCTTTGTCCTGGACCGATCGCTTGAAACCTTCGTTGCGGCGACAGCGCTGGCGGGGATCCAGGAAATCGGCACGCGCCATCGGCCGTTGCGGGCCGCGTGCATTGACGCGCTGGTGCAGGTCCTGACGCCGCACCCCGATGGGTCTCCGGCGATTAACGGGTTTGCGATCGTCGCGCTGATCGACCTGAAAGCTGCCGAAGCGATCGGCGCGATTCGGGCGGCGTTTGCGCACAACGCGGTCGATATGTCGCTGGCGGGGGATTTGGAGGACGTGGAAATGGCGCTCGGGATGCGGCGGCGGCGGGTGACGCCGCGGCCGAACTGGGCGCGGTTGGCGGGATGGGCGCCGATGGTGGAGGAGAAATCGCGGGCGGAAGGGCTCGGGCGGAATGATGCGTGCCCGTGTGGGAGTGGGAAGAAGTATAAGAAGTGCTGTTTGGTTTAGGGTTGTTGGCTCTTCAGGAAAATCATGCTAGCTTAAGCTGGTCTACTGTAGGATTATCATCATGCAAGTCGGTGCGTTTGAGGCGAAAAATAAGCTCGGGCATTTGCTGGACTTGGTGGAAAATGGCGAGGAAGTCACCATCACTCGCCACGGCAAGGAGGTCGCGCGCCTGGTGCCGGCCCAGGCCGGGTATCGCCGCGACGAAGCGCGTGCGGCGATTGCGCGCATCCGGGAGCGGGCGGAAGGACTGAAGCTTGGCGCGTTTGATTGGGCGGAATGGAAGGCCTATCGGGATGAGGGGCGTCCGTGAGCCTGGTACTCGATAGCTCGGCGGCGCTCGCATGGATTTTCGATGACGAGACAACGCCCGCGATACGGCAGGTATTTGAAGGAATTGCCGAGCATGGCGCGGTGGTGCCGGGGCTGTGGTGGCTGGAAGTTGCCAATTGCCTGACCGTGGCAGTGCGCAGGAAGCGCATCGAAACAGGGTTTCGGCGCGCCGCTTTAAGCGACCTGGGACTGCTGGATATTGCGACCGATCAGCAAACCGCAGCGCAGGCCTGGGCTGGGACGTTGGCGTTGGCGGACGAGCATCGGTTGACGGTTTATGATGCGGCGTACCTGGAGCTTGCTCGGCGGAGGGGGCTGCCGCTGGCGACCTTGGATCAGGCGTTGCGGGATGCTGGCGCGGCGGTTGGGGTGGTGGTGGTGGGGCGATAATCCGGATGCCGCCGTGTCTGCCAATAGCGCGCTATAGATCGTCCGGGCGAAGGCCTGTGTACTTGGCCAGTCGTGCCAACATGCGCGGTCCGATTTCCTCCCCGTCGTGGAATGCGAAGACGTAGTCGGACCAACCTGGCCGAGAGAGCATTTTATGGGAACCTGATTGGCGTTTAATGGTCCAGCCGATCCGATGGAGTGCGCGCAGTACCGCACTTGCCCGCGCGGCAGGCCAGTTGCTCACGC
>JAYUBN010000076.1:0-45976 GCA_043740855.1 Sphingomonadales bacterium | reverse complement strand
GCAGTTCGAGCCCGGCTTCCTCGGCGCCGAGCAACAGCGTGATCAGGTTGATGTCTTCATGCGCCTCGGCGCGGATGGCGCTCGTGTGGGCGGCGGAGACGGGGGGGTAATGCAGCAGCCGCAGCACCGAATTGCCGTCCTGCGTCGCGGCGGCGAACCAGTTTGCGGGCAACCCCAGATCGACCGCGATCCGCGACAGGATGACCGCGCCAGCGCGGTCGAAAGCCGCAAACAGCTGCTCGAACACTTCGCGGAAGCCATTGGGCCGTTCGGGCCAGACATTGGCCGGCATCGCGGCGCCCGCCAGCCGGTGGCCCGGCGGCAGGTCGCGGCCGATGTGCCAGAATTCCTTCAGATCAGCCATCGCCGCGCCCTTGGCGATTTCGCGGCCAAAGGGGGTATAGCCCCTAGCGCCGCCTGACCCCGGCACGGTGCACTGTTGCTTTTCCTGCTCGTCGAGCGCGAACAATTGCCGCGCCAGTTCCCAGCCGCGTCCGATCAGGTCGGGTTCGATGCCGTGATCCTTGACCAAGGCAAAGCCGAACGCGCGAAAACTCGCACCGATCGCCTGCGAAAAATCATTCACATCCTCGGTCAGCGACAAGACGGGTAAAGCGGCTAGGTCCATGACTGGTCCTGTAAAGCAGATGGGGTTAGGGCGCACTGATCCCATAACGGATCCGGAGCACCCGCGCATGACCAAAAACGTAGCCTGCTGGTTGCTGAAGAGCGAGCCCGACAGCTACGGCTGGAACCATCTGCTGGCCGAGGGCGAAGGCATCTGGGACGGGGTGCGCAATCATCGCGCGGCGAACAATCTGCGCCGCATGCAAGTGGGCGACCAGGCGTTTTTCTATCATTCCAATATCGGGCTGGAGATTGTCGGCATCGTCGAAATCAGCGCGGCCGGCCTGACCGATCCCAGCGATCCGGACGGTAAATGGGCGGCGGTGAAGGTCAAGCCAGTGCGCCGGTTGCAGCGAGCGGTCACACTGAGAGAGATCAAGGCCGATCCGGCTCTGGCGGATATGGAACTGGTGCGCTTGTCGCGACTGTCGGTGGCGGCGATCACGCTGAGCGAATGGGATTATATTCTCGCCCTGTCCGCGCGCTGACCGCGCGCCTTTTTACCCTCGGGAAGCAGAAACGAACCTCAGGCGTTAACCTCCGCGCAATACAACAGCCAGCCCATCCACGCCGACAGCAGGCACATGGCCGCGCTCAGCAGCAATTGCTGGACGATCGGTACGCCCGCCGCGCTCAGCCCGACCGCCAGCATTGCGCCTGCGACCATTGCGCCGGAGTTGACGATATTATTGGCTGCGATTGTCCGTGCGGCCTGTGACTTGTCCACAAAGGTGGTCAAAAAGGCATAAAGCGGCACCACGAACATGCCGCCGCACACGGCAATGCCCAGCAAGGTCGCCAGCAATGGCACCGCCAGCGGCTGCGCCATGAACCTGGCGACGTCAAGCAGCCCCGCTTCCTTTGGCACTGACCAGCGCTCACACACCTGCTCGAACAGCACGACGAACGCTGCCATGCCGATCACCGAAACAGGCGCATAGCGAGCCGAAACCTTGCCCTTGAGCAAGGCGTTGATCGACAGCGATCCCAGCGCTACCCCGACCGAGAACATCACCAGGAACAGGCTGGCCACTTCCTTGCTGGCGCTCAGCACGCTGCGCGCCAGCGGCGGGAACTGGATGATAAGCACTGAGCCGATCGCCCAGAACACGCTGATCGCCATGATTGCCAGGAACACACGCCGGTCGTGCATGGTGTTGCGAACCAGCGTAACCGACGAGCGGATGAAGTGGAAATCGAGCGGTTCTGGAGCGTGCGCGGGCGGTGCCGGGGGAATCTGGCGCGAGACCGTCCAGCCCAGCAGCGCGGTGATGACAACCCCCAGCGCCGCCCATTGCACAGGGATCAACCCGGCCAGGATCGTGCCTGCCAATATCGCCATATAGGTGCCCGCCTCGACCAGCCCGGTGCCGGCCAGCACCTCGCCGGGCTGCAGGTGCTGCGGCAGGATCGCGTATTTGATCGGCCCGAAGAAGGTGGAATGCACCCCCATCGCCAACACCCCGACCAGCATCAGCGGGATCGCTACGGTCCCGACGGCGACACCTTGCCACGCCATCAGCAGCCCGGTCGCGCCCACCAGCATGATCAGGATCTCGCAAAATTTGACGATGCGGATGATCCGCGCCTTGTCGCGCATATCAGCCAGTTGTCCCGCCAGCGCCGACAGCAGGAAGAACGGCAGGATGAACAACCCGGACGCCAGCGCGCTGAATTTCGCCTCGGCTTTTTCTGAATCGTAGATACTGTAGACGACGTACAGCACCATCGCGTTCTTGAAGAGATTGTCGTTAAACGCGCCAAGCAATTGGGTCACGAATAACGGCAAAAAACGGCGCGTCCGCACAAGATGCGTCGATGTCGTCATAAACGGCTGCGATCCTCTTCACTTGGCCGCCGTCCTAGGGGCCAAGGGCGGACACCGCAATGGGGCGATCGTGCCTGGTGTTGGCGATACTGGTTCCCCGCCCGCTTGGCGGAGGTGAGTGAGAACGGCACTGACACAATTGATTTGTTTCCTCCCGGTCTTTTTCACCCCGCCCTTTTTCGAGACGCCATTAGCCGCTATGCGGGGCTGGACATGCTGACGCTCCCCAACCTGCTCACGCTTTCGCGCATCGTGGCGGTGCCCCTGCTGGTGGCGCTGCTGTGGTGGCCCGACTGGCCGCTGGGCTATGGCATCGGCTTTGCCGCCTATTGCCTCATGGGTATCACCGACTACTTCGACGGCTATGTCGCGCGCGCGCAGGGCACGGTTTCAAAGCTGGGGGTTTTTCTCGATCCGATCGCCGACAAGATCATGGTGGCGGCGGTCATCCTGATCCTGGTGCATAATCGCAATATCACCGGCGGCCATGTCATCGCCGCGCTGGTGATCCTGTTGCGCGAGATCGCGGTGTCCGGCCTGCGCGAATTCCTGGCCGAACTTCGCGTATCGATGCCGGTCTCTCGCCTGGCCAAGTGGAAAACCACGCTCCAGCTGGTGTCGCTGGGTGCGCTGATTTTGGCCGGGGCACTGCCGAGGTGGCCATTGGCGCAGCAGGTTGGGCTGGTTTCTCTATGGGGCGCCGCCGTGCTCACGGTGCTGACCGGCTGGGATTACCTGCGCGTTGGTTTGCGGCATATGGACTGAACACGGATGGCTGCCGGCGCCACTGATTTTGCCACCGACAGCATCGTCGTCGGCGCGGGCGCGGTCGGGCTGGCCTGCGCGCGGTCGCTGGCGCGGCGAGGCCGTGAAGTGATCGTGCTGGAGGCAGCGGCGCACATCGGCCAGGGCATCTCCTCGCGCAATTCCGAAGTGTTGCACGCCGGTATCTATTACCCCACCGGATCGCTCAAGGCGCAGCTTTGCGTCGCCGGCAACCGGTTGATCCGCGACTATTGCGACATGCGCGCCATTGCGCTCGATCCCTGCGGTAAGCTGGTCGTTGCCACGGCGGCTGAGGAACTTCCCGCGCTGGACGCCATCGCCGCGCAAGCCGCCGCCAATCGTGTGCCCGGCGTAACCCGGCTGACCGGTGCAGCGGCACGCGCACTGGAACCCGCGCTCAACGCTGTGGCGGCGCTGGCCTGCGCCACCAGCGCGGTGTTCGACAGCCACGGCTATCTGATTGCGCTTCACGGTGAGATTGAAGACGCTGGCGGCAGTATCGCGCTGAGCACGCCATATCTGCGCGCAGAGGCGGTGCCCGGCGGCTATCGTGTGCACACCGGCGGCGCAGAGCCCGCCACCATTCGCTGCCGGTCGCTGATTCTGGCACCCGGTCTTGGCGCCCAGCACGCCGCCGCCGGGCTGGACGCCTTTCCCCCCGCGCTGATCCCGGCCCGCCACCTGGCCAAGGGCACCTATTTTGCACTGCACGCGCGCGCTCCGTTTTCGCGGCTGATTTACCCGCTGCCCGTTCCCGGTTCGCTGGGCACGCATTACCGCCGCGACATCGGCGGCAATCCGATTTTCGGCCCCGACATCGAATGGGTCGACAGCGAGGACTACACCCCGTCGCCCGCCCGCCGCGCGCGGTTTGCCGCAGCGATCCGCCGCTACTGGCCGGGGCTGAACGAGGCCGACCTGGTGGCCAATTACGCTGGCATCCGCCCCAAGATCCATGGCCCCGATCAGCCCCAGCCCGATTTTGCGATCATGCTGCCCGATGTCCATGGCTTGCCGGGCGTGGCGGCGCTGTTCGGTATCGAAAGTCCGGGGCTGACTTCGTCGCTGGCGATCGGCGAGTATGTCGCGGAAGGGTTGGCGGGGACGGCGTAAGGCGAAAGTCACGGGCCAGTAAAGAAAAAGGCCCGGAACTTGCGTCCCGGGCCGTTCGCCAGACCTTATCGCCTGAAGCTTATGGTGATCCGATCAGGCGCTGTAGTACATGTCGAATTCGACCGCCGAAGGCGTCGTTTCCCAGCGCATCACTTCGGGCCATTTCAGCTCCATGTAGGACTCGATCTGGTCTTCGGTGAACACGCCGCCCGTCAGCAGGAACTGATGGTCGGCAGCCAGCGAATCCAGCGCCTCGCGTAGCGAACCGCATACGGTCGGTACCTGGGCCAGTTCTTCGGGAGGCAGGTCGTACAGGTTCTTGTCCATCGCTTCGCCGGGATGGATCTTGTTGGCGACCCCGTCGAGGCCGGCCATCAGCAGTGCGGCATAGCACAGATAGGGATTTGCCATGGCGTCTGGAAAGCGGAACTCCACCCGCTTGGCCTTGGTCCCGGCGCCGTAGGGGATACGGCAGGATGCCGAACGGTTGCGCGCCGAGTAGGCCAGCAGCACCGGTGCTTCATAGCCCGGCACCAGCCGCTTGTAGCTGTTGGTGGTCGGGTTGGTGAAGGCATTCAGCGCCTTGGCATGTTTGATCACGCCACCGATGAAGTACAGGCACATGTCGGACAGACCGGCGTAGCCATTGCCCGCGAACAGCGGGTTGCCCTTTTCCCAGATCGAGATGTGCGTGTGCATGCCGCTGCCATTGTCGGTCTTGATCGGCTTGGGCATGAAGGTGGCGGTTTTGCCGTAATTCGCGGCGACCTGGTGGACGACGTATTTGTACACCTGCATGCGGTCGGCGGTCTGCACCAGCGTGCCGAAAGTCAGGCCCAGCTCATGCTGCGCGGCGGCCACTTCGTGGTGATGCTTGTCGCAGGGCAGGCCCATGGCGATCATGGTCGAGACCATCTCGCCGCGCAGATCGACGCAGCTGTCGACCGGAGCGACCGGAAAGTAGCCGCCCTTGGCGCGGGGACGGTGGCCCAGATTGCCGCCTTCGTAATCCCTGCCGGTGTTGGTCGGCAGTTCGATGTCGTCCAGCTTGAAGCCGTTGCCATCATAGCCGTCGTAAAACTTCACATCGTCGAAAACGAAGAATTCGGCTTCCGGGCCGACGTAGACGGTATCGCCTGCGCCACTCGATACGACGAAGGCTTCGGCGCGCTTTGCGGTCGAACGCGGATCGCGCGAATACAATTCGCCGGTCGACGGCTCGACGATGTCGCAGATCAGGATCATCATCGGCGTCGCCGAGAACGGATCGATGTAGGTGGCGCCAAGGTCGGGCTTCAGGATCATGTCGGATTCGTTGATGGCCTTCCAGCCTTCGATCGACGAACCATCGAACATAAGACCATCGTTCAGTTCATCCTCGCCAAGCACCGACGAGACCATGGTCAGGTGCTGCCACTTGCCCTTGGGGTCGGTGAAACGCAGATCGACCCACTCGATCTCATCGTCCCTGATCTGCTTGAGGATAGCTGCTGCAGTAACCATTGCCGTTTTTCTCCAGATGTTCCCGACCGCAAGCGTCGCGGCGAGGGGGATTTGACTTCGGTGCGGACGATTACCCCGGTACGGGTCCCGGCCGCTGTGAAAGAATTAGACCGCGTCTTCGTTGCGCTCGCCGGTGCGGATCCGCAGCGCGCTATCGACGGGAATGACGAAAATCTTGCCGTCGCCGATGCGACCGGTCTGGGCCGCAGCGGCAATCGCTTCGACCACGCGATCGGCCAGTTCGTCGGCAACCACCACTTCCAGCTTAACCTTGGGCAAGAAGTCCACGACATATTCAGCGCCGCGATACAGTTCGGTATGTCCCTTCTGGCGGCCAAAGCCCTTGGCCTCGGTCACGGTAATGCCCGAAACGCCGACGTCGTGCAGTGCCTCTTTTACTTCATCGAGCTTGAATGGCTTGATGATCGCTTCGATCTTTTTCACGCCAGTAACATCCCTTTGTTGGGGGCAAAACGCGCCTGCGCGCGGCCCTATGCGCAGACCACTCGCTTCGCCCCGGCGAATCGGTGATCCAGAAGTCCTAACACGCCCTCATTCAAGAATCGTGCCAGAATGGATAAACGCGTTCCGAGCCGGATGCAAATGCAGGAATAGCCCTGATTTGCGCCGGTCTTTGCAAACCTTGGCGAGCCGTCCGGAATGGGGCCGCACAGCAGTTGTGGCAGGTGACCAAAATTCAGACAAGCTCTGCTGAATAATTGGGCACGGCCGCCAACTGCAAATTGCGAAATTACAGCGCCAGTCCAGCAGTTTCAGGCAACCCCGCCATCAAGTTCAAATTTTGCACAGCGCCGCCGCTGGCGCCTTTGCCGAGATTGTCGAGGCTGGCCAACAGGCGCGCCTGAGCGCCATCGTGTGTGGCGAAAACATAGAGATCGAGACGGTCGGACGGTCGGGCCGAGCAGCGCAGCAGCACTTCATCGGGCGTATTGCCATGCACCCGGACGATGTCGCTGCCTTCGTAGAAACTGGCGAGTGCGCCCCGTAGCCGGTCGGGCGTGGCGGCGCCGGGGATCGCCGCCAGCGGCAACGGAACCTCGACCACCATACCGCGATGCGCCGGGATCACCGCAGGCGCGAACACCGGCGCATGGCCAAGCCCGGCATAGTGCTGCATTTCGGGCACATGCTTATGCCCCATCGCCAGCCCATAGCTGCGAAAAGCGATGTCCGGATCATCGGCAAAGCGCGCGATCAGCGCCTTGCCGCCACCCGAATAGCCCGACACGGCATGGACGGAATAGGGCCAGCTGGCCGGCAACAGCCCGGCGCGCACCAGCGGCGCGAGCAGCGCGATGAAGCCTGTCGCATAGCAGCCGGGGTTGGACACGCGCGTGGCCGCAGCCACCGCCGCACGGCCAATGATTTCGGGGAAGCCGTAAGTCCAGCCTGCCGCGACGCGGTGCGCGCTCGACGCGTCGATGATCCGCACCTTTGCGCCTGCCGCCAGCGCCACGGCCGCAATCGCCGCCTCATCGGGCAGGCACAGCACCGCGAAATCGGCGCTGTGATAGGCGTCCTTGCGGGCCGAGGGCGACTTGCGTTGCGCCTCGTCCAGCGTCAGCAGGGTAAATTCCGCCCGGCCCGCCAACCGGTCGGCGATCTCCAGCCCGGTGGTGCCGACGGCGCCGTCGATGAATACGGTGATGGTCATGGGATAATTGGCACCAGCAAATTGTGCGGAACATAGCCGACCAAACCGGTGCCGACGACATCTTCGGCGACTTGCCCCCAGCACCAGCCGCCGCTCATGTCGAGCACGTCGAAACCGTCGCCTTCGACCAGCTGCGTCACCACATCGGCCTGGGCCTGTCCCAGCTTGCGCAGCGCCGCACCGGGCGCTGTCACCACATGCGGCATCGGCACGGCATAATGGGGCACGAAGCAGCGCCCGGCGAGGCGGATATGCGCCAGATCGCCGCGCACCGGCCAATGCGCGGCGTCCAGCTTTTCGCTCGGGCCGGACAGCGTCAGTTGGCCGGTGGGGATGGCGGGTATTTCCCGGTCTGCTGGCAAGTCTGCTGGCCCCTCAAAACACAAGCGCCGCCGACTAGCGGCATCGACTGCGTTCATCAAGCTATCCATACCGCTTCTGTAACATCGCCCAGCTGGCGCGCAGCCCCAGCGCGTCACCGCCCTTGGGCCGTCCGGGCTTGGCGGTGGGCCGCCAGGCAAAGGTGTCGAAATGCGCCCAGTCGATCCCCGCGGGGACGAAGCGATCCAGAAATAGCGCCGCCACGCTGGCGCCGGCAAAGCCGTTGGCAGCAACATTATTCAGGTCGGCAATGTCGGATTTCAGCCATTCGCGATAGGGATCATGCAGCGGCAGGCGCCAGCACGGGTCATCCACACCGCGCCCGGCAGCCAGCAGCGCCTCGGCGGTCGCGTCGCGGCGAGTGAACAGCGCCGGCAGGTCGGGGCCCAGCGCGACCCGCGCGGCGCCGGTCAGCGTAGCGAAATCGAGGATGAGATCGGGCGTCTCCTCTCCGGCGCGGGTCAGCGCGTCGGCCAGGACCAGCCGCCCCTCGGCGTCGGTATTGCCGATCTCGACCGACAGCCCGGCACGGCTGCGCAAGACATCGCCGGGACGGAAGGCATTGCCCGACACAGCATTTTCCACCGCCGGGATCAGCAAATGCAGCCGCACCTTCAACCCCGCGCCCATCACCAGCCGCGCCAGCGCCAGCGCATGGGCGGCGCCGCCCATGTCCTTTTTCATCAGCAGCATTCCGGCGGACGGCTTGAGGTCCAGCCCGCCCGAATCGAAACATACCCCCTTGCCGACGATGGCCAGACGAGGATGCGCGGGATCGCCCCATTCCAGCTCGATCATGCGTGGCGCGTGGGCGCGGCCAGCGGCCCGCCCGACGGTGTGGACCATGGGAAATTCGCGCTCCAGCGCCTCGCCCCTGGTGACGTGGACCTTCGCGTTCCCCAGCTTGCCACTGTGAAGTTTGGCCAATTGTTCGACCGCTTGCTCAAGCTCGCTAGGCCCCATGTCCTCGGCGGGGGTATTGACCAGATCGCGCACCAGCATCACCGCAGCGGCGTCGTCCAGCGCGGGCACGATGGCCTTGGCGTGCGGGGTCAGCAGCACGCGCGGGCCTTCACCGGCATCGGCGCCAGTATTGGCACCAGCGTTGCCATCCGTCCGGTAGCGGTCAAAGCGGTATTGCCCCAATGCCCAGCCGATCAGCGCCGGGGCGGCATCCGCTGCGCCCTCAGCCAGCCGATAGGTCCCGGCCGGCAGCGTTGCGGCCAGCTTTGCCAGGCACCAACTGCCAAGCAGCGGCGCGTCGGCCACCCCGGCCGCGACCAGCCAGCTGTCGCCGTCTCCCAGAATTGCCTGGTCAAAGGGTTCGCCCCTGAACTTCTGTGCCGCCGCCTGGGCGCGCTGGGCCGGGGACCGGGCCTGCAGCCAAGCCGCCAGTGCCGGTTTGGCCACCAGATGAATGGCAATGGCGTCTTGCCCCCGGTCGGGCAGGACCAGCTCGGGGGCTGCGCCTTCGGCTGGGGTCGAGGAATTTGTGTCAGTCATGATGTGTCCGTTCAGCGCCCGTTCTAGCGCCAGGCACCCGTGCTGTGCGAGGTTTATTCGCACAACTATCTCGCAAAACGCGGCTCGCTTTGCTATGTGCGACGGTATGAACCAGTACCAGACCGTCGCCGACAGCGACACCGTGTTGCGCGATGGCACGATCAAGCTCCATGGCGCAGAAGCTTTCGCCGGGATGCGCCGGGCCGGGCGGCTCGCCGCCCAGACGCTCGATGCGCTGGCCCCGCTGGTGCGGCCCGGCGTATCCACCCGCGAGCTGGACGATGTCGTGCGCCAGATGACGCTGGACGGCGGCGCCATCCCGGCCACGCTGGGCTATCGTGGTTATACCCATAGTTGCTGCATTTCCGCCAATCATGTCGTCTGCCACGGCATTCCGTCCGAAAAAACGCTGAAAGAAGGCGACATCGTCAACATCGACGTAACCCCGCTGCTCGACGGCTGGCACGGCGATTCCAGCCGCATGTATCTGGTCGGCGACGTGCCGCTCAAAGCCAAGCGGCTGGTCGAAGTAACCTATGAATGCCTGATGATCGGCATCGCCCAAGCCAAACCCGGCGCCCGCCTTGGCGATATCGGCGCCGCGATCCAGCGCCACGCCGAAGCCAGCCGCTACGGCGTCGTCCGCGAATTCTGCGGCCACGGCGTCGGCCGCCTGTTCCACGACGCCCCCGAAGTCGTCCACGCCGGGATTGCCGGCACCGGCCCGATGCTGAAACCGGGGATGATTTTCACCATCGAGCCGATGATCAATCTGGGCAAGGCGCCGGTACGGATGCTGGACGACGGCTGGACGGCGGTCACGCGCGACCGCTCATTATCAGCGCAGTTCGAGCATTCGATCGGGATTACCGACACAGGGTGCGAGATATTTACCGAGAGCCCGCTGGGGTTGCACAAGCCGCCTTATTGAGGGGAAGAGGAAGGTACGAGGGCCATTGCCCTCGTGCTCCCAGTAATCTGCATTGTAAGCAGAATCGGATGCTCGATCGCTTCCTTGGTTGGAAGTAATATGCCCGCAATTGGTGGGAAGCGATCATACCTGTATTGCAGATGGACCACTTTTGGCGGACGGCACCTGCTCTGCCTGGACTCAGAAGCTAATGCCCCCAAGGCGAAAGGGCGGCTATCCAGAAAAAATTGCGCCAAGGCGTGCTGAGAAGTAAATAAAGCCATTGATGAGTCCTAAGTTGGCACCTTTCAATAAAACTCGGTGACCACTAAAGGATATTTGATAAAATTTATGTAAAATTGGTCAATAGAACTTACCAAATTTTTATATAATTCGGCAAAAGTTATTATAATTCATCCAGAGCCGAGCAATAAATAGATCAAGAATGTCCCGTTAGCGCACTAAAAACATGAAAATTTTCTCGGAACAATATAAGAATATTGAAAGTTCCGGTGATTATTATCGCGCAGAGCATAAAGAAAATGAGAAACTCTACATTTTTCACCCGCATAGGAAAGCCGCCTTTGACCAGGGTGCTGTCTGCGTAATCAGCTGTTGCCGCATGGGCATCAAACGTCGGGCATTGCCCATTGACCCACTATTCTCCCGGCATAATCCGCCGCGCAGCAGCAAAAAATTCACGGCGCGATGAGTTGGCAGCACACTGGGAGAAATCAGAACCGCTACATTATTGGGGTCTGGGGCGATGGCCCCAGTGTCTTCGTCCGTCACCATCGTCCTGCCCTAACCGCCGCGCCTCCCGCAAACGGCGCCATCGCCAGCAGCACCAGACTCACCGCTGCCGTCAGCGCGATCCCGGTGCTGCCGCCGCTCGACAGGCTTCCGGCGCCGAAGATCAGCAGCGGCACGGCTAGTGGAATCATTAGCAGCCCGGCCAGCGCAGCGCCGCCGCGCAGGCCGGCGGTGATTGCGGCGATCATCACGCCGATGGCGGCCAGACCGGGGGTGCCGACCAACAGGCCCAGTTCGACCAACCGCAGCGTGGTGCCGTTCAGGCCCAGCAGCACGCTGGCGGGCAGGGTGGCGAGCATCAGCGCGGGGGCGAAGCTGAGCCAATGGGCCAGGATGCGTGAGACGATGATCCATTCCTCGGCGATGCCGCGCAGTGCCCATTGGTCGAAGCAGCCGAGTTCGATATCGGGTTCGATCAGCCGGTCGAGCGGCAGGATCGCGGCGAGCAGTGCGGCCACCCAGATCACGCCGCCGCCGACTTGGGCCAGCACCGTTGCGGAGGGGCCGACGGCGAACGGAAACAGCATGGCGACGGCCAGGAAGAACAGGATCGGCAGCGCGCTACCGCCCCCCCTGCCAGCGCCTCCGCGCCCCAGCAGCAGCACGGCAATATCGCGCCGCAGAATTAGGGCCAGTTGGCGGATCACGCGGCAAACTCCGCTAGGTTGAGCGTGGCCATGCCGGGAAGCGCAAAGGGCTGGTGCGAGGCGATGATGCAGATCCCCCCCGCGTTGAGGTGTTCCGAGGCCAGCGCCATCGTCAATGTAGCGGCGGCGCTGTCGAGCCCGTTGAGCGGTTCATCCAGCAGCCAGATCGGCGCATTTTGCGCGATCAGCCGGGCCAGCGCGGCGCGCTTGCGCTGGCCGGTCGACAGATAGCGCACCGGCACGTCGAGCAGGTCGGACAGGCCGAGCCGTTCGGCGGGTGCGCTGCCCTGATGGCCGTCGATCCCGGCCCAAAAGCCCAGCGCGCGGCCCAGCGGCTGCTGTGGATCGAGGCCGCTGAGGTCATCGATCAGCCCGATCGCGCCGTCGCGCTCGACCGATCCGGCCCATGGTTCGGCAAGGCCGGCAAGGATGCGGATCAGGGTGCTTTTGCCGATACCGTTGGCGCCGATGATGTGGCAGGCGGTCCCCGGTTCCTGCCCCAGCGACACCTGCGCAAACAGCACCCGATCGCCGCGCCGACAGGCCAAAGTGGTGGCCTTCAGGCGGCATGGCTGACGAACGTCTTGCATTGCGGGCCGGCTTAAGGGAAACTCGCCGGGCTGCCAAGGATGCCGCCAAAGGAAAGCCAATGCCGATTTCCCGCCTGACCGAAAGCGAATTGGCCGAGGCGCTGGCCGAGCTGACCGGCTGGACGCTGCGGGAAGATCGTCTGGCGATCGGCCGCGCGTTCAAGTTCGCCAATTTCAGCGCGGCGTTTGGGTTTATGACGCGGGCGGCGTTGTTGGCGGAACAGGCCGATCATCATCCGGAATGGTCGAATGTGTATAATCGGGTGGAAATTACGCTGACCACGCATGATGCGGGCGGGGTGAGCCAGCGCGATGTCAAAATGGCAAAGGCGATCAATGCGCTGGCGGATTCCTGAACACCTTTCCTGAAGGGGAGGGGGGTAGCTTAGCGCCCGTGGCTACAACGCCGCGTTGTTGTAGCAATGCCAGGTGAAGATCGCCGCAGCACCGCGCCAGGGTCGCCAGCGCTCGCCCAGGACACGCGTTTCCCGCTCCGATGGGCGCTCGGTCAACCCCAGGATGCGGTGGAGTCCGGCCTGGACGGCCAGATCGCCGGCGGGCCAGATATCCGGACGTCCCTCGGCGAACAGCAGATAGATTTCAGCCGACCAGCGCCCGATACCCTTGATACGGGTGAGCACGGCAATCGCTTCGTCGTCGTCGTCGGGCAGCGTTGCGAGATCGAGCTCTCCGCTTATCACCAGCTCGCACAGACTGCGCGCGTAGCCTTGTTTCTGGCGCGAAAAACCGCAGGCACGAAGCGCATCGAATTCCGTGGCGAGCAATGCCGCCGGCGGCATATCCGGCCCCAGCAGCGCGTCCAGCCTAGCCCATACCGAGGCCGCCGCCGCGACACTGACCTGCTGGCCGACGATCGTGCGCAACAAGGTTGCATAGCCGCGCTCGCGGATGCGTGGTTCCGGATAGCCCGCCAGCTTCAGCGCCCGGGCGATACCCGGCTCACGCGCGGCCAGCGCGTCCAGCCCGGTAGTCAGCATGTCTTGGCTCAGTCCCATGGCATTTTTCCCGGTGTCCTGCCGACCCACGCCTTGTCGCGTAACGGCAAACTTGCAAATCGTCCGGCCAGCGGTTAGCAGCCGCGCCGAAGCGCGAACAGGGCCGACCGTCCAGGCGCGGCTCACGAGAAGGATTATCGCAATGCCGAATGTGGTCGTGATCAACCAGGCGGGTGAGGAAAAGACCGTGGACGCGGCGGTGGGCCGGACCCTGATGGAAGTGATCCGCGACAGTGGCTGCGACGAACTGCTCGCGCTGTGCGGCGGCTGCTGCAGCTGCGCCACCTGCCATGTCCACGTCGACCCGGCCTTCGCCGACAGGCTGCCGAAGATGACCGAGGACGAAAACGACCTGCTCGACAGCTCGGACCATCGCGACGCCAACTCGCGGTTGTCGTGCCAACTGCCGGTGACGGACGCGTTCGATGGCTTGCGCGTGACAATCGCCCGGGAAGATTGAGCTCAGGAAAGGGTAGATGCGAGGGGTATCTCCCTCGCGCTCCCCGGCATTTTTGACCCCGTCATTTTTGATGGCACCATCTGCCGGTCGCGCGCCGCTGCCAAGGCGCGCAACGCCAACAGGATTGGGGGCTGGGGCAATGGTCCCGGGTCTATTCTCTAAACCCTGACCATCCTGCGCAATTCGATTGCGCAACCGGCTCGCGGCTTTTACCTGTCCGGATATGACCGCCCCACCTGCCTTGACCAGCACACTCGACCTGATCGGGAACACCCCCCTGGTTCTGCTCAAGGGGCCCAGTGAGGCGGCGGGCTGTGAAATCTGGGGCAAGTGCGAGTTCACCAATCCCGGCGCTTCGGTCAAGGACCGCGCGGCACTGTGGATCGTCCGCGATGCGGAGCAGCGGGGGTTGCTGCAGCCGGGCGGGACGATCGTCGAGGGGACGGCGGGCAATACCGGGATCGGCATTGCGCTGGTGGCCAATGCGCTGGGCTATCGCACGATAATCGTCATGCCCGAAACGCAGTCGCGCGAGAAGATGGACACGTTGCGTGCGCTGGGGGCCGATCTGGTGCTGGTGCCGGCAGCGCCATTCTCCAATCCCGGCCATTTCGTGCATACCTCGCGGCGGCTGGCCGAGGAAACGCCGGGTGCGGTATGGGCCAACCAGTTCGATAATATTGCCAATCGCAAGGCCCATATCGAGACCACCGCGCCGGAAATATGGGCGCAGATGGCAGGGCGGATCGACGGCTTTACCTGTGCGGCGGGCACTGGCGGCACCATCGCCGGGGTCGGCATGGCGTTGAAGGCTTATGACGAGTCGGTGGTGATCGCGCTGAGCGATCCCCACGGTGCGGCGCTCTATAATTATTACGCGCATGGCGAATTGAAGGCCGAGGGGTCGTCGGTTGCCGAGGGCATCGGCCAGGGCCGTATTACCGCCAATCTGGACGGCGCGCCGATCGACACCCAGTTCCGCGTGTCCGATGAGGAGGGGCTGGTCTGGGTCGGGCGGCTGTTGCAGGAAGAAGGGCTGTGCCTGGGGCTATCATCGGGGATCAATGTTGCCGGCGCGGTTGCGCTGGGGCGGCAACTCGTTGGCGAAGGCCGGTTGCGCGCGCGCGTCGTTACAATCCTGTGCGACAGCGGCTTTCGCTATCTGTCCTCGCTGTACAATCGCGAGTGGCTGGAGGCGAAGGGGCTGCCAGTCTTCCCTTGGCTGGTAAAATAGACTATTCAGGTTGTGATGGCCGCATTCGAACGTCCGGAACTGGTGCAAACAGTCACGACGCCGCAACATTTCACGCCGCCCACGGCGCGAGAGCGGCGCGCGGAGGCGATCCAGCGTATGCAGGTTGGGCTGTTCGGGCTGGCCGCGATGCTGTTGCTGGTGGCGCTGGCCAACATCGTCATGGAGCGCGCGCGGTTGGCCGATGCCGCCGGCATGTTAAGCAGCGCGCATAGCGCGGGCGCCAGTGGCGCCAGCAACACCGATCCGCTTGCCGATCTGGGCGTCATTCCCTCGCCCGCAGCGCCAGCGCCAGTCCATAGCGGCAGCGCTGCGCATCGGAACCGCGCTGATTAGCGGGAAATAGCGGGAGTCGGTGTGCCAAGGCGGCCTGAAGCGCTGATTCATGCGCGGCAAGGCTGGGCTTTGGGAGAAATTTACTTCTAAAATTGGAACAAAGAAAGAATATTTACCTTACGCCTCTACGAATTTACCGAGGAAAATGCCTAAAAACGGTAAAAATGGCGCTCTCCACAGCAAAGTGGCACAGTTTCCCGTAATTTCCCTTTCCTGCCCGCCTCTGGCACGTTAAGTGTTCGGGGTCGGAAGAGATTCATCGCCTGACTCGGCGATACGGCCGGCGCGCTTCTGCATTGCGGGGCGCAAGGGCTTTTTTGGGATTTTTGGAAACGGGGCATTTCGTTGGTTGAATCGCCTGTCATTTATGGAGGACATGGCTTTTCGTCCAAGGGCGACAAGGGGCGCTATGTGGTTCCGGCGCACTTCCGCAAGCCAGTGACCGAATCCAGTCGGGGCGAAAACACGCTGTATGTCACTCGGCACGAGGACTGGAACTGCCTGATCGGTTTCGGAAAATCCTATTACGAGAAACTCGCTTCCGAAATCGACTTGGCCCACGAAATAGCACTGCGCGCGGGCCAGCCCTTTGATCGCGCCGCGCGCGACCTCGTCTTCGGTAACATTGTCGAGATTGCCTATGACAATTCGGGCCGACTGATCATACCGTCTTATCTGCGGGAAATCGTCGAGGTTGACGATCATCTCTATTTCCATGCCACCCGCGAAACCTTCACGATGTGGGCGCCCGATGTGCTGGACCGGCAGGAGGGGCCGCAGTGGGCCGTGGCCAAGGCTGCCTGCGCCAGCTTCATCAACGGTGCCGGACGGGGGCGCAAATGACTCATGTCCAAATGACTCATGCCCAAATGACTGGGGGCGCCCATATTCCGGTGCTGCGCGATGAAGTGCTGGCGGCGCTGGGGCTGACGCCGGGCGCCAGTTCCGGGTTGGTCGTTATCGACGCCACCTTTGGCGCGGGTGGCTATTCGCGTGCCTTTCTCGACGCGGGCGCCATCGTTCACGCCTTCGACCGCGATCCCGATGCCATCGCTGCTGGCCGCGACTGGCCGGAGACGCGGGAAAACCCGCCCCGGCTGGTGCTGCATCCGCGCCGTTTTTCCGAAATGGTGGCAGGGATGGCCGAAGCCGGGATCGCCACGGTGGACGGTATCGCCATGGATATCGGGGTCTCGTCGATGCAGCTCGATCAGGCGGCGCGCGGTTTTGCCTTTGCCAGCGACGGCCCGCTCGACATGCGGATGGAGCGCGAAGGTCCCAGCGCGGCCGATTTCGTCAATGGCGCCGACGAGGGCGACATCGCCGATGTGTTGTTCCGCTATGCCGAGGAGCGCCAATCACGCCGCGTTGCCCGCGCCATCGTCGCGGCGCGCCCGCTGACCACCACTGGCGAACTGGCACGGGTGGTGCGCAGGGCGCTGGGCCATCGGCCGGGTGCGCCGAAAGACCCTGCGACACGGACGTTCCAGGCAATCCGCATCCACGTCAATGCCGAGCTGGACGAGCTGGAGGCCGGCCTTGCCGCCGCCGAAGCGCTGCTTGGCGATGGCGGGCGGCTGGCGGTGGTGTCGTTTCACAGTCTCGAAGACCGCATCGTCAAGCACTATCTGCGCGACGCGAGCGGTGCCCAGGCAGCGACATCGCGTCATTTGCCCGAGGCGTTGCCCGGCCTTCCGCCGGTGTTTCGCGACATCAGCAAGGCGATTCGGCCCGCCGCCGCCGAAATTGATCGCAATCCCCGCGCCCGGTCCGCCACCTTGCGCAGCGCCACCCGCAGCGGCGCGTTAGCGCGTGGCCCCGGACCGCGTCCGGCACAGGAAGGCAGAGCCGCATGAACATGACCCGCGACCGCATCCAGTCGATCGGCTGGTTTACCCTGTTGGCGATCTGCACCGTGCTGACCGGATCGCTGATGCTGCGGGTCAACGCGGTAAAAAGCCAGGTTGAAATTTCGCAACGCCACATTGTCGCGCTCAAACGTGACAACCAGTTTCTCGAGACCGAGTATGAAACGCGCGCCAACCAGCAGCAATTGTCGGATATCAACGATCTGGATTTCGGCTACCACGCGCCTGATTCGCGGCAGTATCTTGAGAACGAGCGCCAACTGGCCATGCTGGGCAAGCCGCGTGGCAGCGATGCCCCCACGCCGATCGAAGTCGCCAGCGCCGACGGCACCAACGCCCAGGACAGCAGCGTAGGCCCTGGCAGTCTCGGCAATCTGGTCCCGCAATTGACCAGTCGGCTGATGGGCCGGCGGATAGCCGCCGAAGGTTCCCGCCCAGACTTTCACGCACCTGTCGACGCAACCAATTTGCGTGAGCGTCTGGCGCGCATCGACCCGCCCGAGCACAGCGAATGAGCCGGGTGGCAGTACCCATTTATGGCGCGTTTTCGACAGCTTCCGGCCCGCGATCATCGGGATCGGGCGCCACGCCCCCCCGGCCTTCCTCAGGGGTAGTCCAGCGGATCGAGGTTGCAGATGTGCGCAAGCGCGCCGTGCTTGAGGCGAAATGGCGCGCGCGCTGGGTGCTGCGCGTGTTTGGGGTAATCGCGCTGGGGGCGCTGGCGCAGATCGTTCACCTGGGCCTGTTCCAATCCGACCCGCGCAGCGACCCGGCCGATTCGCTATTTCCGAAACGCGCCGATATCGTCGACCGCAACGGGGTGCCGCTGGCCCGCGCGTTCCCCGCTTATTCGTTGTGGTTCAATCCTAAGGCGATGGGCGATGGCTCGCCGCTGGTGCAAAGCCCGGCCATCGTCGCCGCAGCGCTGCAGCGGATATTCCCCGATATGAGCGTGGCCGACCTGACGGCACGACTGGCATCGGGGAAGCCGGGCTATCTGCGCCGCCGGATTTTGCCCGACGAAGCCAATCGCATCCATGCACTGGGCGAACCGGCGCTGGAATTTCCGCGTGAGAGCGAACGCTATTATCCGCAAGGGTCGATGGGCGCGCATTTTCTGGGTTATGTCGATGCCGAGGGTCATGGCCAATATGGCATGGAGGAGGTGCTCGATCATCGGTTGACCGACCGCGCGCAGCGCGGCACCCCGTCGGTGCTGTCAATCGATACCCGCGTGCAAGGCGCGCTGGAGGATGAACTGCTGCGGGCAATCCGCGATTCCAATGCCGCTGGCGGTGGCGCGCTGGTCATGGATGTCGATACCGGCGAAGTGCTGGGACTGGCCTCGCTGCCGTCGTTCGATCCCAACATGCCGCGCATACTGGCCGCCAACGGCCAGAAATTGATGCGCAATCACATGACCAGCGAGACGTATGAGCTGGGTTCGGTCTTCAAGCCGCTCACCGTCGCCTCGGCGATCGAGGCCGGCACGATCACCGATCTGGCGCGGCGCTATCCGGCCAACGGTTCGCGCATGGTCGGCGGACATCTGGTGCATGACGACAAGAACTTCGGCGCGTCGCTCGATGTGCCAGAGGCTCTGGTTCATTCCTCGAATATCGTGCTCGCGCAGGTCGGCGAGGAACTGGGCGGCGAGCGGCTCGGGGCGACGCTGCGCTCGCTGGGCTTCGACCGCCGGCCCGTCATCGAGTTGCCGGCGCGTGGCATGCCAAGCTGGCCGCGGGGCAAGTGGTCGGAGGTGACGACCACCACGATCGCCTATGGCCATGGCTTGGCAGTGACCCCGCTCCACATTGCCTGCGCCTATGCCGCGCTGGTCAACGGCGGCGTCTGGCATCCCGCGACGCTGTTGAAGCTCGACCCCGGTCAGGTGCCCGAGGGACGCCGTGTCTTCAAAGCCTCGACCAGCGCGCGCATGCGCCAGTTGTTGCGGCTGATCACCGAGGTCGGCACGGGCCGTTCCGCCAATGCGTCGGGTTTTCGCGTGGGTGGCAAGACCGGCACCGCTGAAATCGGCGACCGGGGCGGCTATCACAAGGATCGCGTGATCACGACCTTTGCCTCGGCCTTTCCGATGGATCACCCGCGCTATCTCGTGCTGGCAACGCTGGAGGAGCCCAAGGCCACCGCCGCCACCAGCGGTCAGCGCACCGCCGCCTGGAACGCAGCGCCGGTGGTGGGCCGGGTGGTGCCGCGCATCGGCCCGCTACTTGGGATCATGCCCGACGATACGCGCGATATCGACGTGTCCGATGTCCGCCCGCTGATCGCCGGGGAAGGTGAATGAAACTGGCCGAGGCGGCACAGGCAGCGGGGATCGAGCTTGCGCCCGGCCCCGATGCTCACGCTGCTGACGTGCCGCTAACCGGGTTTGCCATCGACCATCGCAGGGTCGCACCCGGCAATGTCTTTGGCGCTTTTCCCGGCAGCGTGGTCAATGGCGAGGACTTTATCGCCGCCGCTGTTGCCGCCGGTGCCATCGCGGTGGTGGCACGGCCCGAAGCGCACGTCATCGGCGCGGTGCATATCACCGATGCGTCCCCGGTGGGGGGCGGGGGCCCTCGCCGCACCTTTGCCCGTCTGGCAGCGCAGTTTTATCAGCCGGTGCCGCCGGTCATCGTCGCGGTCACCGGCACGAACGGCAAGACCTCCTGCGTCGAACTGACCCGGCAATTGTGGCGCATGGCCGGGATTCGCGCCGCCTCGATTGGAACGCTTGGTGTGACTACGCCCGATGACAGCGTTTCCACCGGACTGACCACGCCCGATATCGTTACCTTTCTGGCCAATATGGCCGGGTTGGCGCGCGAGGGCGTGACCCATGTCGCTTACGAAGCTTCCAGCCACGGTCTCGATCAGTACCGCAACGAAGGATTGCCTGTCTGCGCCGGGGCCTTCACCAATCTCAGTCGCGACCATCTCGATTACCACGCTGACATGGAGGCCTATTTCGCGGCCAAGATGCGCTTGTTTGACGAAGTGATTGCGCCGGATGGCACCGCCGTCATCTGGGCCGACGATGCCTGGTCAGAGCGGGCCTGCGGCCATGCGCGCCAGCGGGGACTGCGGCTGTTCACTGTTGGTGAGCAAGGCGGCGGCATTCGGCTTCTCGCCCGGACACCCGGTCAATTGGGGCAAGTGCTCGACCTGGAGCATGCCGGTGTGCGGCGTAAGGTCAACTTGCCGCTGATTGGTGCCTATCAGGCGGCCAATGCGCTGGTATCGGCGGGGCTCGCTTTGGCCGGCGGCATGTCGGCCGACGCGGTGTTCGATGCGATGGCGCGGTTGCAGGGGGTACGCGGGCGGCTGGAACGCGCGGCGATCAGCCCGGCGGGCGCCCCCATTTACGTCGATTACGCGCATACCCCCGATGCCTTGGCCGCCGCCATCGCGGCGCTGCGTCCGCATGTCGCGGGGTTGCTGCTGCTGGTGCTGGGCGCGGGCGGCGACCGTGATCAGGGCAAGCGGCCACAGATGGGCCGGGTGGCGGCAACGCTGGCCGACATTGCCATTGTCACCGACGACAATCCGCGCGGCGAAGATCCGGCGAGTATCCGGGCGATGGTGTTGGCCGGGGCGGCGGGCGGTGACGTCCGCGAGGTTGGAGATCGCCGCGCGGCCATAGCTGAGGCGATCGCGCTCGCCGGGCGGGACGACATCGTCCTGATCGCCGGCAAGGGGCATGAACAGGGCCAGATTATCGGCCAGGGCGAGGCGATGCGTATTCTGGCGTTCGATGATGTGACTGTCGCGCGCGAATTGGCAGGGCGGGAGAACGCGGGATGAGTGCGGGCAACGGCAAACGGGCGCGCGTCATCGCTTGGCCGGCGGAACTCGCCGATGCCTTGCCGCTGGCGTTGTGGAGCGCACGCGGCGTTGCCGAAGCGACTGGCGGTACCGCCTCGGCCGACTTCCTGATGGCGGGGGTGGAAATCGATTCGCGCGCCGTGCGCGAAGGCGACTTGTTCGTGGCGCTGAAGGGCGAGACCACCGATGGTCACCGTTTCGTTGCCGCCGCCATGCAGCGCGGAGCGAGCGCGGCGCTGGTTGAGCACGAAGTGCCGGGGCGGCATATCCGCGTGTCCGACAGCTTCCTCGCCCTGCAGGCGATGGGGCAAGCGGCACGGGCGCGTACCAATGCGACAATCGTCGGGGTGACCGGGTCCGTGGGCAAGACCAGCGTCAAGGAAGCGCTGTTCGCGGCGCTCGATCGCTCCAGCCGGGGTGCGGCGCATCGCTCGGTAAAAAGCTATAACAACCATGTTGGCGTACCGCTCAGCCTGGCGCGGATGCCGGCCCGCGCCAAGTTCGGCATCTTCGAGCTGGGCATGAACCACGCGGGAGAGATCGCCGCGCTGACCGCGCAGGTCCGCCCCCATGTTGCGGTCATCACCAATATCGCCCCCGCGCATATCGAAATGCTGGGCAGCGAGGAAGCGATCGCTGACGCCAAGGCCGAGATATTCCAGGGCCTGCTGCCGGGCGGCACCGCCGTCATTCCAGCCGACAGCCCGCATTTCGCCCGGCTCAAGGCGGCAGCGCTGGCATGCGGGGCGCAGGTGGTCTCGTTCGGGCGCGACCCCGGCGCCAATGTCCGGCTGCTCGATGCGGTAGCGTCTGCGCAAGGCTCGCTGGTCACCATCGACATGGGCGACCGCCGGGTGTGCTATACGGTCGCGGCGCCCGGCGAACACTGGATCATCAATTCGCTGGCGGTGATGGCAGCGGTGCGCGCGGCGGGCGGCGATCTCGGCGCAGCGGGGCTGGCGCTTGCCGAACTGGAAAGCATGGCTGGTCGCGGCGCGCGGCATGAAATTGCCACCAGCGATGGCGGCACCGCGCTGCTGATCGATGAAAGCTATAATGCCAATCCCGCCTCGATGTGCGCGACGCTGGCGGCGCTGGCCGAAACCCCGGCGCGCCGCCGCATTGCGGTGCTGGGCGCGATGATGGAACTGGGAGATTTCGCGCCCTCGCTGCACGCCGCGCTTGCTGGGCCTGTCAATGCGGCGGGGGTGGACTTTGCCGTGCTGGTTGGCGACGAAATGGTGGCGCTGGCGGATGAACTGGGGAAACCCGCGCAATCGGCGCTTGGCAGGCCAGTCGCCTTCGCCCATTGCCGTACCGTCGATGAGGCGCGCGCGGCTTTGGTCGCCTATGGTATAGCTGCCGGGGATGCGGTCCTGATCAAGGGGTCGAACTCGGTGGGGTTAGCCGCGCTCGTCACCGCTCTTGCTGCCAAACCACCCGTTCTTTCCGCCAAATCAGCGTCGTAACCGCCTTATGCTATACCTGATCGCCGACTATTTTCATTTTGCCGGGGCGGCCAATCTCATCCGCTACCAGAGTTTTCGCAGCGGCGCGGCGCTGATGACGGCGCTGGCGGTGGGGCTGATGATTGGTCCACGTTTCATCCTGATGCTGCGCGTGCGTCAGGGCAAAGGCCAGCCTATCCGCGAAGATGGCCCGAAAACGCATTTCGCCAAGCGCGGTACGCCGACCATGGGCGGGCTGATGATCCTGATTTCGCTGCTGGTGGCGATGTTCCTGTGGATGGATCTGACCAATCCCTTCGTGCTGGCTTGTCTGGCGGTGACGCTGGGCTTCGGCGTGATCGGTTTCCTTGACGATTATGACAAGATCACCAAGCGCAGCCACAAGGGCATCTCGGGCAAAGCGCGGCTGCTCGCCGAGTTTGCCGTCGCCGGGGTCGCGGCCTGGATCATCGTCAGCCAGATCAGCACCAATCTGTATGTGCCGTTCCTGAGCAAGCGCTACATTCCGCTCGGCTATTTCTATTATGTCTTTGCGGCCGTGGTGATTGTCGGCGCGGGCAATGCCGTGAACCTCACCGATGGCCTCGATGGCCTGGCGACGATGCCGGTGATTATCGCGGCGGGCACTTTTGCGATCATCGCCTATCTGACCGGCCGCGTCGATTATGCGAATTATCTGGGCATTCCCCATGTCCCGCGCGCGGGCGAACTGGCGATTTTATGTGCAGGGATCATGGGTGCGGGGCTTGGCTTCCTGTGGTTCAACGCGCCGCCTGCTGCGGTGTTCATGGGCGATACCGGCAGCCTGGCGCTGGGCGGGGCGCTGGGTGCGATTGCGGTGGCCGCGCATCACGAGATCGTGCTGGCCATCGTCGGCGGGCTGTTCGTGCTGGAGGCGGCATCGGTCATCATCCAGGTGTTCTTTTACAAGCGCACCGGCAAGCGGGTTTTTCGGATGGCGCCGATCCATCACCATTTCGAACAGCTTGGCTGGGCCGAGCCGACCGTGGTTATCCGCTTCTGGATTATCTCGATCGTGCTGGCGGTCATCGGCCTGTCGACGCTGAAATTGCGATGATTACCTCACCCGTCTTCGCCGGTAACCGCTATGCTGTCCTTGGCCTTGCCCGTTCGGGTCAGGCGGCTGTGGCATCGCTACTGGCAAGCGGGGCCGAGGTTACCGCGTGGGACGCACGTGAGGAGCCGCGCGCGGCGTTGTTTGCCGAGCATGCTGCGGCTGCGCTGGCGGGGCAGTTGAGCGCAGCCGACCCCTGTGCCATTGATCTGGCCGGCTATACCGCCGTGGTGGTGTCGCCGGGCGTACCGATCAATCGTCATCCTGTGGCCGAGGCGGCGCGCAGCGCGGCGGTGCCGCTGATCTGCGATATCGAATTGTTTGCGCAGGCGCGCGCCGATCTGCCCGCGCACCGCGTCGTCGGCATCACCGGCACCAATGGCAAATCGACCACCACCGCGCTGATCCACCATCTGCTCTCCACTGGCGGCGTCCCGTCGCGCATGGGTGGCAATATCGGCTTGCCGATCCTGAGCGGGGCGCCGCTGCACGCTAATGCGCAAGCCTTGGGCGTGTATGTGCTGGAATTGTCGAGCTATCAGATCGACCTGACGCTGCGGCTCGACTGTGACGTCGCGATCCTGCTCAATCTGTCGCCCGATCACCTCGATCGCTACGACGGCTATGCCGCCTATGTCGATGCCAAGGCGCGGGTGTTCGGGATGCAGGCGCCAGACTCAACCGCCCACCCCCATCTCGCCATCGTCGATTACCACGCGGAAATGGACGAGGACGTGATGCGCTACGCCCCCGAGGACCAGCCCTTCGTATTCATCAATGCCGTCGATCTGCCCGGCAACCAGGCCGATTGGCCCTCGCTGCATGGGCCGCATAACCGCGCCAATGCCGCCGCCGCCGTCGCCGCTGTCCGCCATCTGGGTGTCGGCGAGATCGCTATTGAGGCCGGGTTGAAGAGCTTTGCTGGCCTGCCGCACCGCATGGAGCGCATCGCAGAGGCGAATGGCGTACTCTTCATAAACGACAGCAAGGCGACCAATCCCGCTTCGACCGCACCGGCGCTGGCGGCTTTTCCGCCTGAGCGGCACGGTGATGGCCACCGGCCGCGCATTCACTGGATTTTAGGCGGTCTGCCCAAGGGCGACGATCTGGACGAATGTGCGCCGTTCTTTCGCCATGTCGCGGCCGCATATATCATTGGCGATGCCGGCCAGCGTTTTGCCGAGATCCTGGAGCCGCACATGCCGGTACAGCGGAGCGAAATGCTGGTCGAGGCGGTTCGCGAGGCCATTGCGGCGGCGCAGCCCGGCGACGTCGTGATGCTGTCCCCGGCCTGCGCCAGCTTTGACCAGTTCCGCGATTACGAGGCGCGCGGGCTCGCTTTTTGCCAGATTGTCGATGCGTTGACAGTAGGCCATCCGGGGGAAGCAGGCTGATGGCCACGACGCCGCCGTTCATTCCCGGTGCCAGTCGGCCGGTGACCGGCAGCGCCCCGGATATCCGGCGGACCCGGCGCAGCGAGCTGGCTATCTGGTGGCGCGAGATCGACCGCGTGCTGTTGGCGCTGGTGCTGGTGCTGATGGCGATCGGCACGCTGGCGGTTGCAGTGGCCTCGCCAGCCAGCGCGCAACGGCTCTCGACCGCGCATGTCCGGCTCGACGATCTGCATTTTCTGGTGCTGCACGTGCGCTGGCAAGTGCTGGGGATGATCACGATGTTCGCCGCCTCGCTGCTGCCGCGCGACATGGCGCGGCGGGCGGGGATCGTGCTGGGTTTCGCGATGCTGGCAGCGCTGATTCTGGTGCCGGTCGTAGGGACTTCGGTCAATGGCGCGAAACGCTGGCTGAATCTGGGGATTTCGCTCCAGCCGTCCGAGTTCATGAAGCCGGCGTTTGCGATCGTGCTTGCCTGGATTCTGTCATGGCGGCTGCGCGATCCGCGGCTGCCGGTGATGGCAGTGGCGACCGGGCTGATGGCGCTGATCGGGGTGCTATTGATGGCGCAGCCCGATTTTGGTTCGACCGTGCTGTTCGTGGGCGTGTGGTTCGTGATGATGTTCCAGTCGGGGCTGTCGGTGCGCCGCATCGCTGCGGCCGCGGGTTTCGGGATCTTCGGGATGGCGGCAGCCTACATGTTCTATGGCAATGCCCGGCACCGTATCGATGCTTTTCTGGGCGGGGGCACCGCGTTCGATCAGGTGGATATCGCCAAGCATACGCTGCTGGCGGGCGGCTGGACCGGCACCGGGCTGTGGCTGGGCGTGCATAAGCTCAGCCTGCCCGAGGCGCATACCGATTATATATTTTCGGTGATCGGCGAAGAGGGCGGGCTGATCGCCTGTACGGTGATCGTGCTGCTGTATTTCGCGATCATTTTTCGCGTGCTGATCCGGCTGGTGAAAGAGGAAGATCTGTTCACCGTGCTGGCCGCAACCGGGCTGGTCGCGCAGCTCGGCGGGCAGGCGTTCATCAACATCCTGGTCAATCTACAGCTATTTCCCTCCAAGGGCATGACGCTGCCGCTGATTTCCTATGGCGGGTCGTCCACTATCGCGCTGTGCCTGGGCGTGGGTTTCCTGCTGGCGATCACCCGGCGCAATCCTTTCCTCTCGCGCGATCCGTTCTCGCGCATTGGCGCACGCCGATGACTGCGCTGACGCGTCATTATGTTCTGGCCGCCGGCGGCACCGGGGGGCACCTGATCCCCGCGTTCGCGCTCGCCGCCGAACTGGCGGCGCGGGGGCATCGGGTAGCGCTGGTGACCGATGAACGGGGCGCCGCCATTCCCGGCAAGCCCGGTTCGCTTGCCGTCCATGTCCTGCCCGCCGGTCGGCTGGAGGGGCGCAATCCGATTGGCTGGTGGCGGGCGTTCGCGGCGATCAGGCAAGGCCGCCGCATGGCGTGCCAGTTGTTCGAGACGTTCCAGCCTGCTGCGGTCATCGGCTTTGGTGGCTATCCAGCGCTGCCGGCGCTGCTTGCGGCGCGAGACATGGCTATTGCCAGCATCATTCATGAACAGAACGCGGTGCTGGGCCGCGTCAACCGCTTTCTGGCGCCCCGCGTCAACGCCATCGCCACTGCTTATGCCCGCGTCGACCGGCTGGCTGCAAGACTTGTCCCCAAGGTCCATCTGGTCGGCAATCCGGTACGCGGCGATGTGCTGAAACTGCGCGATCAGCCGTTTCCGCCGTTTACCGCCGACTGCCCGCTGCGGGTGCTGGTGACGGGGGGCAGTCAAGGCGCGCGCGTGCTGTCGCAGGTCGTGCCCGATGGCCTGGGCATGCTGCCGCCTGCGCTCGTCGCCCGGCTGCAGGTTACGCAACAGTGCCGTCCCGAGGATGTCGATGCCGTGCGGGCGCGATATTCGGCGCAAGGTGTTCCGGCTGAACTCGGCACTTATTTCGAGGATATGGCAGAGCGGCTTGCCGATGCGCATGTGTTCATCGGTCGCGCCGGGGCGTCGACCCTTGCCGAACTGACCGCTGTCGGCCGTCCGGCGATCCTGGTGCCGCTGGCGATTGCCACCGACGATCATCAGACCGCCAACACCCGCGAGATCGTTGCTGCGGGCGGTGCGCGCGCGATCGCCCAGGACAAATTCACCGCCGCCGAACTGGCAAAGCAGGTCATGGCCCTGGTGCAGCCGCCCGAGACGCTGGCGCATGCCGCACATGCTGCGTGGAACTGCGGTTATCCGAACGCCGCCAAAGACCTGGCCGATCTGGTCGAAAGCTTTGACGGGGCGCCGCTGATGGATGTGATCCGCCTGGCCCATAAGGTCGAGCCACGAATGCAGGACGTGCCTGCCAGAAGCGGGGCGGCATGAAGGGTGTCGGAATCGACATCGGCACAATCCATTTCGTCGGTATCGGCGGCATTGGCATGTCGGGCATTGCCGAGGTGATGTACAACCTGGGCTACCAAGTGCAGGGCAGCGACATTGCCGAAGGCTATGTGGTGGAGGGCCTGCGCGCACGCGGCATCACGGTGATGATCGGCCACGACGCCGCCAACGTCGGCGATGCGGCGGTGGTAGTGACTTCGACCGCAGTCAAGCGCGACAATCCCGAAGTGGTCGCCGCGCTTGGGCTGCGCATCCCGGTGGTGCGCCGCGCCGAAATGCTGGCCGAACTGATGCGGCTGAAGAACACCGTCGCGGTGGCCGGTACACATGGCAAGACCACCACGACATCGATGGTGGCAGCGTTGCTTGATGCCGGCGGGGTCGATCCAACCGTGATCAACGGCGGCATCATCAATAGCTACGGTTCAAACGCGCGGCTTGGCGCCAGCGACTGGATGGTGGTGGAAGCTGATGAAAGCGATGGCAGTTTTCTGCGGCTCGACGGCACGATTGCGGTAGTGACCAACATCGATCCCGAGCATCTCGATCATTACGGCAGTTTTGAACGGGTGAAGGAATGCTTTGTCGAGTTCATCGAGAACGTGCCGTTCTATGGCGCGGCAGTGCTGTGCATTGACCATCCCGAAGTGCAAGCGATCATCCCCAAGGTCCCTGACCGCCGGGTGATAACTTACGGCTTTTCGGCGCAGGCGGACGTGCGCGGCGAGGCGGTGACGCCCTATCCCGGTGGCAACAGCTTTACAGTGGTGCTGCGCCAGCGGGACGGCAGCTTTCGCCGGATCGAAGGCATGCGCCTGCCGATGCCCGGCCGCCACAATGTCCAGAATGCGCTGGCGGCGGTGGCGGTGGCGGTGGAAATGGGCGTGCCTGACGAAGTTATCCGCACCGGCTTTGCCCAGTTCGGCGGGGTCAAGCGCCGCTTTACGCAGGTCGGCGAGGTGCTCGGCGCGACGATCATCGATGATTACGGCCATCACCCGGTCGAAATCCGCGCCGTGCTGGCCGCCGCGCGCGAAGGCGAGCGGGGCCGGGTGATCGCGGTGGTCCAGCCGCACCGGTATACGCGGCTGCGCGACCACCTGGAAGAGTTTCAGGCAGCTTTCAACGATGCCGACATTGTCTATGCCGCGCCGGTCTATGCCGCTGGCGAGGCGCCGATCGAGGGCGTCGATGCAGCGGCACTGGTCGAGGGCATCAAGGCGCGGGGACACCGTTCGGCGCATCTCATCGCCGGGCCGGATGCCTTGGCGCAGGCGCTGGCCGTGACGATCCAGCCGGGCGATATGGTGGTCTGCCTGGGCGCGGGCGATATTACCAAATGGGCGGCGGGACTGGCCGCTGCGATTACGGGTCTGGGCGCAAGCGCGGGAACGGCGGCATGATGGCCACTACGCTCCCTTGTGTGGCGGGCAAACTGACCGCCAATGCGCCGCTGGCGCCGCTGGTGTGGTTCAAATCAGGCGGCACGGCGGAATATTTGTTCGAACCGCGTGATATTGCCGATCTGCAGGGTTTTCTGCGCGATCTCGATCCTGCGGTGCGGGTGCTGGCGCTGGGGTTGGGCTCGAACCTGCTCGTGCGCGATGGCGGCGTGGCGGGCGTGGTGGTGCGGCTGGGCAAGGCCTTTGCCGGGGTGACGGTATCCGGTCCGCTGACGCTGAATTGCGGCGGCGGGGCCAGCGGCATTCTCGTTTCCTCGACGGCGCGCGATCAGGGCATCGCCGGGCTTGAATTCCTGCGCAGCATTCCCGGCACCGCCGGCGGGTTCGTGCGCATGAATGGCGGCGCTTACGGCGCCGAGGTTGCGGACCGGCTGGTGGATTGCGATGTGGTGCTGCGGACGGGTGCGCTGGTGACGCTGGCGGCGGGCGATTTGCATTACAGCTATCGCCATTCCGGGCTGCCCGAGGGGGCCATCGTGACAGCCGCGCGGTTTCGCGGGGCGGCGGGCGAGCCAGCGGCGATTCAGGCCGAAATGGACCGCATTGCCGCCAGCCGTGAGGCCGCGCAGCCGCTGCGCAGCAAGACTGGCGGTTCGACCTTCAAGAACCCGCCCGGCCACAAGGCTTGGGAACTGGTCGAGCGGGCAGGCTGCCGGGGGTTGGTCCTGGGCGGGGCGCAGGTCAGCGAAAAACACACCAATTTCCTGATCAATACCGGTGCCGCGACCAGCGGCGAGATCGAGGCGCTGGGCGAAGAGGTGCGGCGGCGCGTGCGCAAGGATTGCGGTGTGGAACTGGAATGGGAAATACAGCGCGTGGGCAAACCATGACCCTCCCCAAACTGCACATCGCTGTGCTCATGGGGGGCTGGTCGAGCGAACGCGCGGTGTCGTTGATGAGCGGCGCGGGCGTGGTCGCGGCGCTGACGGCGCGTGGGCATCGCGTCACCGCGATCGACATGGGCCGCGATGTCGCGCTGAAGCTGGCCGAAGCCGCGCCCGATGTTGTGTTCAATGCGCTGCACGGCTGTCCCGGCGAAGACGGCACAGTGCAGGGTATGATGGACCTGATGGGGCTGACCTACACCCATTCCGGCCTTGCCACCTCGGTGATCGCGATCGACAAGGAACTGACCAAGCAGGCGCTGGTGCCGCATGGCATTCCGATGCCCGGCGGGCGGATCGTATCGAGCGCGGAGCTGTTCGAGGGCGACCCGTTGCCCCGCCCTTATGTCCTCAAGCCGGTTAACGAAGGTTCGTCGGTGGGTGTTGCCATCGTCACCGCGACAAGCAATTTCGGTACGCCGATCGCGCGCGATGCGGCAGGGCCGTGGCAGGAATTCGACAGCCTGCTGGCCGAGCCGTTCATTCGTGGCCGCGAACTGACCACGGCGGTGCTTGGCGACCGGGCGCTGATGGTCACCGAATTGAAACCCAAGAGCGGCTTTTACGATTTTGCCGCGAAATATACCGAGGGGCTGACCGAACACATCTGCCCCGCCGAAATCCCTGACGAGATCACGCGGGCGTGCCGCGAAATTGCCAGCCTCGCGCACCGTTTGCTGGGTTGCCGGGGCACCAGCCGCGCTGATTTCCGCTGGGATGACGAGCAGGGGGTGGAAGGGCTGTTCCTGCTGGAGGTCAATACCCAGCCAGGGATGACCCCGCTCAGTCTGGTGCCCGAGCAGGCGCGGCACATGGGCATGGATTACGGCGATCTGGTCGAGGCTATTGTCGAGGACGCGCTGGCCGCGAAGGGCAGTACGCGATGAGCCAGACGATCAAGAGGCGCGGCGCCAGCGCCGGTCGCACCGCAGCGCGGCAAGGCACCGCGCGCAAGGTCAAGGCGGCACGCGTCCGCACCGGGTCGGCATGCGACCGGGCGGTGGCGCTGATGCCTTTTGATGAAACGCAATTGCAGCGCGTTTTCCTGGTCGTGATCCTGAGCGCGGCGGCGGGCCTGGCCTGGGTCGTGGCAAGCGTTGCCGGGGTGCCCGCACTGGCTGCAGGGCAAATGGACCGGCTGGCGCAAAGGGCCGGTTTCGCGGTCAACCGGGTCCAGGTGCGCGGTGTCAAGCATCTGAACGAACTCAAGATTTACGAGCAGGTGCTGGCGACGCGTAACCATGCCATGACCAAGGTCGATTTGAGCGCGCTGCGCAGCGAACTGATGCAAATGCCGTGGGTGGAAGACGCGCGGGTCTCGCGGCAGCTCCCCGATACGCTGATCGTCGATATCGTCGAGCGCAGGCCCCACGCGGTGCTGCAACAAGGTGACCATCTGGTGTTGATCGACGACACCGGCCACGTGCTTGAACCGATTGCGCCTGACCGGGTCGCTGGCCGGCTGATGCTGTCGGGCGACGGCGCCGACGGCCAGGTGCAGGCGCTGAACCGGCTGCTCGAAGCTGCGCCGGCGCTCAAGCCGCAGGTTGCAGCTGCCGAATGGAAGGGCAATCGCCGCTGGAACCTCACTTTTCGAACGCAACAAGTGCTTTACCTGCCCGAAGGCGATCGGGAGGCGGCCACTGCTCTGGTCGCTTTCGCGCGGATGGATGGCGCCAATCGCCTGCTCGGCGGGCGTGCCGTGGCCTTCGACATGCGCGCGCCCGATCGCATCTATCTGCGTGTGCCAGGTCATGGCGCCGAAGCCGTCGCTGCCGCCAGGGCCAAGCTGGTCCAGGCTGCCGCCATAGCGGCGTCCAAACCGACCGGCGCACCGACTGACGTGCCGGCCTCTGTCCATGCCCTCAGCAGCCCGGCCCCTTCGGCGCGACAGACCCAGGAGAACGAGTGATGGTTGCATCTACCCGTATTGGCCCCCGTGTCAGCCGCGTGTTCGGCGCGATCAATATCGGGTCATTCCGGATTTCCGCGATGATTGCCGGGCTGTCCGAAACCGGCGAAATGATCGTGCTCGGCTCAGGCCACCGTGCCGCTCAGGGAATCAAACGCGGCTATGTCACCGACATGGCCGCAGCCACTTATGCCGTGCGCGACGCCATCGAGCGGGCCGAGAAAATGGCCAATGTCAGCGTCTCCAGCGTCTGGATCGGTTGCAGCGGGGCCGGGCTTGCCAGCCAGATCGTGCAGCGCGACGTCGAGATTGGCGGCGGCCGGATCGAGGAAGACGATGTCCAGCAGCTGCTGATTACCGCCAATGACAGCATCCAGCCCGATGGCCGCATCGTCCTCCATGCCCAGCCGGCGCATTACTGGCTGGACGGGGCGCATGGCGTCGCCAATCCGCGCGGGCTGCATGCGGAACGGCTGGGCGTCGACATCCATGTCATGCTGGCTGACGGCGCGCCGATCCGCAACCTGACCGAGGCGGTGCAGAACGCCCATCTCGATGTCGAGGCGGTGGTGGCCTCGCCGGTGGCGGCGGGCCATGCCTGCCTGACCCCCGAGGAACGCGACCTGGGCGTGGCATTGGTCGAATTCGGGGCCGAGGTGACCAATATTTCGGTCTATGCTGGCGGTATGCTGGTCGGCCTGGCGACGGTGGCGACGGGTTCGGGCGATATTACCGACGCCATCGCCTCGGCCTTCGGGATTCGCCGGTTTCAGGCTGAACGCCTTAAATGCGTCCATGGCTCGGCCATCGCCAGCCCGGCCGATCACCGCGAGATGATCCCGGTCAACGCGCCGGGCGAGGAGGGTAGCGGCCCGATCGCGCGTCATGCCGACGACAAGAACCGCATCCCGCGCGCGGAACTGATTTCGGTCATCGCCAGCCAGCTCGGGCGGTTGACCGACGATATTTCCCGCAAGCTGAAAGGCATGGGATTCGGCGGGACCGCTTCTGGCCAGTTGCAGGCATCGGGTCATCTGCAGGTTGCCGGCCAACTGGTTGTGCTGACCGGCGGCGGCGCCGAATTGGCGGGGCTGGCCGATTATGTCCAAAGCGCGCTGGGCCGCCCGGTCCGCATTGGCAAGCCGCTGGCGATGAAGGGCCTGGCCGATGCCCATGCCGTGCCCGGCTTTACTACGCTGGCCGGGCTGGTGCTGTATGCCGCCGCCGATCCGGTGGATATCCGCTCGCTGCGGCCGGTGTCACAGCAATATACGCGTTATGCCGGATTCGGCCTGGTCAACCGGTTGTGCCATGCCGTGAAGGAATATTTCTAGGTTAAAATAAGCTTCGGCTCGGCTGTTATCGCTGTGGACAACGCGCCGTTTGACTTTGATTCGCGGGTTCGATCGGTGCAATCACGCACCAACTTTAAGTAAGTCTGACGCATGTCTGACAGGAGAATGCGATGAGCATCAATATCGGTCCACCTGCCGTCGATGAATTGCGGCCGCGCATTACCGTAATCGGTGTGGGCGGCGCTGGCGGCAACGCCATTGCCAACATGATTCACGCCGGCATCGAGGGCGTGGATTTCGTTGTCACCAACACCGACGCCCAAGCGCTCAACAATTCGATTGCCGAGCATCGCATCCAGCTGGGCCCCGAGATAACCCAGGGGCTGGGAGCAGGGTCGCGACCGGAAGTGGGCCGCGCGGCGGCTGAGGAAACGCTGGGCGAGATCGAGCGCGCACTGGAAGGCGTGCACATGTGCTTCATCGCCGCCGGCATGGGCGGCGGCACCGGCACTGGCGCGGCTCCGGTCATCGCCGAGATCGCCCGGCGCAAGGGCGTGCTGACGGTGGGTGTGGTCACCAAGCCGTTCATGTTCGAAGGCACGCGGCGGATGCGGGCGGCCGAGGCCGGGATCGACGAGCTGCAAAAGCACGTCGACACGCTGATCGTCATTCCCAACCAGAACCTGTTCCTTGTCGCCAAGGCGGAAACCACCTTCAAGGAAGCGTTTCAGCTTGCTGACGAAGTGCTCCAGCAAGGGGTGCGCTCGATCACTGACCTGATGGTCATGCCGGGGCTCATCAACCTCGATTTTGCCGATGTGCGTTCGGTCATGGCCGAAATGGGCAAGGCGATGATGGGCACGGGCGAAGGCGAGGGTCCGCACCGCGCGCTTGAGGCGGCGGAACGGGCCATCGCCAATCCGTTGCTTGACGGCGTGTCGATGAAGGGCGCCAAGGGCGTCATCATCTCGATCATCGGCGGTGACGACATGCGGCTGCTCGAAGTCGACGAGGCCGCCAATCACATCCGCGATCTGGTCGATCCCAACGCCAACATCATCTGGGGTTCAGCCTTCAACCCCGACCTCAACGGCAAGATCCGCGTGTCGGTGGTGGCGACCGGGATCGAGCAGACCGCCGTCATGGCCGAGGAAGCGTCGCGGCCGTTCAGCATGGGCACCGCTCGCGGCCCGTCCCGACCGCCGGTTGCCGCCCTGTCTGTCGCCTCGTTACCCGTGAGCGAGCCGGCGGTGCGGACCGCGCAGTCAGCTCCTGCGGCCACCGACGCCGAAATGCCTGCCGCGACCGAGCTTCAGCCGCTGGAATTGAGTGTGGAAGATGAGGCTGGCGCCAGCGAGGTTGTCTCGCCGGTTTCATCTGCCACGTTCACGGCGCAAGACGAATTCGTGCTCGATGCGAGGAATTTTGCAGAAGGCGAGCCCGAAGCGACTTCGGGATTACGGCGCCGGCCGCTTGCGCCGGGGGTTCAGTCTCTCGGGGGGGGCAGCGCCGTTCCCGCGCCCCAACGCGATGACGACGCCGCCACGCTGCCCCGGCTTGGCTCCAGCCACGAGTCGCCACGCCGCCCGGCTGCTGGTGGGGGCACCTTGTTCGAGCGGATGGCCAGCCTCACCGGACGCCGCAAGGTTAGTGAAGAGAGCGACGATGACGGCGACGATGACGGGGCTATCCACGTTCCCCGCTTTCTTGGGCGTCAGAATAACCAATAGGCACAGCGTTAGCCGGCCCTCGTGCGATCGACCGACCATACGGGAGCGGGGGCTGGCCGGCGACCGCTCCCGATCTGTTTCGCAGAGGGGGCGGTTTCAAAAAGGGGGCGGCGGTTCGGCATCCGTTCATCGGGTTGCGGCTATGGCAAACGATCCATAGGCTACAGGTTTTGTACATCGAAACACCACCCCGGGCCGGTAGAGCACGGACCAAGGGACATCATCAGGCCGCCATGTCACCATTTCGCAGCTGGAAATCCTGTGTGAGCCAGCGGACAGTTCCCGGCGTCAGGCAGGCGTGGCTGGGCGAATTGTGTGCGGCAATGATCCCGGCCCTGCTTGCCTTGGCAATCGGGAGCCTCGGGGTTGGGCCGCTGCAGGCGCAGGGCATTGCGCGCCGGAATGTGAATGCAAATGCAAATGCGGCGCTGAACGGGGCGTTGATCCGGTTGAATCGCAATCCCCGCGATGCCGAGGCGTTGATCGCTGCCGGGAACGCTGCTCTGGCCATGGGCGATACCGATGCCGCGGTGGGCTTCTTTACCCGCGCAAACAGCCTTTCGCCCGATAATCCCCGGATCGAGGCCGGCCTGGCGGGTGCCAAGGTGCGCGCGGAAGACCCGTTCAGCGCCATCGCGCTGTTCATTGCAGCGGAAAAAGGGGTGGCGGCGGGAAAAGGGGGGGCTATTTCGCCGCAGCTGCTGGGCGATCGGGGCCTGGCTTATGATCTGATCGGCGACAACGCCAATGCCCAGCAGTATTATCGGCAGGCGCTGGCCGCAGATGGCGATACCGCAGATGCCAATGTCGAAGTATCGCGCCGGCTGGCGCTCAGTCTGGCCATTGCCGGCAACCGGCACGCGTCCGAAACCGTGCTGTCGCCCTTGTTGCAAAAGCAGGATCGGGCCGCCTGGCGCACGCGGATTTTTGCGCTGGCAATCCTGGGCTACGAGGAAGAAGCGGTGGCAACTGCCAAATCGACCATGCCGCCGGACCTGGCGCTCCAGATCGCACCCTATCTGCGATACATGCGCCGCTTGACGCCGGCGCAACAGGCGGCGGCCGCCAATCTCGGTCATTTCCCGCAAGCGGCGGAGATCGGCCAGGACGATCCGCGTGTTGCCCAATATGCGCGGACGCTCGATCGCTCGCGGCTGGCCGGCGCCGATCCCAATGCGGACCGGACTCTGGTCCCCGCAGGCACGCCATTGGGCACAGAAGTCGACAAATCGGCGGGGCAACGCCGCAAGGACAAGCATCGGGCGTCAGACCGTACGGCGCTGGCGGCAAGTGCGATCGCCGCTGCGCGTCCGGAGCGGGGCTCAACGGGAAACCCGGCACCACCCGAATTGCTGGTATCGCGAGAGACCCATCCCGCCGGCCCCAGCCTGCTGGACAGCGCGGGTCTGCCGCTCAACGCGCTGTCGATGCCTAGCCCATTGGCAGTTCCCGCGGTCAAGTCGCTGCCGCGCCCCGTTTCACCGCCGTCACCCGCCCCGACGATAGTTCAGTCGCTTGCATCAGGTCCGCCGCCGCAGCCCTTTGCCATTTCGGCGCCCCGTTCGCATGTGCCGCAACCTGCAGCGCGGCCCAGCTTTTCGGATGCTTTCTCGGCAATGTCGCCGGTTATGGCGGACATCACGCCGGAGCGCGGCGCGGTCGATGTGCGCAGGATCAGGCCGGCACGTGATATTCCCAAGCCGCCGCCGCCGCCGTCGCACCCCAGCCGCATCTGGGTAGAGCTGGGCGTGGGCCGCGATACCGACCGGATGGCCTTTGACTGGCGCCGCATGCTCAAGGATGATCCGGAAATATTCAGAGGCAAGAGGCCGTTCGTCAGCAGCTGGACGCGAACCAACCGGCTGCTGGTCGGCCCGTTCGAGACCGACAAGGCGGCCAATGCCTTTACCGACCGGCTGCATAAGGCCGATCGCGGGTCCGCCTTCGTCTGGACGAGTCCCGCCGGGCAAGTGGTCGATCCGCTGGACCTGCAATGATTGCGTACTTGCTGTGCACGTCAGCGCGGGCGGGTGCGGTTGTGTCGTGGTTGTCCACAAGCTTTGAACAGGCTTGTGCAGTTGCGCGCAAGTGCGTGGCGCCGCTACCTTGTCGCGGTGCCCCAGTCCGACGCATCCATCCCGGCATGGCGAGTCGTCTGATGAGACGGCCTGCATGATGAGACGAGGGACATGATACTGATGGAATGCGAAAGCGAGCGCCACGAGAACGCCGCGCCGGTGGAATTGCTGGCCGCCTTGTTCGACGCGCGAGGCTGGACATATGAATACGTCAACGATGACGAAATCTCGGCCGAGGTCCAAGCCAGCTGGGGCACCTATCAGCTGCGCGGGGTCTGGCGGTCGGAAGATAACGTCCTGCAGTTGCTGTGCATGCCCGATATCCGCATTGCCGACGACAAGCGCCCGGCAATGGTCGAGGTGCTGGCCCTGATCAACGAACAGCTATGGCTGGGGCATTTCGATATCTGGTCGAATGGTTCGGTGCTGCTGTATCGTCATGGCCTGATGCTGGGCGACGATGGCCTGCTCAGTCTGGCGCAGGCGCAGATGCTGGTCGAGCTGGCGGTGGAGGAATGCGACCGCTTTTATCCTGCGTTCCAGTTCATTCTGTGGGGCGACAAGAGCCCCGCCGAGGCACTGGCCAGCGCGATGGTGGACGCGGCGGGCGAGGCCTGATGGCCGGCATAGTGGACATGGGCGCCCCGGCGTGGCCGCACAAAATGTTGATGGTCGGCTGCGGCAATATGGGCGGCGCAATGCTGCGCGGCTGGCTGGCGTCGGGCTTTGCGCCTGCGCGTTTCACCGTGATCGATCCGGGGCTTGCGGAGGCGCCCGCCGGGGTCAGGTTGCGGCGGGACATGCTCGAAGCGGATAGCGCCGCTGCGCCTTTTGATGCGGTGTTGCTGGGCATCAAGCCGCAATTGTTCGATCAGGTTGCGCCTTCGCTCGCGGGGCTGGCGGGTCCGGATACGGTGGTTCTGTCCATCCTTGCGGGTGTGCAATTGGCAAGCCTGTCTGCGCGTCTGCCGCAAGCTCGAGCCGTGGTGCGGATCATGCCCAATCTGGCCGCCGCGATCGGGAAATCGCCGGTGGTATTGGCCGGGCAGGATGTCAGCAGTAGCTTGGCCGAGGAGATTACCGCGCTGATGGCACCGCTGGGATTGCCAGAATGGCTGGTGGACGAAGGCTTGTTCGATGCCGTCACCGCGCTGGTCGGATCGGGCCCGGCCTTTGTCTATCGGTTCATTGCCGCCCTGAGCCAAGGCGGCGCGGAGCTGGGATTATCGCGTGAACAGGCGGGGCGGATGGCGCTGGCGATGGTCGAAGGAGCGGCGGCGCTGGCCGCGCTATCGCCGGTGGAACCGGTCGAACTGGCCCGGCGCGTGACCAGCCCCGGCGGGACGACGGCGGCAGGCATCAAGGTGCTGGACGACGGTGACACGCTGGCGCGGCTGGTCGCAGCGACACTGCGAGCGGCGCGCGATCGCGGCGCGGAAATGGCGGCGGATGCGCGGGGTTAAGATTCGGGTGTTCATCGCCATGCGGTATGGCTTTGCAAGGTTGACGGGTTTCGCTTGAAAACAGGCGGCATCGGGGCGATATATGTTGAACCGTCGGCCATTGCGGTCTGGCGGAACAGGAGTTTGGTTAGATGGCCATTTGGAATGACCCGCGGCCCTCGCAGACGGGCTTTAGCGCGGCTCCGGGCGTCGGCGGAATTGGCGGCAGCGCGGCTCGCACCGATGCGGGGCTGCGGCAGTATATGTTGTCGATCTACAATTACATGGCGTCCGGCATCATGTTGTCAGGTGTCGTGGCGATGTTGTTCGCGCGGTCCGGGATGGCTGCAGCCGTGTTTGGCACGCCGCTGCGCTGGCTGGTCGCGCTGGCGCCGCTGGGCTTTGTGATGGCGATGAGCTTTGGCCAAAGTCGGATGCGGCTCGGGACGCTCCAGGTGCTGTTCTGGGCATTCTGCGTAGCGATGGGCCTGTCGCTGTCCTCGATCTTTTTTGTTTATACCGGTTCGTCGATCGCGGCGACCTTCTTTGCCACGGCTGGTGCTTTCGCCGGGCTGAGCCTGGTCGGCTACACCACCAAGCGTGATTTGTCGGCGATGGGCGCGTTTATGACGATGGGCTTGTTCGGCCTTATCATCGCCATGGTGATCAACGCGTTCTTTCCCATGCCGGGTCTGGGGCTGGCGATCTCGGTGCTGGGTGTGCTTATCTTCGCCGGGCTGACCGCCTGGGATACGCAGCGGCTCAAGACCATGTACTATCAGGTGGCCGGCAGCGATCAGGTCGGCAAGGTCGTGATCCTGGGCGCGTTGAGCCTCTACCTCGATTTTATCAACATGTTCATGTTCCTGCTGCGGTTCATGGGCGCTCGCCGCTGATTATCCGGCAGGCTGCGGGTAGCGGACTGTCATCTATCGTGCCCGGAGTGCAGCTCGGCGCTCCGGGCATTCTAATATCCGAGTTGCGCAGATAAGACCGGCGATAATACGGGTACTGAAAAAATTTTGGCGGAAGAGTTCTGAAAACATGATTGTTCCATCGCCAAATTGGTTGGGCCGGGTTCGTGGTGGGGCCGGCGTGGCCGCGCTGGCAGCATTGGCGGCTTGCAGCAGCCCGCCGCCGCCGCCCCCGCCGCCCCCGCCGCCGCCGCCGGTGGCCGAGGCGATCCCCGCCCGGCCTTTGCCGCCAAGCGGTGCTTCGCCTAATGTGCCGGTTCCACCGCTCGGCGCAGATGGCCTGCGGGCCAGCGTGAACCGCGGTATTTCGCCGGCCCAGACGATCTGGAACCTGCGTTCTGCGTTCAACGTCGCAGCGCTCGAGTGCAACGAAACGGCTTTCCCGGATATTGCCCCGGCATACCGCAGTTTCCTGAAGAATTTTGCCAAGGGGTTGAAGGCGACCAATCGCAAGGTCGATGCCGAATTCCGCGCCCAATATGGCACAGGGTACATCGCCAAGCGCGAAGCCTATATGACGCAGGTTTATAACCACGCTGCCCTGCCGCCCACGATGGACGAATTCTGCAAGGCGATCGGGGCGGTTGGCCGGGATGCCAGCACCGTCAAACCGGCTGAACTGGAGCCATTTGCGCTGCGCAGCCTGCCGAACGCTGAAATTGTCTTCGACGAATTTTATCGGCATTACAGCCAGTATCAGGTAGATCTGGCCGCCTGGGAAGCGCGCTATGGCAACCACACTGCTGGGGCGAATGCGCCGGCTCCGTCCGCCGTTGCGATAAGGCGGGCAGTTCCACCCGGACAATGAACCCGGCGCGTTCCGGTGCATGCACGAATGGGTAATTTTGCGCTTTCCAGCGTAACGCCTCTTCGCTAGAAAAACTGAGTCCGCGTCCGGGTAATGCAAATTGCCCATTCGTGTCTGCACCGGAACGGGGCCGTAGCTCAGATGGGAGAGCGCGTCGTTCGCAATGACGAGGTCAGGGGTTCGATCCCCCTCGGCTCCACCAGGTGCGTAGTGGTAAACTGGTGCATGCCATGGCCGGACTTGCCGCTGTGACCAGCGCAGCGTAATCAACTATGGTACGCGGTAGTCGAGCGCAGTCGATCTGCCCTCCGTTCACTCGCTAACAGACCAACGCCAGAAAAAAGTCTCGAACATGCATTTTCTCGACCAAGCCAAGATTTACCTCCGCTCGGGAGCAGGCGGGCAGGGGGCAGTCAGCTTCCGGCGGGAGAAGTATGTCGAATACGGTGGGCCGGACGGCGGCAATGGCGGCAAGGGCGGCGACATCATTTTCGAAGCCGTGCCCGGCCTCAATACGCTGATCGACTTCCGCTATTTCCAGCATTTCAAAGCCCAGCGCGGCTTTGGCGGCGCGGGCAAGAACCGTACCGGCGGCGGCGGCGAGGACCTCGTCATCAAGGTGCCGGTGGGGACGCAGGTGATCGATGACGATCAGGAAACCGTACTTGCGGACATGGTCGAGGCCGGCCAGCGCGTCGTATTGCTGCGCGGCGGCGACGGCGGACGCGGCAATGCCAGCTACAAGACCAGCACCAATCGATCCCCCCACCAGCACGGGCCGGGCTGGCCTAACGCGGAAATGTATGTCTGGCTGCGGCTGAAACTGCTTGCCGATGCGGGGCTGGTCGGGCTGCCCAATGCCGGAAAATCGACCTTCATCAACCAGGTGTCCAATACCAAGGCCAAGGTCGGCGATTATCCGTTCACCACGTTGCGGCCGCAACTGGGCGTGGTCTATCACAAGAACCGTGAGTTCGTATTGGCCGACATTCCGGGCCTGATCGCGGGCGCCGCCGAAGGCGCAGGCGTCGGCGATCGCTTCCTCGGCCATATCGAACGCTGCCGGGTGCTGATCCACCTGATCGATGTCAATGGCACCGATCCGGCCGAGGCGATGGAAATCATCGAGGAAGAACTCGAAGCCTATGGCGGCGGGCTGAGCGAAAAACCGCGGCTCATCGCCTTGAACAAAATTGATCTGGTTGACGCTGAACTGGTGAAAGCTTTCACCAAGGAATTGAAAGCAGCGGGAGCGAAGAAGGTTTTCCCCATTTCCGGCGCGACTGGCAAGGGCATGGACAAGTTGCTCGACGCCGTGATCGAGCGACTGCCCGCCGCGACAACCACCGAACGCCCGCAAGGCGAACGCGAAGAAGCGGAGGCCGCCCCTTGGTCGCCACTACCCTGAGCGGCGCGGCGTTCAAAACGGGATGAAGTCATCAGTTGCGGCAATCAGCCCTTAGCGCGTCGATATCTGTCGGGCGCAATGGCTTTCGCCAAACTGCGCATACCTGGCCTTCTTTATCCAGCATGACGGCAAATGGCAGGCCGTAGCCTTCGCCACCTAAACGTGCCGCCAATGACTGCGCGTCCTTTGCGCCAATATTGTCGATGGTGGCTGGCGATATGTTGGATGGCAGTGGCATCGGCCGATCGATCCAGGCCAGCGCGATCCGATCTGGGGCAGCCGCAGCGATGAGCGCGGGCAGAATGCGCATTTCCGCTTGGCATGGAGCGCACCAGCGAGCGCCGAACAGCAGAATTCGGTTTGTTGACCGGGCAGAGCTCAACGCTTGTGCCGTGGCCGGGCCTTGCAGCACCGTCGCCATTGCAACAATCAAGAAAATCGTCAAACTCGCACGGTGACGCATGGGGTTTGATAAAACCCCCGGAGCGGAAGATCGAGGGGAATATTGTGCGCCCGGCAATTGTGACGGCCATAGCTGCGATCCCGTTGTTGATGACAACAGCAGTGCGCGCGCAAGCGCCAGGTCCGCAAACAGGACCGCCCAGCCTGCAACAGCTTTTCAATACGGCCAGCCAGGCAGAGCAGACCGGCGACTGTGCCCGGGCCCTGCCGATTTTCAACAGTCTGGTCGGGGACCCACGGATCAAGCCAGGGTCGCTGGCTGCCGGGGCAATTGCCGTGCGCCGCGGTCACTGCCTGATCGGCGCGGGCAAATTCGATGAAGGCGAGGCGTCGCTGCTGGCCGGCCTGCCGATCATGCATGCAGCCGGACCCGAGTTCACCCAGGATGTGGCGATGGGCGAGCGGGAACTGGGTGACAGCGCATTTCTGCGCAACGATCACGATGTGGCTCTGGTGCATTATCAGGCGTTGCTGGCTGTATCGAGTGACAACGAACGCGTTTTACCACTTTTGCGCTTGGCCATGCTCACCGCCTTCGATGGTGGCACTCAGCCCCTCGGCTATGCCGAGGAGGCATTGCGAATCGCATCGGCGGCAGCGAAGCCTGACAAAAAAACCCTTGCCAACATTCACGATGTTCATGGCCGGATTCTGCTGAACCAGGGGCAGATCAAGCTGGCCTATGCGGAGTTGGAGCACGCGCTCGACTTGGCAGGCGGGCTCACCTTCAACCGGGTCTCCCATGGCGATGTCGAATTGCGGGGCGATCTGGCGCAGGCAGCGCTGTTAACGGGTCATCCTGACGAAGCACGAACCTATTTGTCCTATACCGGCGCGGGTCGGATTGCCGAATCGCCGTTTGCGACCGCTGTCTCGATGGAAGCGCCTGAATGCGGGGCCGAAAGCGGGCTGAAACCCGAAGATTCAGCGATCGTGGAATTTTCGATCGCGGATGATGGCGGCGTTACCGGGGCACAAACAATCTACAGCCGTGGCAATTTCTCGGTTGCCACGGCGTTTTCCAAATCCGTCGACTCGTGGTTTTGGCGCCCCGAGGACATCGCCAAGCTCCCCCCGTTTTTTCGGGTACTGACAAGAGTTGAAATGCGGTGTTCCAATCGGGGTGGCAATGTGCCGAGCGTCGAAACCCCGCTAGCTCGACGGTTCTTTGAATGGGCATCCAGGCAACTTCCACAGTGGCATGGTCCATTCCCGCCGGAAGGTGCAAACTTGCCTGCGCTCAAGGCGTTGGGCGACGCCGCCGCGACGCGGCGCGACACAAATGTCGCGGCAGCCGCCTTGGGCGCATGGGCGTTATTGAACCCGCGTGACGGCGCCGCCGAGCTTGCAACGTTCGACGAAGCGCTTGCCTTGGGTCGGCAGGCTGCCGTGCCGCCGGAAGCGATCAATGCCCTGCGCGTTTTGCGGATGCCGCGACAACTTCGTGTCGACCACCTCAAGTCCGGTCATGGCGACACATCGCTGAGTGATCGGGCTGGCTTCCGGGCTGTTGCGGAGGAACCAGGCTTGGCGAGCGATCCCCTCGCCAGCGATACCCTGTTGATGCTGGCGCTGCCACGCCACCCCGCCAGCACCGATCGGGCATCATTGGTCATGCTGGCCCGGCGGGTAGCTGACGATGGCCGGTTGCCTGAACATTTCCCATTGCGGCAGGCGGCAATGCTGTGGCTTGCCAATCAGTCTGCCGAGGCCGGCAAGTTAGATGAAGCGCAAGCCTTTTTCCAGCGAACTGGGTTAAATGAGCAACAATGCGCGCTGATCGGGCCAGAACCGGCCATGCGACAGTCGGGCGTGTCGGGCGCCGATTACCCGATGGACGCACTCCGGATGGGCTTTGAAGGTTGGGTGCGCCTCGAATTCAACATCAACGCCAATGGCACGACAGCAGGCACCCGCCCGCTCATCGCCTACCCGCCTTTTGTCTTTGCGGACGCTGCGACGGGCATGGCAAGGAGCATGCGTTGCCATGCGACCTATCGCCCTGCGGGGGGGGGAGGCATGCAGCGCCCGCAATGAAGTTATCAAGTTTATAATCCCCAATAATCATTAAGTTCGGATAACGCCGCAATGCGCCGATCAGCCATCTTCTACCGCAAGGCGGGGTCAGTCCGGCTCAACATATCCTACGGCAAGGCTACCGGGGCGAAACTGGAGGCCTGAGCCAGCGCCCAGTTCTCGACATAAAAGGGCAATTTGCATTCGCCCGACAGCAGCGAACCCGGCGCTAGAAAGTGGTGCTGGCGGCCGAACTGATGCAATTCAGTCGACGTCTGGCGCTGCACCAGATGATGCGGCTGCAAATCGTTGGGATGCGCCACGCCGGCGGCCGCCAGCATGTCGGCCAGCGCGCTGACCGTCTGGTCGTGGAAATGGCGCACCCGCTCGGCCTTATCGGGCACCACCAATGCACTCTGGCGCATGCGATCCTGCGTGGCGACACCGGTCGGGCAGCGATTAGTGTGGCAGCTCATCGACTGGATGCAGCCCAGCGCGAACATGTAACCGCGCGCCGCATTGGTCCAGTCGGCGCCTATTGCCAGCACCGTTGCCAGGTCGAAAGCGCTGATCAGTCGCCCCGCCACGCCGATCTTGATCGATTCGCGCAGCCCCGCCCCCGTCAGCACGTTACGCACGAAGATCAGCCCTTCGCGCATCGGCACGCCGATGTGGTCGCTGAATTCGACTGGCGCCGCGCCGGTGCCGCCTTCGCCGCCGTCGATCACGATGAAATCGGGGATGATGCCGCTGGCCAGCATCGCCTTGACCAGCCCCATGAATTCCCACGGATGGCCAATGCACAGCTTGAAGCCGACCGGTTTGCCGCCCGAAAGTTCGCGCAGTTGCGCAATGAATGCCATCATCTCCGTTGGGGTGTTAAAGGCAGAGTGTCGCGATGGCGAAATGCAGTCGATCCCCATCGGAACGCCGCGGGTGGCGGCAATCTCGGAGGTGACTTTCCTGGCGGGTAAAATGCCGCCGTGGCCGGGCTTGGCACCTTGGCTCAGCTTGATCTCGATCATCTTGATCTGCGGATCACGCGCCTGCGCCGCAAATTTGTCCGGATCGAAATAGCCGTCATCGGTGCGACAGCCGAAATAGCCGCTGGCAACCTCCCAGACGATGTCGCCGCCAAATTCGCGATGATAGCGGCTGACGCTGCCTTCGCCGGTATCATGGTAGAACCCGCCCAGTGCCGCGCCCTTGTTCAACGCGCGAATGGCGTTGGCCGACAACGAGCCAAAGCTCATTGCCGAGATGTTGAAGATGCTGGCGCTGTAGGGTTGCGCGCATTGATCGTTGCCGATGGTGATGCGAAAGCTCTTTGGGTCGGGCCGCGCGATCGGCATGATCGAATGCTGGATGAACTCATAGTCGCGGGCATAGACATCGAGCTGGGTGCCGAACGGGTGATCCGCTGAAATGCCCTTGGCACGACGGTAGGCCAAGCTGCGCTGATCGCGCGAAAAAGGCGCGGCGTCCTCGTCGCCCTCCAGCAGGTATTGCCGAATTTCAGGCCGGATCATTTCGACCAGCCAGCGGATGTGCCCGATCACGGGATAATTGCGCAGGACCGAATGCTGCCGCTGAACCAGATCCCACAGGCCAAGGAGACTGAGCAAGCCAGCCACCACTGCTACCGCGCGCCAGTCCGAGCTGGCTGGCCCCAGATGGATGCCGGCGATCAACAGCATGATCACCAGCGCAAAGGTCGTATATCGCCCGAGGCGAAACTTGGTCATCTGTCTGTCTCCAGCACCCTCTGAACATCAAAGCTAGGGGAGCATAGTTCGGGATACAATCCACGCTTTTGGGCAGCCGGGTCCCGTGGCGAAGGCCGGTATGTAGTGCTAAAATGGCCGTATTGCCTGTCGCGAAAACGCAAAAATCATTCGCCAAGGGGCAGGCGGGCATATTTGCTGTTGACCGAATCATTGGTTGGGCCTAGGGCCCGTTTCACCGCAGCGGTGTGGTTGGTTTTACCGGAAACGCCGCAGTGGTCGCCGACATGGACGGGCAG
>JAYUBN010000075.1:0-6335 GCA_043740855.1 Sphingomonadales bacterium | reverse complement strand
CCGCCGCGCATGTTCTGGCCCATTCCGATGGCGAGATGTTCTGGTGGCTCAGCGTCGGGATACCAACCCGTGCCGGCACGCCGTTGATGCCCGGATTTCGCGATGTTTTATCGGTTGCCGATCGCTGGGCGCTGATCGACTACATCCGCGCCCATCTCGCCAGTGCGGCGATGGCGCAAACCGCAGCATTGACGTTTCCAATCGCCCCGCCAGCCCTCCAGGCCGAGTGCGCTGGCGGACAGTCGGTTAATCTCGAAGACCTGCGCGGCCAGTTCATCCGGATCATCGCCGTGCCGGCAAGCCTGCAACCGATTGCGACGAGCATGGTGACCACGATCCTTATCAGCCGCGATCCGACCGAGGCGGACAAATGCGTCGCTGTCGGCGCCGATATCTGGCAGGCCTTCGCCATCTTCGCAGGCGTTGCGCCCGATCACCTGGCCGGCAGCGAGTTCCTGGTCGATCCGAACGGCTGGTTGCGCGCGCGGGTGCTGCCGGCCGAGGCGCCATCCTGGTCACAGTCGGGCCGCCTCGCGGCACTGATCAAGGAGATCGCCGCCCACCCAATCCTGGCCGGTGCGGGGGGGCAGCACCATCATTGACGAACTGACACTGTATATTGTTGCGGCTGGGTGTCATGTTTGGCACCGCCTAGCTGCAGCGACAGCGGTGGCTCCAATCGACCGGCAACGGCATTGACTTGAAAGGGCGAGGAACGATCATGGCACCCAGTCTCCCACGGCGCCGACTGTTGAAAGCTGCGGCTATCGGGGCGTTGGGCGCCGCGACCTGGCCCGCTCCACGCGCAGCCCATGCGGCGAGCGCCACCAAATTGAATGCCACCCGCCGGATCCTCGAGGTCAATGGCAAGGCAGCCCCGGTGTTCGGACTGGTGCGCGCCAACGGGGCGACCGGCATCACGCTTGATCCGGGTGAACGGTTTGTCGTCGATCTGGTCAACCAGATCGGTGAGGACACGATTGTGCACTGGCACGGGCAAACCCCGCCGCCGGCGCAGGACGGCGTGGCAATTACCGGGATGGAGGCGGTGATCGCGGCAAAGACCACGCGCGCTTATGATTTCGCCGCACGTTCGGGCACGCACTGGATGCATTCGCACCAAGGCATGCAGGAAATGCAGCTGATGTCGGCGCCGCTGATCGTGCGCACCCAGGCCGATGTACGACGGGATGCGCAGGAAGTCGTGATACTGCTGCATGATTTCACCTTCCGCACCCCGGAAGAGGTATTGGCGAGCCTGAACGCATCGATGGGCGGCATGGCAATGCCTCCGCCGGCGCCGGCAAGCTCGGCGATGCCGGGAATGGCGGCTATGCCAGGAATGGCGATGGGCGCAGCCAAACCGGATGCGGGCGGGATGAAGATGGGAGATGGTGACAAGCCCGATCTCAACGACTTCGACTTCGATGCCTATCTGGCCAACGACCGTACATTGTCCGATCCCGAAATTGTCCGCACCGAGCGGGGCGGCAAGGTTCTGTTACGGGTGATCAATGCCGCCGCATCGACGTCGTTCTGGCTGGACCTGGGCGGGATCGACGGCAGTGTCATCGCGGTTGATGGGTCCCCGGTCACCCCGGTGGTTGGGCGACGCTTCCCGATGTCGGAAGCGCAGCGGCTTGATATTCTGCTCGACGTGAAGGCAGGCACCATCGTGCCGGTTATCGCCCAGCGGGTCGGCGATCGGGCGCGCACCGGCATTATTCTCGCGGCACCGGGGGCCGCGGTTGGTAAACTCTCCGTGATGGCCGACCAGGCGATCGGCGGAACCGATTTGTCGCTCGAACAGCGCCTGATTGCGCTGGAGCCGTTGTCGGTCCGGCCGGTGGATGTTCGCTTCAGGCTTGCCCTCGGGGGCACGATGTCGCCCTATGCCTGGACAATGAACGGTCGCAATTGGGCCGATCGGGTACCGTTGCAGGTGACCAAGGGCCAGCGCGTGGTACTCGATTTCGTCAATGAAACATCTATGGCGCATCCTATGCACCTGCACGGGCACGCTTTTCAGGTAGTCGGATTGAATGGCAAGGCCTTGAGCGGCGCGGTCCGCGACGTGATCCAGGTACCACCGAAGGGATCGGCGAGCGTCGCCTTTGATGCCGACAATCCTGGACGGTGGCTCATCCACTGTCACAACATGTTGCATATGGAAACCGGGATGATCACCGAAATGGTTTACAAAGCCTGATTAACGCACCAATAACCCTGCCCAGCGTCGGTTCGAACAGCATGATGAAAAGATTGTCGTCGTCCATAAACCGGCGTAGGCTTGCACTTATTGTTAACTCGAAGGAGATGGCCAGTGAAACCCCGTAAACTTGTTGTTCTGTTTGCGTCTGCAGCGCTGGTCACGGCACCGGTGCTAACGACCCAGGCCCAAGCCCAGACCCGTGCGCCGATGGCCAATATGTCGGATGGGGCGGGCGGTTATTTGATGCCGGTGATGATCGGTGTGATGGTGGGCGCCATGGTATGGCCGCTGATCGTTCCGGCCGCAGCCGAAGCCGTGGTGGTCGGTGGCGCTGCCCGGCTCGCCGCACCTGCCGCGATTGATGCCGCCGCTGCCGCCGCCGCGCCTGCCGCGGCAGTTGCAGCAGCACCGGCGGCAGCCGTTGAAGTTGTCGCCGCTGCCCCGGCCGCTGCCGCTGCGGCACCTGCGGCGGTTGATGCCGCGGCTGCCGCGGCCCCAGGTGCCGCCGCGGCTGGGTGGCGGGCGGTTTTGGCCAGCCCAGCCTATGTTGGCGCGATTATGGGCGGCCTGCTTGGCTATGCCGTCGCACGCTGAACCGAACTCTGTTCAAAGGAGCATTATCGTGAAAAACCATATTCTTGCTTTCGCGCTACTTGCCTCGGTCGCGTCCACCGGCTTGGCCCAGGCGCAAACTCCGACGCCGGCGCCGATGCCGGGCATGACGATGACCATGCCGACAACCAGCTTTTCGATGACCGGCAAGGAAATCGCCACCGTCGGCGTTGGCGCGGTGGCCGGCGCGGTGTTGTTCCATGCCACGATGATCCACGGACTGACCCTGGTCGGCGCGGTGGTCGGCGGCTGGCTGGGTGAAATGTACTACGGCCATCACATGGCAATGAAGCCCGCTACCTGATACCGGCCGGCGAATAGCTCACAACGACCCTTGCGGTGCGAACCGCAAGGGTTTTGCTTGTCAGAATTGCAGCACTAATAAAACCGCGTGCACCATCAGCGTGAGCGACACGCCAGCGATGATGGCGGTGGCAATCAGTTGCGGCAGCTGACTCGGCGAGCGCAGCTTCCGCAAGCCGACAGTAATCGCCGCCGCACCGCCCAGCAGGGCGCTCGCCGCGACTTTCAGGGTAATCCAGCCACCCTCCACGAGGGCGGTATCGCCCACCATCATCTTGCGGAAAAAATTTTCCTGCCAGTATTCGGTTGGCTGGCCGGGGAACAAATAATGCCAGGTGATCAGCGACGCCAGGAACGCGGCAATCAGGGCCGCCGCGACCAGGACCAACGATCCCACAACCAGACTGATCATGATTGAGGCGATGATATAACCGCGGCCGGGCAGGCTCAGGTTGCGCATCGCCTGGAACTGCATGCCCGAAACCCGGTTGCCGAGATCGGCGGCAATAATGGCGCTGTTGCGGGCGATCACCAGAAGACAGGTATTGAACGGCACCGCGACGGTTGCCAGCACGAAGCCGAGCCCTTCCAAGGTTTCGTCATGCAAAACCGCACGCAAATAGCCGCCGAAGGAATGGTAGTTGAAGCCGAACCAAACCGTCACGAACCCGACAATCGCCGAGCCGAGCATCGCATAGAGCAGCATCGAAGGTGCTGCGAACAGCAGCCAGAGGTAGTGGCGCAAATAGCGCAGGAACCACCAAACCTGCGAATGACGGCGCCACGGCAGTGACCAATTGCGGTCAGCGACCTCTGGCGCCCCTTCGACCGGCATCAGCGCCAGCATGGCCGCTTCCACCGCGGTTCGATCGACAGGCATTTCGCGCAGGCTTGCGCTGGTTGGATCAAGCAGGAGGATACGGTCGGCAAGCTCGATCAGTTCGTCGATATGGTGCGCGACGATAATCGCCGGGCGGCCGGATTGCTGGCAAAGCGTGCGCACAGTGCCGACCAGCCAGCGCGCCGCGCGAATATCAAGCCCGGAATTCGGCTCGTCGAGCACCAGCAGGGCCGGGTTGGACAGTAGGGTGCGCGCGATTGCGAGGCGCTGTCGCTGACCGCCGCTGCACGACATCACCGATTGATCGGGGTCGATATCAGCCAGCATCGCGCCCGCCGCGTCACCCAACGCCGTCCCCGTCAACCCGCCATGATCGGCGATGATGCGCAGATTTTCGCCGGCGCTAAGATCGTCGAACAAGGCATGGGACTGAAAAACCATCCCGCCCAGCGTACTGTCCTCACGCGCGAGATCGATCACGCCCGTACTGGACCGCAACATGCCCTCGACCTGCCAGCCGCCGGCCTCCCGCTCGAGCAAGCCGCATAACAGCCGCACCAGGCTGGTTTTGCCGCTGCCGCTTGGCCCGACAATCACCAAAACCTCACCTGCGCGCATCGACAATTCCGCCGATCGCAGCAAAACCGTACCGGCTGGCGAAATCAGGGTCAAGCCACTGACGGCGATGGCGGTTTGCGCGATCATCGACCCACTCATGATCGAGCCGCGGGGAAAAGCAGCGTCACGCCGCCCGGCATTTCCTGCTCCAGCGCGGCCCCGCTTTCAGGGTCGAGCAACAGAATAAGCGGCCGCGAGCCGCCGGAGATAGTGGTCTTCAACGCCATCCCGGCAAGCGAATTCAGCGATTGATTGTTGCCGACCCCCCACATGACCTGCCCGACCTCGCGGAGAAACGCCCCGGCATGGGACCGCACACTGCCGACCCCCTGGCCTAGACGCGGATCGGTCGCGACGCGGGTGAGCACGGCAAAAACCTCAGGATCGCGCTGGACCGCATCGGCAAGATTGGAAATAAAACGCTCGGTCAGCACTTCGGTTTGTGGCAAGGCCAGGAGCTTCGGGCCGAGTCGGCCCAGCGCCGGCTGGATGGCCGGATCGCGCAACGCCGCGCTGACCGCAGCCCCGATCGGGGAAAGATCGAGCGCGCGACCACCCATCAGCGAAAAGACCTGGGTGGAATTGGATTTCACCACCCGCCACAACGCCTCGGTCATGTAGGACCCGATGACCGGGCCAATGTCCTGGCCAATGCTTTGGCGCACGACCGGCTCGGCCGCCACGATCAGATCAGACAGCGCGCGCTGGGTGTCGGGCGCGTTCCAGGCTTTCATCGTGAGCCGCTCCAGCAGATCCTGAGTCGCGCCACGGTATTCGCGTCGCCACAGCGGCGATTGCGTCAGATCGCGGACATTCGTCGCCAGTTGGCGTACCAGGGCGGTCGCTGAACGACGCACTTGCAGCTTCCCCTCCGAATCGCCGAGCGCCCACAACAAGCCCATGTCGGACGCCGCCAGGACGGGAATGGTGCGCGCCGGATCCGTGCCCGCGCCGTAAGGCGTGAAGGCGATGCGATCGGGGGCAGTGACCAACGCAATGCCACATCGTGTCGCGCGGCCGTTGCGGGGCATGCAGAACACCGGCAGTTCGCTGCCCAAAATCAACGCCGGCCCGTCGGCCGGAATTTGCCAAATCTGGGCGGCTGTCCGACTGCCCAGTCGAACCGGCAAGATCGCCAGGGCAACCAACCCGACCGCCGCCGCAATCGCCAAGGATAGCCGGCCGCCTTGCAAAAACCGCGCGGCGAAGGTGATCCGGCGACCGATGAGCCGAATAGCGGAAAGGGCGGCAGCGAGCGTCAAATTTTGGCGTCCTTGACCGTGCGGAGACTGATTGCCCAGCGCTTGCGATCGGATACCACCAAAGCCATTCAGCGACAAAGATCAGAGCTGCGACGCATTGTGCCGCGCCATGGCTGAAGGATCCCAAGGCGATCTTTGATTGTGCCGGCTATGGCGCGGTGGTATGGATATTGTCGGGCTCATCTTGTGCCCGATCCTCGGTTACAGGTTGGATCGTTTCGATGCGGTATGGCTGGAGTCACAGATTTCGGGTGCGAACCGCCGTCCTCACCGTTGGCTGCGCCATCTTGATGGCGCTGGCAGGTTTGGCCCGGGCGGAAGACCCGAGCCAGGCGGCCTCGCTCGCCGGGATCAATCGCGCGACTTTGGGCGGGAGCCAGCTTACCGCCGATGGCGCAAGCTGCGGCTTGGCGCTTGACCATCTTCTCGATATGGTCCGCGAGCCTGTCATCGAAGCCGGACTTGATCTTACCGACGATACCGCCAC
>JAYUBN010000074.1:0-6371 GCA_043740855.1 Sphingomonadales bacterium | reverse complement strand
TGGCGTTGGCTCTGGCCGGCGTATTTGGCTGGCCGCGCCGCTGGTGGTTGATCCTGTTGCCCGCTGCCGCGGCGCTGGCGATCCGCGAACTGGCGCTGCCGTTTGTGCTGCTGGCGACCTGTTTTGCCGTTTATGACAGGCGCTGGCGGGAAGTCGCCGGCTGGGCAGCGCTGGTCGTCGCTTTCATCGCGGCCATGGTGCTGCACGCGCATGCCGTTGCGCCGCAGGTGCGGACGGGCGACATCGTTTCGCAAGGGTGGAATGCGGCGCAAGGCTTTTCCGCGTTTCTCAAGGCCGTGATCTTCACCTCTGTGTTGCAGTCCTTGCCATTGGGTCTGGCGCTGCTGGCGGCGATGCTGCCAATGGTGGGCTGGTTGGCGCTGCCGGGCCGTTCCGGGGCGTTCGCGGTCCTGCTGTTTGCGGGTTATGCCGCGATGATCGCAATGTTTTCGCGGCCCGATACCTTTTACTGGGGTGCGATCGTGATGCCTGCCTATTTCATCGGCTTTGCGCTGCTGCCTCGTGCGTTCTGGCAACTGAGCGAGGCCGTGCGCCGCGCGCCGCCCAGCGCGCCCCCCTCGCCGCCTGAGCTTCACGCGGATGCTTGCGGGCTGGAACCCCAGACTGTAGAGGCGGTCCAAATTCCCATGTAGATACCGGAGTACCCCACGTGGCCGCGCAATACGCCTACGTCATGAAAGGCATGACCAAGACCTTCCCCGGCGCCCCCAAGCCGGTGCTGAAGGATATCAGCCTGCAATTTTATCAAGACGCCAAGATCGGCATCGTCGGCCCCAATGGCGCCGGCAAGTCCACGTTGATGAAGATCATGGCCGGGATCGACAAGGAATATACCGGCGAAGCATGGGCCGGCGAATATATCACGGTCGGCTATCTGGCGCAGGAGCCGCAACTCGACAACACCAAGACGGTGCTGGAAAACGTCAAGGACGGCGCGCGCGAGACCGCTGACCTTGTCGAGCGTTTCAATGAAATCAGCATGCTGATGGCTGATCCGCCCGAAGGTTCGGATTTTGACGCGTTGCTGGACGAAATGGGCACGCTGCAGGAAAAGATCGATGCAGTGGATGGCTGGACGCTCGACAACCAGCTTGAGATTGCGATGGAAGCGCTGCGCTGCCCGCCCGGCGACCTTAGCGTCGAAAACCTGTCGGGTGGTGAAAAGCGCCGCATCGCGCTGACCCGGCTGCTGATCCAGAAACCCGGCATCCTGCTGCTCGACGAGCCGACCAACCATCTGGACGCGGAAAGCGTGCGCTGGCTTGAAAACCACCTCAAGGAATACGCCGGCGCGGTGCTGATGATCACCCACGACCGTTATTTCCTCGACAATGTCGTGGGCTGGATTCTTGAAATCGATCGCGGCAAATACTTTCCTTACGAAGGCAATTATTCGACCTATCTGGAAAAGAAGGGCAAGCGGCTCGATCAGGAAAGTCGCGAGGACGAGAGCCGCCAGAAAGCCATCAGCCAGGAACTGGAATGGATCCGGCAAAGCCCCAAGGCGCGCCAGACCAAGAGCAAAGCCCGGATCAATGCGTTCGACGAGCTGGTCAAATCCTCCGAGAACCGCCCGATCAACAAGGCGCAGATCGTCATCCAGGTGCCCGAGCGGCTGGGCGGCAAGGTGATCGAGGCCAAAAACCTGACCAAGGCCTATGGTGACAAACTGCTGTTCGAAAACCTGTCGTTTCTCTTGCCGCCGGGCGGCATCGTCGGCGTGATCGGGCCTAACGGTGCGGGCAAATCGACGTTGTTCAAGCTCATCACCGGCCAGGAAAAGCCCGATGCGGGCGAGCTCGATATCGGCTCGACCGTGCGGCTGGGGTATGTCGATCAGAGCCGCGACCGCCTCGATCCGGCCAAGAACGTGTGGCAGGAAATATCCGACGGCATGGACTATATGAAGGTCAACAAGCAGGACATGAGCACGCGGGCTTATGTCGGTGCGTTCAACTTCAAGGGCCAGGACCAGCAGAAGAACGTCGGCAAGCTGTCGGGCGGCGAGCGTAACCGCGTCCACATGGCCAAGATGCTGAAAGCCGGGGGCAATGTGTTGCTGCTCGACGAGCCAACCAACGACCTGGACGTCGAAACACTGCGCGCGCTCGAAGAAGCTATCGAGAATTTCGCCGGTTGCGCCGTGGTCATCAGCCACGATCGCTTCTTTCTCGATCGCCTGGCGACGCACATCCTCGCCTTTGAGGGCAACAGCCATGTCGAATGGTTCGAGGGCAATTTCGAGGCCTATGAAGAAGACAAGCGCCGCCGCCTGGGCGATGCCGCCGACCGCCCGACGGCTTTGGCCTATAAAAAGCTGACGCGCTGATTTGGAGTGTTGTTCAGCCCCATGGCCCCAAACCTGAACCCCAAATCTGCACCCCAAATCTGAACCAGAGCCAACGGCGTGGTTCAGTTTTCCGTCATCGCGGCTCGGCTAATGATTTTGGTATGACGCTTCGCAGACCTGCGCGGCATGAGATGGAGGAACGGTCATGGCCGTGACGATAGCAAAAAAACCAGGAGAACGGTTCGCGGAGAAGTTTACGGTTCTGGCGCTTGGTACAGCGTTGCTGGCCTTGCCTGGCGCGGCGCTGGCCCAGCGGGACGAGCATCATGGCAATGACAACCGCGCCCCGCAGCAACAGCAATCCGCGCGCCCGGCCCCAGCCCCTGCCGCCCGACCGGCCCCGGCCGCCGCCCCACAAATGGAGCGAGGCGTAAACTGGCGTGGGGCGGGCCAGTGGAACGGCCAGCCGCGACCGGCGCCGGGCAACCCGGCAGCTAATGCTTGGCAGTCGCGTATGCCACAGCCTAACTATACTCCGGGTCAGGTTCAGCCCCTCAATCGCGGCCAGCCTTCAGACCAGAGACAGCCTCGCGGCAACGAAACCGGGCATAACGACGGCGGCCAGTGGCGTCATGACGGCGAAGCCGGGCGTAACGATGGCGGCCAATGGCGCGGCCATGACGGCAACGACAAACACGGGCATAACGGCGGCGATGGCCGCGGACATGACGGCGGCGAATGGCGCGGCCATGACAACGGCGAGCGGCACGGCAACGACGGCCAGTGGCGCGGCGGCAGCGGTTATGGACACCAGCAGCGTGATGGCGAATGGAACCATGGCTGGCGCCAGGATAATCGCTATGACTGGCGCAATTATCGTGAATCCAACCGCGATGAATTCCACGTCGGCCGATATTATGCGCCGTATCGTGACTATTATTATAATCGCCTCGGCGTCGGATTCTATCTCCAGCCGCTATTCTTTGGTTCCGATTATTGGATTTCCAACCCCTGGGACTATCGTCTTCCGCCTGCTTACGGACCTTATCGCTGGGTGCGGTATTACAACGACGTCATCCTGGTGAATACATATACGGGCCAAACCGTCGACGTCATTTACGATTTTTTCTGGTAGGAACCGAATGCAGAGCAAATCGGATGTGATCCGACGCGCATTTTTAACATTTTTCGAGCACAACAAGCATGCCGAAAGTGGACCGGCAACAGATCCCCCGCCCCGCACTCCAGCAGGGCGGGGACTTGTGTCTGGTGTCTTGCAGCAGCTTGGTGCGTGCAAGAGTCTGGCGTATACGACAGGCCAGTCCCCACTCATGATTGCAAGGATGCTGCGTGCGCCACGGCAAGGCTTACGATTTGGCTGACCACAAGGCGCTGGCGTTGCAGGGCGCGGCGGTCCGTGTCCGGCTCGAACGCGACCCCAGCGTCTATCGTGTGCCCGTCGAGGCCGCCGAGATTCATGGCGTAGCCGATTTTCTCAGCGCTGCCGAATGTGCGCGCTTTCGAGATATGGTCGATGCCGTGGCCCAGCCGTCCAGCACCTTCGATCAGGCGCGGCATTCCACCTATCGCACCAGCTATTCGGGGGATGTCGTGCGCGATGATCCCCTCGTGCAGATGATCGAACGGCGGATCGACGATTTGCTGGGCATCGACCAAAGCTTTGGCGAGACCATCCAGGGGCAGCGCTACACTGCTGGGCAGGAGTTTCGGGCGCATCACGACTGGTTCGTCACGACCGCGCCCTATTGGCCCGATCAGCAACGCCGTGGCGGCCAGCGCAGTTGGACCGCGATGATTTATCTGAACGATGTCGAGGCAGGCGGCGCTACCGAATTTCCGCAGCTCGACATGTCCGTGCCACCGCAACAAGGCACCCTGCTGTGCTGGAACAACGCCAAAGCCGATGGGTCGCCGAACGACCGGACGCTACACGCAGCGCTCCCGGTAGAGCTCGGCGTCAAATATGTGATTACGAAATGGTATCGCGCCCGGACATGGGGCTGATGTCCCGCTACGCCAGCGCCTCGGCGATCAGGGCGCGGGTATTGTCCACCCCGTAAAGCGCAATGAAGCTGCCCATGCGCGGGCCCTGCGCAGAGCCCAGCAGCGTCTCGTACAGAGCCTTGAACCAGTCGCGCAGGGTCTCGAAACCGTAATGGGGGTCCTTGCCGATCTCATAGATGATGTTCTGCAATTGCTCGGGCGTTGCGTCACTGCCCGTGACCGCCAATTCTTCGTCCAGCGCGGCGAGCGCGGCGGCTTCGCCGGTATCGGGCTTGCGGCGATGCAGCGTGGGGACGATGAAGGCGCGACAATAAGCCAGCGCGCTGGTCACCAGCGTATCGAGCGCGGGGTGCAAGGCGGGCACGGGATCGGCAATGTAATTGGCCAGGTATGACCACACCTGTTCGCGGGTCGCATTCGGGCCCATGACGCCGACCAGATTGAGCAACAAACCATAACTGACTGGCAGGCTGTCGCCAGCGCCGGGGCCACCATCGGCGCTGGTGCGCAGCAGGTGCCAGACCGGGTTGCCTAGCTGTTGCTCGATCGGCTGTGACGGCAGTTTTTCACGAAATTGCCAATATTCATCAACCGCACGCGGCACTACGCCGACGTGCAATTGCTTGGCGCTCTTGGGCTCGCGATAAAGGTAAAAACCCAAGCTTTCCTCACTGCCATAGGTCAGCCATTGATCGATGGTCAGGCCGTTACCTTTCGACTTCGAGATTTTCTCACCCTTTTCGTCGAGAAACAGCTCGTAGATCAATCCCTCGGGACGCCGCCCGCCCAGCACCGCTGCAATTTTGCCCGATTGCGTCAGGCTGTCGGTCAAATCCTTGCCGCACATCTCGTAATCGACGCCCAGCGCGACCCAGCGCATCGCCCAATCGACCTTCCATTGCAGCTTTGCCGCGCCCTTGAAGATGCACTGCGTGATCGTCTCGCCCGCGTCCTCAAAGCGGATCAGCCCGGCCTCGGCATCGACGACCACGATCGGCACTTGCAGCACCGCGCCGCTGGTCGGGCTGATTGGCAGCACTGGCGAATAGGTCTTGCGCCGCTCTTCGCGCAGCGTCGGCAACATGATCGCCATGATCGCGTCATAGTGGCGCAGTACGCTGCGCAATGCCTCGTCGAAAGCGCCGGAATTATAGCACTGGCTGGCCGCGACAAATTCGTAATCGAAGTTAAACCGGTCAAGAAAAGTGCGCAACATCGCGTTGTTGTAATGAGCAAAACTCTCGAACTTGCCGAATGGATCAGGAATACGGCTGAGTGGCTGGCCAAGATGCGCGGTCAGCATCGCCGCGTTCGGGATATTGTCGGGCACCTTGCGCAGCCCGTCCATATCGTCGCTGAACGCGATCAGCCGCGTCGGCGCGCCGGTCAGCGCCTCATAGGCGCGGCGCACCAAGGTAGTGCGCAACACCTCGGTAAAGGTGCCGATATGCGGCAGGCCCGACGGGCCATAGCCGGTCTCGAATACCATCGACGCACCGTTTGGCTCGCCCTGAGGCCCCGGCTTCCCCTGCGGATAGCGTTTTACCAGCCGGCGCGCCTCTTCGAAAGGCCAGGCCTTTGAGGTTTGGGCGGCGGCGAGAAGGTCAGCTTGCGTCATGCCTGCACCTTTTGCGGAGAAGCCCGGAGTTCGCAAGCAATGGATGAGAATGGCACCGCAAGGATGGCTTGACCATTGCTCCGCGTTCCATTTGTGTTCTATGCCAAAAACATGGCAGCCCTGTCCCTTCCTGCGATTCACATCAGCCATGCGGGGTGCTGGCTGCGGGACAGCGGCCAGCAGGCCCGTACTACGACGGTCGGCAAGGGCGCGGCGATCATGGCCGCCGCCGACACGCCGATGCTGATGCTGAATGCGCCACTGTTGGCCAGCCGGCTTGGCTATCCCGATTTGTCGGGACTCGACCTGCTGGAATTATACGCCTTCATCCATCCTGCGCGCTTCGTCGTGCCGACGCCGCATGGCCTGGCCCGCGTCCTGGGCCTGCCCGAGCCGCTGGGCGAGGAAGATGTGCCT
>JAYUBN010000073.1:0-1889 GCA_043740855.1 Sphingomonadales bacterium | reverse complement strand
GCGATCGGCTGGGGCACCGGGCAGTTGAAGGTCGGTAGCTTCACGCGGTCCGAGCGCATGGCGAAGTGGAATGAGGTTTTGCGGATTGAGGAAGCGCTTGGGGGGGCCGCCGTGTTCGCCGGGGCGTCTGGGCTGGGGCGGTCGCCGCAGACATGAAGGTGGTATTTCATTATACTGCCGGCCCCGCCCTTGCCGCACGGCTCGCGGTCCTGCCGGGGCTGGATGTGACGGTCTGCCCGGAAGCCGATGATGCCGGCTTTGCGGTCGCGATGGCGGAGGCCGAGGTGCTGTGGCACGTGCTGAAGCCGTGTTCGGCGGCGGTGATTGCTGGGGCGCCGAAATTGCGGCTGATCCAGAAGATTGGCGTGGGGGTCAATACGATTGACCTTGGTGCGGCCAAGGCGCGGGCGATTCCGGTGTGCAATCTGCCTGGCACCAACGCGCCGGCGGTGGCGGAAATGGCGTTACTGCTGATGCTCGCGGTTTTGCGTCGCCTGCCGCAATTGGATGCCGGATTGCGCAAAGGGATTTGGGCCAGCACGCCGGAGGCGCAGGATCGCTTTGGCGAGCTTGGCGGCAAGATCGTCGGACTGATCGGCAACGGCGCGGTGCCGCGCGCCTTGACACCGATCTTGCGGGCGATGGGCTGCGAGGTGATTTATACCAGCCGCACCGCCAGCGCAGACCCCGCCTGTCGGTCGCTGCCGGATTTGCTGGCGCAGGCGGATATTGTGTCGCTGCATATTCCGCAAACCGACGAAACCGCTGGGATGATGAACGCGGCGGCCTTCGCGCGGATGAAACCAGGGGCGATCCTGATTAATACCGCGCGCGGCGGGCTGGTGGACGAGGTGGCGTTGCTGGCGGCGTTGCAGTCCGGGCATCTGGCGGGGGCCGGATTAGATGTGTTTGCGACCGAACCAGCAGCGGCCAATCATCCGATCTTCGCGCTACCGAATGTCGTGGTAGCCCCGCATGTTGCCTGGCTGACATCGGGCACCTTCGATCGTAGCCTGACGATCGCCGCCGAGAATTGCCGCCGCCTGCAAACGGGCGCCGATTTGCTGCATCGGGTGCAATGAAATGAGCAAACGCTTCGAACCCACCGAGATCAAGCTGCTGGCGAAAATCTGCGGCGCCCATCTGGTCAGTCACATCCATGTCATCGTGTTCCCGCCTTTGTTTCCGCTGCTGCGGGCACAGCTTGGGGTGGGATATGTCGAGCTCGCCTGGGCGTTGACCTTGTTCAACATCGCCTCCGTCATCGGGCAAACCCCGACCGGGTTCGCGGTTGATCGCTATGGCGCGCGCAACGTGCTCGGCGTCGGGCTGCTGCTCGGCGGGGCGGCCTTCATCGCCTTGGGCATCTGGCCGAGCTACCCGATGCTGCTCAGTGCCGCGGTGGCGGCGGGTTTTGCCAATTGCGTCTATCATCCAGCCGACTACGCGCTGCTATCGGCCAATATTGGCGAAGCGCGCATGGGCCGCGCGTTCTCGATCCACACCTTCGCCGGCTTCCTGGGTGGCGCCATCACCCCCGGACTGCTGCTCGGGCTGGTCGCTTATGGCGATGCAAGATTGGCGCTGGTGGTGGCGGGGCTGTTGGGGCCGATCGCCGCCATTCCGGTGATGTTCCTGCCCGCCGCCGCACCACGGTCCCTGGCGCGTGCGACCAGTAGCGCCAAAGGATTGGTCACGCCACGGGTGATCGGGCTGATCGGCTTCTTTACCTTGCTGGCGCTGTCGATGGGCGGGTTGCAGAATTTCTCGGTGGTAGCGCTGGCGGATCGGTTCGCGACGCCTTTGTCGGTGGGCAACGCGGCGCTCAGCGCGCTGATGTTCGCCTCCGCCCTCGGGGTGCTGACCGGTGGCTATATCGCCGACAAAAC
>JAYUBN010000072.1:0-6427 GCA_043740855.1 Sphingomonadales bacterium | reverse complement strand
AGACCACGACCTGCCATGGCGCTCCCCGGACCACGCGCCGCGTCTCGATGACGTGACCGCGTGCCGCGATCGCAAGCAACAGTATCGCGCCGGCTGCCGCCACGGCACTGACAGGCACCCCGAGCGGATCGAGGATGAAGAAGCCTGCGAGCAGGCCGCACAGCACCACCCAGCCGGCGCGAAAGGTGGCCATGTCCCGGATTGCCGCGCCGGGCACGCGGAGTTGTGAAACATCGTAGGTGGCGGGAATATCGCGGCGGAAGAACAGGAACAGCGCACCGAGCGTGGCGACAATTGACACCAGATCGACCGGTACCATCACCGAGGCGTAGTGGGCAAAGCCGATCCCGAAGAAGTCGGCCGAAACGATGTTGACCAGATTGGAAACAACGAGCGGCAGGCTCGCGGTATCAGCAATGAAGCCCGCTGCCATGACGAAGGCAAGCGTCGGTTTGGGCCCATATCCCAGCGCTCGCAGCATGGCGATGACGATGGGCGTCAGGATCAGCGCGGCGCCATCATTGGCGAACAGCGATGACACTGCCGCGCCCAGCAGTACGACCAAAGCGAACAATCGGCGGCCATGCCCATTGCCCCAGCGGGCAACATGAAGGGCGGCCCATTCGAAAAAACCGGCTTCGTCGAGCAACAGGCTGATGATGATGATTGCCACAAAAGCGCCGGTGGCGTTCCACACGATATGCCAGACCACCGGTACATCCGAGAACGAGATCACGCCTGTCAACAACGCGGCGGCTGCACCAGCCATGGCGGTCCACCCGATGCCCAGGCCCCTGGGTTGCCAGATAACGAGTGCGATGGTGATGACGAAGATCAACAGGGCAACAGGCATCAGCAGGTCATCGCCAGAGCAATCCGCCAGCTGCCCTGTTCGAATGGAGGACCATCAAGCATCCATTCGGCATCGCTGCATTTGGCGACGGCGGGATCAGCCCCGACCAGCCCGCAATTACAGACGATCGAGGTTTCGAGGTTTTCCACCCCGACGTGCACACGAAAACGCTTCATGCGACATCCTTCGTGATTGCGGTTTGCGGGATGCAGGCGACATCGCCGGTGCATGGCACGCCGCCACAGCAATTCTCGGTGAGATAGCCCATCAAGGCGTTCATCGCGGCAAAGTCAGCCGCATAGATGATCGAGCGACCCTGTCGGCGCTGGGTGATCAGGCCGGAATGGGCTAATTGCGCCAAGTGAAAACTCATGGACGATGGCACTGCGCCCACCGCTTCCCCGATAGCACCAGCAGCCATGCCGTCAGGCCCGGCCTGCACCAGCAGGCGAAAGGCAGCAAGCCGGTGCTCTTGTGCGAGTGCCGCAAGGCTGCGGATGATTTCAGCTGAATCCATATCAATATCCGATTATTCTATAAATATAGAAATATCGTATTATAAAGTTGGGTCAACCCCTTTTTCACCTATGCGGGGCGACCACGCTCTGTAATTGCGCCCCTTTTTGCACCATCGCGAAAACGAAACCCGGCCCGGAACAATCACAGCTTCACTGTATTCAGGCGCAGCGCGTTCAGCACGACGGTGACGGACGACAGCGCCATGGCGGCGCCTGCCAGCATCGGCGAGAGCAGAATGCCCACCACAGGATAAAGCACCCCGGCCGCCACCGGCACGCCGATGCCGTTGAACACGAACGAGAAAAACAGGTTCTGCCGGATATTGCGCATCGTCGCGTGGGCAAGCCGGCGAGCGCGCACGATAGCTGAAAGATCACCGCGTGTGAGCGTTATGCCGGCGCTTTCGATGGCCACGTCCGTCCCTGTACCCATTGCCAGGCCCACGTCGGCCGCTGCCAGCGCTGGCGCGTCGTTGATGCCGTCGCCGGCCATTGCCACCCGCGCACCTCCTGCTTTCAGCTCTGCGATGATCCGGGCCTTGTCTTCGGGTCGAAGGTCAGCGCGTACATCATCGAGCCCGCCCACGGCGCGCGCCACTGCATCGGCCGTCGTGCGGTTGTCACCGGTCAGCATGATGACACGCAGGCATTCCTGGCGCAGCGCTGCAATCGCTTCTGCGGCATTGGCACGGACCGGATCAGCGACCGCCAGCAGCCCGGCAAGCTGCCCGTCGACCGCGATCAGCATGACGCCCGCGCCTTCGCGCCGGTGTCGATCGGCGGTTTCATCGAGCGGGACGGGATCAACCGCGATCCGGTTCATCTGCGCAGCATTGCCAATCACGACCTGGCGGCCGTTGACACTGGCGGTGACGCCCAGCCCGGTTTGTGAAGTGAAGCCTGCAACCGCGCCCAGAGCCAGCCCCTTCTCCTTGGCTGCCATGACAATCGCATGGGCAAGCGGATGTTCGGATTGTCCCTCTACCGCCGCAGCCAGAGCAAGCAGTTCGTCCTGGCCGATCGGGCCCGTCGCCGCGATGGCAACCAGTCTGGGCTTGCCTTCGGTCAACGTGCCAGTCTTGTCGATGACAAGCGTATCGACCTTTTCCAGCCCTTGCAGGGCTTCGGCGTTCTTGATCAGCACTCCGGCCTGCGCCCCACGCCCTGTCCCTACCATGATCGACATCGGCGTCGCGAGCCCGAGCGCACACGGGCAAGCGATCACCAGTACGGCGATGGCATTCAGCAGGGCATGGCCCATGCGCGGTTCAGGGCCAACCAGCGACCATACGACGAACGTCACGACGGCGATGAGCAGGACCAGCGGGACGAACCAGCCCGAGACACGATCGGCGACCGCCTGGATTGGTGCGCGGCTGCGCTGCGCATCGGCCACCATGCGGACAATGCGCGCCAGCATCGTATCTGCGCCGACCGCGCGTGCCTCCATGACCAGACTGCTGGTGCCATTGACGGTGCCCCCGGTGACCGTCGCATCCATTTCCTTCAGGACCGGCGCAGCTTCCCCGGTGAGCATTGATTCATCGACCGATGAGCGGCCCTCGACCACCACGCCATCGACCGGGATCGCTTCGCCGGGACGAACCCGCAGCCGGTCCCCGGCGGCCACAGCGGACAGGCTGACGTCTTCCTCGGCGCCGTCGCGGCCAACGCGGTGCGCGGTCTTGGGGGTCAAGTCCAGCAGCGCGCGGATCGCTCGTCCTGTCGCGGCCCTGGCACGCAGTTCAAGCACTTGTCCCAGCAGCACCAGCGTCACGACGACCCCGGCCGCTTCGTAATAGACGGGCACCATTCCAGCTTGCGCACGGAACGTTGCAGGGAAGATACCCGGAGCGAGCGTTGCGACCACACTGTAAAAGAACGCTGCGCCAACCCCGATCGAGATCAGCGTGAACATATTGAGATGGCCGGTGCGCACCGAGGTCCATCCCCGGAAGAAAAAAGGACCACCTGCCCACAACACGATCGGCGCGGTGAGGGCCAGCTGGACCCAGGGCGAGATCGCCGGGCTGACGATGTGAATCATCAGCATTTCGGCAAACATCGAGACTGCGAGCAATGGCACGGTCAGCACACCCGCCACCCACAATCGGCGGGTGAAATCAACCAGCTCGGGGCTGGGCGCATCGTCGAGCGAGGGTTCTTCCGGTTCGAGCGCCATCCCGCAGATCGGGCAGGTTCCCGGCCCTTCCCGGCGTATTTGCGGGTGCATCGGGCACGTCCACATCATGCCTGTCGTCGCCGTTGGCCGAGAACCAGGCTTGCCGCGTAGATAGACGTCCGGATCGGCGACGAACCTGGTCCGACACCCGGCGCTGCAAAAATGGTAAGTACGACCGGCGTGTTCGAAATGATGTGCTGTTGTCGCCGGATCGATCACCATCCCGCACACCGGATCGGTCCCGGTTTGTAGATGGCTGTGAGGGTCATTCATGGCGAGAAGCTCCTTCAATCCGACATCCCGTCAGCAGATTAGATGCCTTGTCTTTATTACGTAGCCCGTCCGATTGTTCCTCAGCGCCCCGATGTTAAGGGATAGCAGCTTCGCGCGCGTAACCTGTGTTAGACAGGGTGGAGTGGACGATATGGACAATTTGGAAGCAGTGCTGATGAGGCTGGCGCAAGCACCTGTGCCTGCCGGTCTCGATATGATCGAAGCGGGGGTGTTTGCCCGCATCGCCGCTCGTCCTGCCGCGAGCGCCAGCATCAGGGTTGGTGCCATGACTATCGCCGCAGCGCTTGTCATGGGCATTGTGGGCGCCCGGATCCCCGCCGGGCAGACGGGTCTGGTATCGCCGCTATCGCCGTTGGCAGCAGTCTCGCCGCTCGCGCCCTCGACCCTTTTGGTCAGCGCGCCATGAGTGGTCAGGTTCGCTTGATGTTGTCCGTAATTACCTGCTTCATTGCGGCAACAGGCGGCGTATTCGTCGGTCGCGCGCTTTTCCCCGCGTCGGCGCAGCCCGGCGCCGAGCTGCACGAGCTTTTGCATCACAAGCTGGCGCTGGACCCGGATCAGCAGGCGCGGCTCAAAACCCTGGAAGGCCAATTCGCGGTACAGCAGCGCGCGTACGAATTGGAGTTGCGCGCGGACAATGCGCGTTTGGCAGCAGCGATCGAAGCGGAGCACGGGTACGGGCCAGCTGTCGCCGCAGCGGTCGATCAGAGCCACGCCGTCATGGGCGAGCTGCAAAAGGCAACGCTTGCGCACATATTTACGATGCGGCAGCTCCTCCGGCCCAACCAGTCCGGGCCGTTTGATCAAGCGGTGGTGAAGGTGCTCACCGACGACGCCCATTGAGTTCTGGCGCGTGAGCCTTGACTGGACCGCCCTATCCGAGGGGGAACTGGCGACGCTCAGCATCGCTGGGCGGCAAGCCGCCTTTGCCGAGATCATGCGCCGCCATCGCCATGCGATTTTCCGCTTGGTTCGAGGCTGCGTCGGCGAAACCGACGAGGCGCTGGACCTGTTGCAAGAGACGTTCGTTGCTGCCCACCAGGCGATGCCCCGCTATGACGGCGGCCGGTCCATGCGCGCGTGGCTGTCGGCGATTGCCATCAACAAATGCCGGGATTGGGGACGCAAGCGGACCGTTCGCCGTTTCCTGACTTTCGCTATGGCCATAGGTACCGAGGCGGAGGCTGTGGAGGACCAGCAGGTAGGGGCCGAAAATGCAACCGGCGACAGGCAGGAACTGGCCCGCGTGACCAAAGCCATCGCCAGCTTGCCCAACGCGCTGAAGGAGTCATTGGTGTTACGAACGATCGAAGGGCTCAGCCAGGCTGAAACGGCCGCCATCTTGTCGATCAGCGAAAAAGCAGTCGAGACCCGGCTCTATCGCGCGCGCGCGAAACTGGTGGAGAGATTGGGCGGGCGTTGAGGGGTAACGCGGCGCACCGCGTATCAAAGCCGGGGAACAGTTCCATTCCAGAGCCTTGAGGATCATATGAGCCGCATCATCGACCGCCGCCAGATGCTACGCGCGGCAGCCCTGGCGGGTGGCGGGCTGGCACTGTCGGCCTATCTGCCGGCATGGGCGCAGACCAATTCGACAGGGCTTTCCGCCCCCCCCTTGCCGACCGTCACCGGCAACGACATTACCCTGCGGATCGCGCATCAGACGATGATGATCGATGGTCGTTCATCCAGGGCAATCGGCATTAACGGCACCGTGCCCGCGCCCCTGATCCGGTTGCGCGAAGGGCAGAATGTGCGCCTCAAAATCTTTAACGACCTCGACGAGGACAGCTCGATCCACTGGCATGGGCTGCTTGTGCCGCCGCAGTTTGACGGGGTGCCCGGCATTTCCTTTCCCGGGATCAAGGCTCGATCGAGCTTCCTCTACGAATTTCCGATCAAGCAGAACGGCACCTATTGGTACCATAGCCATTCCGGCCTGCAGGAGCAGCTCGGCCATTATGGACCGATCGTGATCGACCCGGCTGACGCCGATCCTGTACAGTCCGATCGGGAACACGTGATCGTGCTGTCCGACCACAGCCAGATCAGCCCGGAGACCATTTTCCGCAACATGAAGGTCGATCCCGGGCATTTCAACTATCAGCGCCAGACGCTGGCCGGACTGTTGTCCGGAGATGATCAGCCACAAAAGGACCGCATCGAGTGGGGCAGGATGCGGATGGACCCCACCGATATTTCCGACGCCACCGGGCCCGCCTACACCTATCTGGTCAACGGGCATGGCCCACGTGACAATTGGACCGCGCTGTTTACCCCCGGTCAGCGCGTACGGCTGCGCGTCATCAACGCATCGTCGATGACGACGTTCAATGTCCGAATTCCCGGCTTGCGGCTCACCATCGTTCAGGCCGATGGGCAAAACGTGATGCCGGTGGAGGTGGACGAGTTTCAGATTGGCGTTGCCGAGACTTATGACGCCGTCATCACCCCGATGGAGCTGCGCGCTTATACCCTGGTTGGCGAGGCGATCGACCGATCGGGTCTGGCCCGCGCCACGCTGGCCCCGCGCGTCGGGATGGCCGCAGAGGTTCCAGCGCTCCGCCCGCGCCCGCTTGC
>JAYUBN010000071.1:0-1908 GCA_043740855.1 Sphingomonadales bacterium | reverse complement strand
TACCGTGCCGAAGCTCGCGCTGCTGCCATTGCTGCTGCTGATTTTCGGGCTGGGCGAATTGCCCAACGTGCTGCTGGTCGGGATGACAGTGTTCTTTCTCGTGTGGATCACCTGCATGGAAGCGGTGATGACCATTCCAGAAAGCTATCGCGAAGCCGCGCGGTCATTCGGCGCCGGGCGCTGGCAGATGTTCGCCCACGTGATCTGGCCGGCGATGCTCCCGCAATTATTCGTGGCCATGCGGCTGTCGATCGGCACAGCGGTGCTGGTGATCGTCGGCGTCGAGTTCGTCCAGGCCGATGTCGGCATCGGCTAACGCATCTGGCATTCCTGGTCGCTGTTCCAGGCCGACAGGATGTATGTCGGCATTTGTGTTGTTGCCTTGCTTGGCCACGTGTTTTCCTTGATCGTGCGCTGGGTGGCGCGGATCACCATTCCATGGGCGAGACAACGGCCATGACCGACTTCACCCATATCACACTCGCAACGACCGACGGCGTCGCCCATCTGGTGCTCAACCGCCCGGACAAGCTCAACGCGCTCGGTTTCGGCCCCGGTTCCAGTCGCGACGAGATCGCCCGCGCCATCGCGGTCGCAGATGCCGATCCGGCTGTTGGCGCGATCCTGATTTCGGCAACCGGGCGGGCGTTCTGCGCCGGTGGCGATCTCGGCGGCATTGGCGCGGCCGGGCCGGAAACCCCGCTATCCAACCATTTGCTGAATGAGGAGATTTTGCGCTTCCAGGCCGCCGTACGCGGTGCCCACAAACCGGTGCTGGCCGCCGTCAATGGGTTGTGCCTCAGCACCGCGTTGGGCTTCATTGCCCAATGCGACATTGTGATCGCCGGCGACGATGCCCGCTTCGGGCTGATCGAAGGCCGCATCGGCCATCCGGGGGCGACCGATTTGGTGCCGGTGATCGGCCAGGCGTGGACCAAGTTCCTGATCATGACCGGGGAATTGATCGAGGCATCGCGCGCCGCAGCGATTGGCCTGGTATTGACGGTGGAGCCGGCAGATGAACTGCTGGCCCGCGCCACCGACCTCGCCTGGCGGATCGCCCGGCTGCCGCGGGAAGGGATGCTGCTTAACAAGATCGCCATCAATAACGTCGCTGAAGTGACCGGCCGCGCCGCCGGCCGCCTGGTTGGCCGCGCGCATGATGCCATTACCAAATCGATGACCTCGGCAGCGCGGGCACCGGACGGGCGGTTCTTCGAGGATATCCTGAAAAGCGAGGGCGTGGACGGACTGAAACGCGCCCGTGACACCCAATATCGCGGGTCCTGGCTGCAAGGAACACGTAAATGACCGAAACCCCGGTGCTGATCGTCGGCGGTGGCCCGGTCGGGCTGGCCTTGGCGCTCGACCTCGCCTGGCACGGGCAGCGTTCGATGGTGATCGAGCAGGATGCCGGCACTGCGCTGGTGCTGCTTGCCAAGGCCGGCACGTTGAATGAACGCACGATGGAGTTTTGCCGGCGGTGGGGCATTCGCGATGCGGTGGCCAATTGCGGCTTCCCAGCCGATGCACCGCGCGACACGTTTTACGTCACCGCAATGAACGGGTTTGTGCTGGGGCGCGAGCAAATGGCGTCGGCACAGGATCGCGCTCTGCCACCAGGGGCGGCGGAAATTCTGCGCAAATGCCCGCAGCATTTATTCGACCCGTTGCTGGCGAAGGCAGTGCTTGCAACCGGAAGGGTCGATCTGCGTTACCGAACGCGCTGTGAAAGCTTCACCCAGGACGACGATGGCGTCACCGCCGAACTCATTGGCGATGGTGCGGGCACCGTGCGTGCCCGCTTTATGGTGGCGTGCGACGGCGCCGGCAGTGCCATCCGCACCAAACTCGGGATCGATTTCCCTGGGCCCAATCTTGGTCATTCCGTCAGCGCCATGGTGCGCA
>JAYUBN010000070.1:0-6514 GCA_043740855.1 Sphingomonadales bacterium | reverse complement strand
ATATGGCGAAGATCGAGCTGCAATACGGCAAGGACCCCACTTTGCGGGCCCTTGCCCAGGGCATCATCGCAGCCCAGGAGAAGGAGATCGCCGAAATGACGGCCTGGCAGAAGGCGCATCCGGCAAAGCCCTGATCTCAGGAAACAGGTTTTGCAAAGACGGCGTAACGCAGGGAAGGGCGGATGCTAACCGCCCTAACCGCCCTAACCGCGCTGCTGGTCGGCATGATACAAGGTCCGCAGTTGGCTGCGGCGTGTCCGGAACCACCGCCGCCGCAGGTCGAGTTCGTTGTTCAGAGCGGCGCGATCGCGGTTTCGGACACACTCAGCCTCGATGAGATACGCACGCTCTACGCGGCAAATGATGTGCAAATACCGCATCAGCCGCTCGGCTTCTACGCGCCGAAATTCTACTACAGGATTGCGATGGATACCGGGGATCCGACGCCGTGCCCTGGCCAGGTAAACGTTCGCGTCAATCTGGTTTTGGATGCCCGGCAAATTATTCTGGGCTGGGAAGTCATGGCCGTCCAGTGCCTGCGCGATGCGGCCGCCAATCACGACAGACAACACGCTCGCGCGAATCTCCAGGCGGGGACAAATCTGTTTGAGCGGCTGAAGACAATCGTGTCATACCAACCCGCATAATTGTTGACCCATGAGGAATGGGTCAACGCGGGTCGGTATTCGTCTTTGTTTGGCGCGCCGCCGCCGGCCAATCCGGCGCGCGATACCAATCGGCGAAATTTTGGAAGAGTCAAAATTTACGCTGATTGGTATCATACCAAGCGCCCTTGATGTTGACCCATGAAGAATGGGTTAACGGCGCCTAGTATAAGCCTTTGTTTCGCGCACCGCCGCCCGCCAACCCGGTGCGCAATACCAAGCGCCCGAATGACTGGAACGGTCATTCATTCGGGCGCTTGGTATAAGATCGACTTGATTTTGGGATTCTCGGGTGGACAGAGGAAAACGAGGAGGACCTTCCTTACCCCTCTCCCTTCATCACCACATAAATCGCCGGAATCACCAGCACCGTCAGCAAGGTCGAAGACGCCAGGCCAAACAGTAGCGAAATCGCCAGCCCTTGAAAAATTGGGTCGGACAGGATCGTTCCTGCCCCGATCATCGCGGCAAGCGCGGTCAGCAGGATCGGCTTGAAGCGGATCGCCCCGGCATCAAGCACAATTTCCCGCACCGTCGCCCCCGGCGTCGCGTTATGGCGGATGAAATCGACCAGCAGGATCGAATTGCGCACGATAATCCCCGCAAGAGCGATGAAGCCGATCATCGAGGTCGCGGTAAACGGTGCGCCGAGCATCCAGTGGCCGAGCACGATGCCGAGCAAAGTCAGCGGGATCGGCGTCAGGATCACCAGCGGCAGTTTGAAGCTGCGGAACTGGGCGACAACCAGGATATAGATGCCCAAGATCGCCACCCCGAACGCCGCGCCCATGTCACGAAAGGTGACGTAGGTGATTTCCCATTCGCCATCCCACAGCAAGGCCGGTTTGGTTTCATCCATCGGCTGGCCGCGCAAGCGGATTTCTGGCTTGAGGAGGTCTTTCCAATCATGCGCGGCAATGCGGCGATTGACCTCCAACATGCCGTAAATTGGCGATTCGTAGGCGCCCGCCAATTCACCCAGCACCAGGTCGGCAGACACCCCATCGCGGCGGAACAAGACCTGGGACCCAAGTTCGGTCGTGGCATGCACCAACTGCCCGAGTTCCACCACCGCCTGGCTGCCTGGCCGTGTATTGGCCGGGACCGGGGTGGCGGCGAGGCGTTCGTTCCAGTTCAGGTCACGCTTCGGCAGGCCGACAACGATGTCGATCGGCGCGCGTTCGGGGCCGCGATACGAGGTACCGATGCGGAGATGGCCGAACAAAGACTGGATGGTATCGGCGACATCGCCTTGCTCGACGCCAAAATGGTCGAGCTGTTCCTGGTCGATCACCAGCCGCAGGCGCGGACGCGGCAGGCCGTAGCTGTCACCGACATCGACGATGAACGGCACGCTGGTGAAGATCTTTTTAACCTCGGCGGCGACCGCGCGGCGCGTGGCGGTGTCCGGGCCATAGATTTCGGCGAGCAAGGTCGCCAGCACCGGTGGTCCGGGCGGGACTTCGACGACTTGCAGCGTGCTGCCCTCGGGCAGTTTCAGCACCGCGAGGCGTTTTCGCAGATCGAGCGCGATGCCATGACTGGCGCGCTTGCGGGCGTCTTTCGGGGAGAGATTGATCTGCAGATCACCCAGTTCCGGCGACCGGCGCATGAAGGAATGCCGCACCAGGCCGTTGAAGTTGAACGGCGCCGCGGTGCCGGCATAGGCCTGCACCGATTGCAGTTCGGGCAGGCCGCCAGCAATCGCTGCTGCCGCGAACAGGGTTTGCTCGGTATCTTCAAGGGTTGCCCCGGCAGGCAGGTTCAGCACCACCTGCAATTCGGACTTGTTGTCGAACGGCAGCAGCTTCACCGTCACCTGGCCGGTGTAGAAGGTGATGCAGATCGCAATTGTGGCGCCGGCAACCACCAACAGAAAAATCCGCGCGCGGCGTTTGGTCTGCACCACCGGCCCGGCTATGCGGCGATAGCCGCGGCCAAGCCAGCCTTCGTCATGGGCGTGATGGCTCGGCGCTGAGGCGGGCGCGAGCTTCAACATCAGCCATGGCGCGATCACCATGGCAACGAAAAACGAAAACAGCATCGCCGCCGACGCGTTCACCGGGATCGGTGCCATGTACGGCCCCATCAGCCCGGATACGAACAGCATGGGCAGAAGCGCCGCGATCACGGTCAGCGTGGCCACGACCGTTGGATTGCCAACTTCCGCCACCGCATCGATCGCGCCATCCATCCGGCTGCGCCCGTCCGCCATGCCCCAGTGGCGGGCGATGTTTTCGACCACCACAATCGCGTCATCGACCAGAATTCCGATGGAGAAAATCAGCGCGAACAGACTGACCCGGTTAATCGTGTAGCCCATCAGATGCGCGGCCAGCATGGTCAGCAAAATTGTCGTCGGGATCACCACCAGGGTCACCAGCGCCTCGCGCCAGCCGATCGCAAAGGCGATCAGCACAACAATCGAGATCGTCGCCAGCGCGAGATGGAACAGCAGTTCATCTGCCTTGTCGCTGGCGCTTTGGCCGTAGTCACGGGTGACCTCGACCGCCACATCATCGGGGATTAGCCGGCCCCGCAACGATGCCACCCGGGCAAGAATCGCCTGGGACACCACGACCGCATTGGCGCCGGCGCGCTTGGCCAGCGCAAGGCTTGCCGCCGGCACGCGTTGCAGGCCGTTGGCCGATGGCGTCATGGTCCAGGCGCGGGCTTCAGCGGTTGATGGTCCGACCACCACCGATGCTACGTCGCGGACATAAACCGGGCGGCCATCACGGGCGCCGACCAGCAGCAGCCCGATATCAGAGATACCCTGCAAGGTCTGCCCGGCGGCCACCACCCGGCTCACCCCGCCATCGCGCACGTTGCCGGCGACAAAAGCCCGGTTGGCGTCGCGCAATTTACCGATCAGTTGCTGCAAGGTAATGCCGTAGCGCGCGAGCCGTTCGGGGTCCGGCTCGACCCGGATTTCCTCGGCGCTGCTGCCGGCGATATAGCTGTTGCCGATATTTTCGACCTTGGTGAGCTCGGTTTGCAACTTGCCGGCGAGGTCGAACATGTCCTTGTCAGTAAAGCGCGACGCGGCCGCCGGTTTGGGCGACAGGGTCAGCACCACCACCGCGACATCATTGATGCCGCGCCGCACGATCAGCGGCTCGGGAATGCCGGCGGGAATGCGGTCGAGATTGGCGCGGATGCGTTCCTGCACCCGAAGCACCGCATCGTCCTCATTGGTGCCGACCAGGAAGCGGGCAGTGACGATGACGCTGTCATCCTGGGTCTGGCTATAGACATGCTCAACCCCGGTCAGCGCCTTGACGATGGTTTCCAGCGGCTTGGTCACCAGTTCGGTCGCATCGGCGGCGCGCAGTCCATTGGCCGACACGATGATATCGACCATCGGTACGCTGATCTGAGGTTCTTCTTCACGCGGGATCACCATTAACGCGATCATCCCGGCGATGATGGCGGTGATCAGGAAAAGTGGCGTCAGCGGGGACCGGATGGTCGCCGCGGTAAGTCCGCCGGACAGGCCGCGTTCCTGCTTCATGGCTGCACCAGCACGTCGTTGGCGGCAACGCCGGACAGGATTTCAACCGCGTCCGGCATGGCCGCTGTCGGCATGGCGCGGCCACGCTGCACCGGGGTTTCGAGGATGGCCCCGCCGACGCGACGACGGACATAATCGAGCCCGAAGCGGGTGATGATGGCGCGGTCGGGGATGACGAAGCTGGTACGCGGCGCCACCCCGATCCACACCGGCACACGTTCGCCGACGAAGTAATTGGCAAGGTCCGGCATGGTGGCATCGGCGACGACGCGGCCATCTTCGATGCGGGGATAGACCAGGGTGATGGTGCCGAAAGCGGGTTTGCCGTCGCCGCGCCCGGTGGTGTCGAGCCGGACCGGGTCGCCCTGCTTGATATAGCCCGCGTGGCTTTCCGGCACGCGCAGGCGCAGCACATAGGATTGCTGGGCGACGATGGCGATGCTGTCACCTGGCAACGCGACGCTGCCATCGGTGACCGGGACATGCAGCACTTTGCCATCGGCTGGCGCCAGGACGTCACCTTCGGCCGCCTGCTGGCGGATCACCGATCGTTCGGCGATACGGGCCCGCAACGTCGCATTGGCGACGTCGGACGCCGTTCGCGCCTGATCCATCGCCACCCGTGTGCCGGAGCCCTGTCGGGCGAGCGTTTCGGCACGGACAAGATCGGCCTGCACCTGGGCGAGGGAGGCTTGCAGCCCGACGATCTGGGCGTCGATCGCCGCGATCTGCAGCAGCAGCTTCGCATCGGCCACCACCGCGATCACCTGGCCGGCATGGACCTGATCGCCGGCCTTGATGGCAAGCTGCCCAACCATGCCGCCGACCCGCGCGCGCGCCGGCACGACGTTGAGGCTTTCGACCGTCGCCAGTACCGCTTTCTGATCGGCGATCTGGGTGGCGGTTACGGTGATATCCGGCGCCGCAACGGTCGGCGTCGTGACCAGCATGGCCAGGAGGACAAGGGGAAAGCGCATCGACTTCATGCCTCCGTAAGGGTGGGCTGGGGCGCACAGAAAATCCGGTACAATGTTTCCAGCACTTCGCGGGCCTGATGGCTGGCGAGCGAGTACCAGATCGTCTGGCCATCGCGGCGCGGCTGCACCAGACCTTCGCGCCGCAACAGCGCCAGATGCTGGGACAGGGTTGAGTCGCGAATGCCTATCATGCTCGCCAGTTGCCCGACCGAGCGTTCCTGCTCGACCAATTGGCACAAGATCATCAGGCGATGCGGGTTGCCGAGGGTCTTGAGCAACTCGCTCGCCTGGCAGGCCGCTGCGGACATGGTTTCAGGCTGTATTTTCATACTTGCGTATCTACGGAGTTACGAATATATAGTCAAGCACAGTGACCGAGTTTGGGAGCGAAAGATGGCGGAAATCATCGTCCTCGGGGCGGGACTGGGCGGCACCCTGGCAGCGTACGAAATCGCGGAACAACTGCGCCCGGTAGACCGGCTGACAGTGGTTGGTGAGCAGGCGAATTTCTCCTTCACCCCATCCAACCCGTGGGTCGCGCTTGGGTGGCGCAAGCCGGGTCAGATCGAGGTCGATCTGGTGCCGGTGATGAAGAAGAAGGGCGCGGTTTTTATCACCCAGGGCGCCAAGCGGGTCGAGCCTGACGCGCGCCGACTGGTGCTGAACGACGATACCGTGCTGCCCTACGACTATCTGGTGATCGCCACCGGCCCCGATCTAGCGTTCGACGAAATTTCTGGTCTCGGGCCACAGGGTCATACGGTATCGGTCTGTCGCACCGATCACGCGGCGGAGGCGCACGACGCGTTTGAGGCATTTTGCCGCAACCCGGGCCCGATCGTTGTCGGTGCGGTGCAAGGCGCGTCCTGCTTCGGCCCGGCCTATGAATTTGCCTTCATGCTTGATACGGAACTGCGCCGCCGCAAGCTACGCGACAAGGTGAAAATGACCTTTGTGACCTCCGAACCCTATGTCGGGCATCTCGGGCTGGATGGCGTGGGCGACACCAAGGGGCTGCTGGAAAGCGAGATGCGCCAGCATCACATCGCCTGGATCACCAACGCCAAGGTGAAGGAGGTGACCGAGAGCACGATGGCTGTCGAGGAAGTCGGCGAGGATGGCGCGGTGCGCAAAACCCACGACGTGCCCTTCAAATTCGCCATGATGCTGCCGGCGTTCCGCGGGGTTGCCGCGGTGCGTGGGGTCGCCGGGCTCACCAATCCGCGCGGCTTCATCCTGATCGACAAGCACCAGCGCAGCCCGGCCTTCCCGGAGATCTTCGCGCTCGGCGTTTGCGTCGCGATCCCGCCGACCGGGCCTACCCCGGTCCCGGTCGGCGTGCCCAAGACCGGCTTCAT
>JAYUBN010000069.1:0-6526 GCA_043740855.1 Sphingomonadales bacterium | reverse complement strand
GCGCCGCGCCGAACACCGCATCGGCGGCGTGATCGGTGGGGGGTGCCGGGGCCGGCGTCGTGCCGATCTCGCTGTCGGCCGATCCCATGTCCGCCATGTCGTGACCGGCATGCGGATCGGCCGTGACGGGTGCCTCCGGCTTCGGCATATCCATGCCGGGCATCGATGGCATATCGTGTTCGTTCGATGCGGGAGGCGGAGCAGTGGGTGGTGCCGGTGGCATTTTCATCCCCGGCATGGTCATGTCCATCTGCGCAGCGGCAGGCGATGACAGCGCAAAGGCGGCGACCGTGGCGAGCAGCGGCAATTTCATGCCGCGCCCTCCGCGTGCCGCACCGTGACGACGCGGAACATTCCCGTCATCATGTGCAGCATCATATGGCAGTGGAACGCCCAGTCGCCCAGCGCGTCGGCGGTCAGATCGAACGATGCCTTGCCGCCGGGCAGGACATTGACGGTGTGCTTGACCGGGTGATGGCCGGGGTTGCCGGTAACGACCTCGAAGAAATGGCCGTGAAGGTGGATCGGGTGCGGCATCATGGTGTCGTTGAGGAGGTTCACGCGCACCCGCTCATTGTGCCGGAACGCGATCGGCTCGGTCCCCTCGCTGAACTTCACTCCGTCGAACGACCACATATAGCGTTCCATGTTGGCGGTCAGGTGCAGGTCGATTTCCCGCGACGGCTTGCGGGTGTCGGCATTGGGGGCAAGCGACTTGAGATCGTGATACGTCAGGACGCGGTGATCGACTTTCTCGAGACCGGTCGGGCGCTCGCCGGTGCGATCGATCGGCATCGGCGACAGCGTTGCCACGCCCGGCCCCATCTTGACTTGCGGCGCGACCGAGGGATCGCGCATCTTCATCGAGCCCATGTTGTGTCCCATGGCGCTCATGTCCATTCCGGCCATATCGCCGCCGCCCGCGCTCATATCCATATCGCCCATGCCCATGTCCTTCATCGTCAGGAGCGGGCGTGCGCGGATGAGCGGAATAGCTGCCACCATCCCCATGCGCGGTGCAAGCGTGGCGCGGCACTGGCCTGAGCGGTCGATGGCTTCGGCGATGAGGCCGTAAGCCTGATCGCCCTTGGGCTGGACGATGACATCATAGGTTTCGGCGATGGCGATCTGAAACTCGTCGGTTTCGACCGGTTGGACATGCTGGCCGTCCGCCGCAACGACGGTCATGGGCAAGCCGGGCAACCGGACGTTGAAGTTGGTCATGGCCGAAGCGTTGATGATCCGCAGCCGGACTCGTTCGCCGGGCGCGAACAGCCCCGTCCAGTTTTCCAGACTGCCATGCCCGTTGATCAGATAAGTATAGGTCGATCCATTGACGTCGGCGATGTCGGTCGGGTCCATCCGCATCCTGCCCCACATCGCGCGGTCGGCTTGCGATTGATCCTTGCCCGCAAGCAGTCCGGCGAGCGTCTGCTTGTTGTGGTTGAAATAGCCGCCCATCGCCTTCAATTTCCGCAGCTGTTCCATCGGATCCATGAAGCTCCAGTCGGACAGCACGATCACGTGCTCGCGGTCGCAAGCAACGGGATCGGCGCCTGCCGGGTCGATGACGATGGCCCCATATTGGCCCATCGCCTCCTGCATCCCCGAATGGCTGTGATACCAGTAGGTGCCCGACTGCTTGACCTCGAATTCGTAATTGTAGGTCTGGCCCGGCTTGATCCCCGGAAAGCTGACACCGGGAACGCCGTCCATCTGGAACGGCAAAAGCACGCCGTGCCAATGGATCGAGGAATCCTCGGCCAGCGTGTTGGTGACGGCCAGGCGAACCTGCTGACCCTCTTTCAACCGGATGATCGGCCCCGGCACGGTGCCGTTGACGGTGCAGGCATGGCCAGTCTTGCCGCCCACCGAAAAATGCGCGTCGCCAATGGTCAGGGCGATGTGGTCCCCGCTCAAAACCTGGGAATCGGCGTTCGAGACGCCCATGCCCCCCATCCCCAACGTGCCGCTGCGCGCCCAGGCCGGAAATAGCGGCGCAAGCGCAAGGCCGCTGCCGGTGATGGCAGCCCCGCGCAAAAGGCTGCGCCGCGAAACGGTAGAGGCATTCATATCCGGGTATCCGTCAAATGGTGTGCTGATGATACGCACCACGTTGCTCAATCCCTCAGATATTCCGTCAGTTTGCTCCTGGCGCGGTAAAGCCTCGTTTCGACCGCCTTTTCACTGATACCCAGGATCTCGGCAGTCTCGGCCTGCGTCAGCCCTTCGATGGTGCGCAGGATCAGCGGTTCGCGGATTGCGGACGGGAGCCTGGCTATCCCCTCACGCACACGCGCAAGTTCGGCCCGGTCGGCAAGCTGCTGATCGGCCGGGATAATGTCATCGGAAATGGTCGCTGCGGCTTCGATTGGCAGGGCAAAGGAAAAGAACTTCCGCACTGCGCGCCGTCTTGCCCAATCACGGCATTTGTTAAGCGCAATCCGCGCCACCCAGGTCTTGAACGAACGGGTGCCGTCATAGCTTTTGAGCGCGGCAAACGCGGCGATGAATGCCTCCTGCGTGACATCGAGCGCGGCATCCCGATCGCCAATCGACCCGCGCACCAGGCGGAAAGTGCTGTCGCGGTGGCGGCCAAGGAGTTCGCTGAATGCGGCTTGCCGTCCGGCAAGGGCGAGCGCCGCCAGCTCGCCGTCGGAACAGTCGCCCAGCGCCGGCGTCATTTCTGGTCGGCAGTCAGCGCCTTGACCACGGCTCCATCGAATTTTTCGGCCTGATCGGGCCGCAACAGTCCGCGCATCGCGAAGATATGCTCAAGCGTTTCCTTTTGCAGCTCGCCCATCGCGATATGCGACTGGTCGATGGCGCCCGACACTTGCGGGCCATAGCCATGCTCGTCCGCGATCGCGGCTGCCAGCTTGGCGTTGTCCGCGCGCATTTCGAGTTCGAGCGCCTTGCGCCGTACCGCGAATTGCCCCTCAAGCGCGTCCAGCTTTGCGTGCTGCGCGGGATCGAGCTTGAGCTGATCGTGCAACAGGGCGTGAAGCTCACTGTCGGCGGCGGGCTTGGGCGCGAGCATCGCCCGGCCCAGCCACACCCCCGCGAACGCCGCAGCGAACGCGATAATGGCCACCAGCAGGGTGCGACGAAGGTCTGTCACCGAGAGGCCAGCAACAATGAAGACGGCGCAAGCGCGGGTGGCGCGCCAAAGGGCGTGACCGACGGCGCGGCCGCCGCCGGACTACCAGGCAGACCAGTGCTGAAAACACCGATGGCAAGCGCCGTCATCGCCGCGATGCCGAGCGAGCGCAGCGAATTGCCAGCTGAGTTTCTTTGATGCTCCGCCAATCCGGCGAACACAGCCTCATCCATCATCGCCAGGCGCGAAGGGAGCGGCGCCTCACCGATCCGGGCCAGCATTTCGTCAAGGTTGCTCATCGCCAAAAACTCCCGTGTCGCTCTCTATACGCAAGGCAGGGCCATATCCCTCAATACCGGATTGATTGTCTCCGCGCCGATTTTTCAAGGGGAAAGTTGCGGGGCTGCGTATTTGCCATGACACCCATGTTGGAGACCGCTCATGTCCAAACTTCGCTTTGCCTTCACCGCACCAGTTCTGGCCGTCCTCGCACTGGCGGGAACCGCGCAGGCTCACACCCGGCTCGTATCATCATCTCCTGCCGCCAATGCGACCGTCGCCAAGCCCGGCAGGGTCGTCCTGACCTTCAACGAACGCGTGGTGGCCAATTTCACGGGCGCAGCTTTGGTGATGACCGCGATGCCCGGCATGGCAAATCATCAACCGATGACGATCTCGGGCTTCACCTCAGCCATGAGCGCGGACGGCAAGACCCTCACGCTGCACATGCGTCGTGCGCTCACCGCCGGCACATATCAGCTCAAGTGGCACGCGGTGGGCGATGATACGCACCGGATGAACGGCAGCTTCACCTTCACTGTGAAATGAGGTGATGGAGACACTGACCATCGGCATCAGGTTCGCGCTTTATGTGAACCTGATGCTGTTGTTCGGGCTGCCGCTGTTCGGGCTTTATGCCTTGAAAGGCGCGGAACGGCTGCATGGCAATGTTCTGCCCCTTCGAGCGATGACGATGTGGCTGTCGATCACGGCACTTGGCCTCTCGGTCGTCAGCATCATTGCCATGACGGCATCCATGACGGGGGTGCCGCTGTTTGAGGTTGACCGCGCCTCGGTCAACACGATGATCTTGGAAACCCCGATGGGGAATGCCTGGGCTACGCGCATGGCGGCCCTTTTGCTGACGCTCACAGTCGCGATTGCGATGGGTGGGCGACAGGCCACGACCTGGCTGGTTCTGGTGTCGCTGGCATCCGGGGCGGCACTCGCATCGCTGGCATGGACCGGGCATGGCGCCGCAAGCGACGGCATCGCTGGTACGCGCCATCTGATCGCCGACATCGTGCATTTGCTGAGCGCCGGCGCTTGGATCGGCGCGCTTGCGGCACTCGGTGCGCTGTTGTTTCGACCCGCCCATTCAATGTCGGAAGATCACATCCGGCTCACCCACCGCGCGCTCGAAGGTTTTTCGCTCGTAGGGACGGTGATTGTCGCGCTGATCGTCATCTCCGGGCTGGTCAATAGCTGGATGCTGGTTGGCCCCGAACATCTGCTGTCGATGGGGACAACGATTTATGGACAATTGCTCATTGCGAAGCTCGTGCTGTTTGGCGCGATGCTGGGTCTGGCAGCGGCAAACCGGTTCCGGCTGACCCCCGCATTGGATATCGCCATCAAGGGCGGCGGAACAAAGCCCGCCATAAGCCGGTTACGCCTGAGCGTCATTTACGAGACGAGCGCCGCGCTCCTCATCCTTGGCCTTGTCGCATGGCTTGGAACGCTCGAACCGCCGATGTCGATGTGACCGCGCAAGGGAGAAAGATCGTGCAAGATACCATTGGTGCGGCGCAGGCAAAGCATGGTGGCAGTCGTGGTCAAACCGCCGATGAAAACAGCCTTGCAACCGTGCTCGATCCCGTCTGCGGGATGACGGTCGATCCGGCCAAGACCGCCCACCACACCCATCACGGCGACACCGACTATCACTTTTGCAGCGCTGGTTGCCTTGCGAAATTTACGGCCGACCCGGCCAAATATCTGACGGGAGCGCCGCGCGCCGTCCCTGTCGCCGCGCCGGGCGCGATGTGGACATGCCCGATGCACCCCGAGATCAGGCGAGACGGTCCGGGAACCTGCCCGATCTGCGGCATGGCGCTCGAACCCGAAGAACCATCGCTGACCGATGTGCCCAATCCCGAGCTGGTCGATTTTACGCGGCGCTTCCGGGTGTCGGCCGTGCTGGCGGTGCCACTTCTCATACTGACGATGGGGAGCGAGCTGCTGGGCTTGCATTTGGTCAGTCCCAGCGTCTCACCCTGGCTGCAACTGGCGCTTTCAGCACCGATTGTCCTTTGGGCCGGCTGGCCCTTCTTCACCCGCGGCTGGACGTCGATCGTCACGCGCAAGCTCAATATGTTCACCCTGATCGCCATCGGCGTTGGCGCTGCCTTCCTCTACAGTCTGGTTGCGACCCTGGCGCCGGGGCTGTTCCCATCGGCGTTCCGAATGCACGGCACGGTGCCGGTCTATTATGAAGCGGCGGGCGTTGTCGTCGCGCTCGTCCTGCTCGGCCAGATGCTCGAACTGCGCGCCCGTGCCGCCACGGGCAAGGCCATCCGCGCGCTCCTCAATCTCGCGCCCAAGACCGCACGGCGCATCAATGCCGATGGTAGTGAGACTGATATCGCGCTCTCCAAAGTGCAGACAGGGGACCGTCTCCGGGTGCGCCCCGGCGAAGCAATTCCTGTCGATGGCGTTGTCGTGGAAGGGCGCTCGTCGGTCGATGAATCCATGCTCACCGGCGAACCGCTCCCCGTCGCGAAGGAAGTGGCTGCCGCTCTGACTGGCGGGACGGTCAATGGTACCGGCAGCCTCGTGATGGAGGCACAAGCGGTTGGCGCAGACACAATGCTGGCGCGGATCGTCCGCATGGTCGCCGACGCCCAGCGCAGTCGTGCGCCGATCCAGGCGGTGGCCGACCGTATCTCGGGCTGGTTCGTGCCGCTGGTGATCGCCATCGCCATAGCCTCGTTCGCGGTGTGGAGCCTTGTCGGCCCCGAACCCCGCATGGGCCATGCCTTGCTCAACGCGATTGCCGTGCTGATCATCGCCTGCCCTTGCGCGCTGGGGCTGGCGACGCCGATGTCGATCATGGTCGCGACCGGGCGCGGCGCGCAGGCGGGCGTTCTGGTCAAACATGCCGAAGCCCTGCAAGCCTTCGAGACCGTCGATACGCTGGTTATCGACAAGACCGGGACACTGACCGAAGGCAAGCCCAAGCTCGTCGGGATCGAGACCATCGGCGAGATGGACGAAAACGAATTTCTGGCACTCGTCGCGGCGGTAGAGGCCCGATCAGAACATCCACTTGCCCATGCCATCGTGAGCGCGGCGAAAGAACGAAAGCTGACGCTCGGCGAGCCTGCGGATTTCGAGGTGCAGGTTGGCGCCGGCATCAGCGCAGTC
>JAYUBN010000068.1:0-6534 GCA_043740855.1 Sphingomonadales bacterium | reverse complement strand
AAAACTTCGGCTGTCAATCTGGCCGCCGCCTGAGCATGACATGGCAGATGGGGCGCCGGTATCGGCACCCCATCTGCTGAATTTTTTGTTGGCGCATCGTCCATAGCGAAAAACCGGTTCCCAGTTTTTTCGAGGCGATGCTACATCACAGATACAAAGGACAGAGTAGCTCTCAATGGCAGGTTACAAGGAACCCGGCTTTCAGGAACGGGTGGCCATTGCTGCCCAGGCGCGCGAAACCGCACTGGCCAAGCTGAAATCCAAGCCGCAGCTCGACGAGGCGGAAATCGCCCGGCTAAAGGCGGAACACGACACGCGCGAAGCTGCAAAACTCGAAAAGCGCACCGCGATCAAAGCCGCTCGGGAAGCCGAGCGTCTAGCTGAGCGCGAAGCCAAGCGCCTCCGCGATGAAGAGGCTGCGCTGGCGGCCGCTCCACCGCCTAAAATGAGCGACGAGGAACGCAAGGCGATTCGCGACGCCAAATATGCCGCGCGCAAAGCCCGCAAGGGTCGCTGATGATCTGGCGCAAATGATCAGGACATGATCGCGCGTGAATTGCTGGGGGCCGCACAAGTGCCCGGCGGTGAGGAATTGCGCCTCTATCGTCACGGCGACGACTTCATGATCGTGCTGGATCGCAACGAACTGATGAACACGCGGATGAGCGGCTCGGAAGAGGCGTTGGCGGTCATGAGCATCGCGCGACTGCCGGCGGATAGCGCGCGGCATGTGCTGATCGGCGGCTATGGCATGGGTTTTACCTTGCGCGCGGCGCTTGGCGTGCTTGGCGCCGATGCGCGCGTCACCGTGGCCGAACTGGTGCCCGAGATCATCGTCTGGGCGCGCGGGCCGATGGCGGCGCTGACTGCGGGCTGCCTCGAAGACCGCCGTGTGGTGCTGGTCGATGACGACGTCTCATGGCTGATTGGCGGCGCGGAAGAGGAATACGACGCGATCCTGCTGGACGTCGACAACGGCCCCGACGGGTTGGTGCGGCAGGACAATGGCCGGCTATACACCATGCGCGGATTACGCTCGGCGCTGGCCGCGCTGCGTCCGGGCGGGGTGCTGGCGGTGTGGTCGGCAGGACCCGACCCGGCCTTTACGCGGCGGCTGACCGATGTCGGCTTCGCGGTAGAGCAAGTACGAGTGCGCGCGCGCAGCAACGGCAAGGGCGCCCAGCATGTGATCTGGTTCGCAACGAAGCTGGACCGGGCGGCGTAATATTTAAATCACGTGCCCGTTCCACGCATTTGTCGTGCCCCGCCAAATACCAAGATCGGGTTTGACGCCGGAACAACTGGCAATCCCGGTTTGCCTTGCCGAGGGGCGCTTTTTTCCCGAAAAGATGCAGTCTAGACCTTTGCCAGCGCGGCCTGCCACGCTGCCAGCCGCGCTGCCCGCGTGTCCTGATCCATTGCCGGGGAAAAGAGGCGCACAGGCCCGCGCATCGCCGCTGATGCTTCCGCCAGTGAAGAAAACAGCCCGGCACCCAATGCCGCCAGCATCGCTGCGCCCAACGCGGTCGTCTCGACCAAATCCGGCCGCTCGACCGGCAACTCCAGCACATCGGCCAGATCCTGCGCCATCCAGTCGTTGGCGCTCATCCCGCCATCGATGCGCAACCGGGTCCATGGCGTGCCGTCGCCCGCAAACGCCTGCGCCAGATCGCGGGTCTGGCACGCCATCGCCTCCAGCGCGGCGCGTACGACATGCGCGCGCGTGGTGGCAAAGCTAAGCCCGGTAATCGTCGCGCGAGCGTCCGGCCGCCAATGTGGCGCGCCCAGCCCGGACAGCGCGGGCACGATCACCACCCCGCCGCTGTCGGCAACGCTGGCCGCCAGTTGCGCCGATTCGGGCGCGTTGGCGATCAGGCCGATGGCATCGCGCAGCCATTGCATCAGGCTGCCAGCGACGAACATCGAACCCTCCAGCGCGTAACTGCGTGCGCCGTTGATCTGGTACAGCACCGTGCCGAGCAAGCGCTGCGCCGAATGCGGCACGCTGGCGCCCATGTTGACCAGCACAAACGCGCCCGTACCATAGGTGGCCTTGGTATCGCCCGGGGTCAGGCAACCCTGGCCGATGGTCGCGGCCTGCTGATCGCCGACCAGCGCGGTAATCGGCATCGCCCGGCCCAGCCACTCGGGCAGGACGCTGCCCAAGGTCCCCGCGCAATCGACCACTTCACCCAGCGCGGCCATCGGCACGCCAAACAGGTCGCACAGCCCGGCATCCCAACGCGTGCCTGCCAGCGGTAACAGGCTGGTGCGGCTGGCATTGCTGGCATCGCTGACGAAGCCGCCGCCGGTCAATCGAAACGCCAGCCAGCTTTCGACCGTGCCCAGCGCCAGGTTCCCGCCGCGCGCAGCACCCGCCACTTCGGCAATATTGTCGATCAGCCAGCGCATCTTGGTGGCCGAGAAATAGGGGTCGAGCATCAGCCCGGTGCGCGCCTGCACATCCGCCTCGTAGCCGCTGGCGCGCAATTGCGCGCAGGCATCGGCAGTGCGCCGGTCCTGCCACACGATTGCCCGTGCCAATGGCGCTGCGCTCACCCTGTCCCATGCCACCACGGTTTCGCGCTGGTTGGCGATGCCCAGCCCGGCAATCCGCTCTACCCCGCCGATCGCGGTCACTACCTCGCGCAACACCGCCAGACTGGCGTCCCACAATTCGGCAGGATCGTGTTCCACCCAGCCCGGCCTCGGATAATACTGGGTGAGCGCGCGCTGCGCCACGGCCAGCAGGCCGCCGTCGCGCGCAAACACCATCGCCCGCGTCGATGCGGTGCCCGCATCCAGCACCAGGGTCAGATCGCCTGTGGTCGCCGCCATGCCTGTCTCCCGCGCCAGGTTTTTGCTATTGCATCACTGACAGCCAAAAACCGGCTCCCGCTTTTTCGCGCCATGCATCGCTGTTTTGCCTTGCCTTGGCTGCAAAGTCGATGACCTCCTCGACACCGGCCCTGGCAATCGCCATAAGTCTGCCATGGACTTTCCCGACCGACCCTGGCCCACCGGCACTGCCGAACAGCTCGAACCGCTGGTGCGCCGCGTGCTCGCCGCCAACCCCTCCGCGTTTACCTTCACCGGTACGCAAACCTATCTGGTCGGTGCGGGCGACACCATCGCCGTGATTGACCCCGGCCCTGATGAGCCTGACCACGTTGCTGCGCTGATCGCCGCGATCGGCCCCGCGCGCGTCTCCGCCATCCTGTGTACGCATACCCATCGCGACCACTCACCCGCGGCCGCGCCGCTGAGCGCTGCGACCGGCGCGCCGATCATCGGTTGTGCGCCGCTGGTGCTCGACGACAGCGGCCCCCGTGCCGACGCCTCCTTCGATCCCACCTATGCCCCCGACCGGGTGCTGCGCGAAGGCGAGCAATTGACCGGCCCCGACTGGACGCTGACCGCCGTCGCCACCCCCGGCCACACCTCCAACCACTTGTGTTATGCGCTGACTCCCGCTGGTTCGCCTGAGCAAAATGGCGGCGCGCTGTTCACCGGCGATCACGTCATGGGTTGGTCCACCACGGTCGTCGCCCCGCCGGACGGTGATATGGCCGCCTACATGGACAGCCTGCAAAAGCTTCAGGACCGCGACGACCGCGTCTATTACCCGGCTCACGGCGCACAGGTCGACAACCCCCGCCAGTTCACGCGGGGGCTGATCGGCCACCGCCGCCAACGTGAGCGCCAGATTTTGGCGCTGCTGGCTGAAGGACCGCAAAGCATCGTCGAAATGATCCCGCGCATGTACAAAGGCGTGGCGCAGGAATTATGGGGTGCGGCCGGGCGCTCCGTGCTGGCGCATCTGATCGATTGCGAGCGACGCGCGATGGTGGAACGGGATGGGGAAATCTGGCGGCGTCGCAATGACCATATACCGCACCGCGAAGGACCGTCATCATGACCGCGTACTCGCTCAACCTGTCAGGCATTGACCTGCGCGCCGAGATCGATCGGCTGCGCATCGAGCGCAAGGCGGTGATTCTGGCGCATTATTACCAAAAGCCGGAGTTGCAGGACCTTGCCGATTTCGTTGGCGATTCGCTGGAGTTGAGCCGCAAGGCGGCGGCGACCGACGCGCAGGTGATCGCTTTTTGCGGGGTAAAGTTCATGGCCGAAACCGCCAAGATCCTCAGCCCCGAAAAGATCGTGGTGCTGCCCGATGTCAACGCCGGATGCAGCCTGGAAGATTCCTGCCCACCGGACAAATTCGCCGCGTTTCGCGCCGCGCATCCCGATCACATCGCTCTGACCTACATCAATTGTTCGACCGAGGTGAAGGCGCTGTCCGACGTCATCGTCACCAGTTCCAGCGCCGAGACCATTCTGGCCCAGATCGACCCCGCGCAGAAGATCATCTTTGGCCCCGACCGGCATCTTGGCGGTTATCTCAATCGCAAGTTTGGCCGCAACATGCTGTTATGGCCGGGCGTATGCATCGTCCACGAGGCTTTCAGCGAGACCGAATTGCTCAAGCTGAAGGCCAAAAACCCCGCCGCACCCGTCGCCGCGCACCCGGAATGCCCGCCCGCGATCATCGACCATGCCGATTACGTCGGATCGACCAGCGGTATTCTGAATTACGCCAAGGGCATGGATTTGGCGGGCTTGGGCGATACCCTGATCGTCGCCACCGAACCGCACATCATTCACCAGATGCAACTGGCAATGCCCACCAAGACCTTCATCGGGGCGCCCGGCGCCGACGGCAACTGCAACTGCAACATTTGCCCCTACATGGCCCTCAACACCATGGAAAAGCTGTATATTGCCCTGCGCGACCTGACCCCGCGGATCGAAATCGAGGAGGGCCTGCGCCTGCGTGCCAAACGCAGCCTGGACCGGATGCTGGAAATGGCGGGGGCTACCGTGGGTAAGGGCGATCTGGGAGCGCGCTAACAAACCGCCGACTATTCCCGTCGCCAAGACCGCCTGTTGCATTAAATCCGACCCGTGCAATCAACCTCAAGCCGTTGTTGGTGCGTCGGTCAAAGCGAAAAACCGGTACTCACTTTTTCAAGGCGATGTTTTAATTGGTGACAGCAGGCGCTGCCGGGCTGGGCGGCGCGGCGGCATCCGGCGCTGCGGAATCGGCAGTAGCGGCGGTCGTGCCGGCGCTATCGGTAGCATCGCCTGCGGGTGCATGACCGGATTGCCCGACCGACTGGACCGGCGCCAGCGGCGCTTTTGACTTCACCGAATCGTACGGCAGCATCGCGTCGCTGACCGATCCGGGCAGGATCTGGCCAGATACCTCACCATGACCGGCCTTTTGCCCTTGGTGACAGGCACCCAGCGTCGCGGTCAGTACCAAAATCGCCAAAATCGCACCGCAACGCCGTATCATTCGCAAGTCTCCTGGCCCAAAGGCCCCAGCTTCGCCAGAAATTCCGGCGTACGCGCCAGCAATGCCCGATCCCATGCCTCTGCATCAACATTGCGTCCCAGTCGAGCCAGGCTGGTCACGCCCAGGTCGGTGATTCCGCAGGGGACGATGCCGCCGAAATGCGAAAGATCGGGCGAAAGATTGACCGCAAAGCCGTGCATCGTCACCCAGCGGCGGATGCGCACGCCGATGGCGCCGATCTTTGCCTCGCGCCCATCGATGTCGCGCGTCCAGATGCCCACGCCGACCGCGGAGCGCCAGGCCGGTACGTCGAAATCACCCAAAGCGGCGATCACCCAGTCCTCGAGCGCATGAACGAAACCACGCGCATCGCGGGTGCGGCGGCGCAGATCGAGCAGCACATAGCCAATTCGCTGGCCCGGGCCGTGATAGGTATAGCGCCCGCCGCGTCCGGCGCTGACCACTTCGAAACGGGGATCGAGCAATTCATCCTTGGCTGCGCTGGTGCCCGCAGTATAAACCGGTGGATGCTCCAGCAGCCAGATCAGTTCTTCCGCACGCCCTTCCTGAATGGCGGAATTGCGCGCATTCATCTCGTCCAAGGCTTGCCGGTAAGGCACTTGCGCCTGCTCGGTTCGCAACTCGATTCCCGGGATGATCATTTGTGCCTATGTGCTACGGGCGACGAGATTGGGCGGACGGCCATTCGGGCAGATATTTGGCCGACGGCCTCTGCCGCAGTGGAGTTGTTGCAATGATCGGGGACGACGCAATTGGCAAGCACGTCATGGGAGGTATGGAATGAAATTCGACGGCAACCGGGCCTGGAATGACGCGGTCCGCACGGTGTCGGCCAATCGCGAAGTGCTGCTGGTATTGGCCGGCGTGTTCTTTTTCCTGCCGGGGCTGATTGCGGCATTGTTTCTGTCGGGATTTCAGGCGGAAATGGCGGCCGGCGTCGCAGCGGTGGTGGGCGCACCCAAAAGCCCCGCCGCCTTGCAGCAGATGATGCGCGCCTATGCCGCTATCGCGCCTTATGTCATCCTGCTGACGCTGATACAGACGCTGGGCTATATGGCGATGCTGGCGTTGTTGACCGATGCGCGTCGGCCGACGGTGGGGCAGGCCATCGCAATCGGCGCGCGCAGCCTGCCAGCGCTGATCGGCACGAT
>JAYUBN010000067.1:0-6573 GCA_043740855.1 Sphingomonadales bacterium | reverse complement strand
TTGGCAGAAATGGGTGCAAATCATGCAGTTCCGTACATTCGATATTGCCGGCCCATTGGAAATCATCCCCACCAGGCACGTCGATGAGCGCGGCTATTTCGCGGAAACCTATCGCGATGACCGTTTCCGCGAACAGGCGGGGCCCATTGATTTCGTCCAGGAAAACCAGTCGCTCAGCGTCAGGCAGGGCACGCTGCGCGGCATACACTATCAGACCGCGCCCTTTGCCCAGGGCAAGCTTGTGCGTTGCACGTCCGGCGCCATTTTCGACGTCGCTGTGGATATGCGGCACGGTTCGCCCAGTTTCGGCAAATGGATCGCGGTGGAATTGTCGGCGGAACTGGCCAACCAATTGTGGATCCCGGCGGGCTTTGGCCACGCCTTTTGCACACTGCAACCCAGCAGCACCGTCTGCTACAAGGTGACCGCGTATTACAGCGGGCCCAACGATGGCGGCGTGCTGTGGAACGATCCTGCTATCGGGATCGTCTGGCCAGACGTGGCCGATATCGATACGCTGTCCGCCAAGGATCGGGTCCAACCGAAGCTGGCCGAGCTTCCCGTGCTGTTTCGTATGCCCGTTCTGCCAAACCAGGAGTCCTGATCGCATGCGCATCCTGGTGACAGGCGGGGCCGGGTTTATCGGGTCGGCACTGGTTCGGCATCTCGTCACTGGCGGCCATGAGGTGCTGAACGTCGATGCCTTGACCTACGCCGGCAATCTGGCCTCGCTGAAGCTGGTCGAGAATCGTCCGAATTATCGGTTCCTCAAGGCCGATATCCGCGATGGTGGGGCGATGGCGCAGGCGATGTCGGGTTTTGCGCCCGAGCGGATCATGCATCTCGCTGCCGAAAGCCACGTCGACAGGTCGATTACCGGGGCTGCAGATTTTATCCAGACCAATGTCGTTGGCACCTTCGTCCTGCTGGAAGCCGCCCGCGCCTATTGGTCGACGTTGGCCGAGCCGGAGCGCGGCGCGTTTCGCTTCCTTCATGTCTCGACCGATGAAGTGTATGGCTCGCTGGGGGACGAGGGGCTGTTTCACGAGACCACGCCTTATGACCCAAGCTCGCCCTATTCGGCATCGAAGGCGGCCTCGGACCATCTCGCCAAGGCCTGGCATCGCACTTATGGCTTGCCGGTGGTGGTGTCTAACTGCTCGAACAATTACGGGCCTTATCATTTCCCTGAAAAGTTGATCCCCCTCACTATCCTCAATGCCTTGCAGGGCCGCGAATTGCCGGTTTACGGCAAGGGCGATAACATCCGCGACTGGCTGTATGTCGAAGACCACGCAGCGGCGCTCGATCTGATCGCGGCGCACGGCCAGCCCGGCGAAACCTACAACGTCGGCGGCCGCAACGAGCGGCGCAATATCGACGTGGTGCTCCGCATCTGCGACGTGCTCGACCGGCTGGTGCCCGTTTCCCCCATGCTCGGGGGCCGTCCGCGCGCTGAACTGATCGCCCATGTCACTGATCGCCCCGGCCACGATGCGCGCTATGCCATCGATGCGACCCGGCTGGAGACGGAACTGGGCTGGCGCGCGCAGGAAAATTTCGAGAGCGGGATCGAAAAGACCGTGCGCTGGTATCTGGACAACGACTGGTGGTGGGGCCCGTTGCGCCAGACCTATGATGGCCAGCGGCTGGGGCTGGCGACCGGCAAGGAGAGTGTGGCTTGAGGATCGTCGTGACCGGAGGGCCTGGGCAACTGGTGCTGTCGCTGCTCGAGCGCGGCGCTGCGCGTGATGTCGAAATCATCGCCGTGGGCCCGCCCGAACTCGATCTGTCCGCGCCCGATGATGAGCGCGTATTTGCCGCGCTGGCAGCCGCGCACCCGGACGTGATTGTCAACGCAGCAGCGCATACCGCGGTCGACAAGGCGGAAAGCGAGCGCGAGCTGGCCTTTGCCATCAATGCCGACGGCGCGGGCGCAGTGGCGCGGGCGGCGGCGCGGCTGGGCGTGCCGCTGGTGCATGTGTCGACCGATTACGTCTTTTCGGGCGACAAGCCCGAACCATATACCGAGGGCGATGCCCCAGCCCCGACCGGCGTTTACGGCGCCTCGAAACTGGCCGGCGAGCAGGCGGTGCTAGCCTCCGGGGCGGATGCGGCGATCCTGCGCACGGCCTGGGTTTATAGCCCGTTCGGCGCGAATTTCATCAAGACCATGTTGCGGCTGGCAGAAACCCGCGACGAATTGGGCGTGGTCGCCGACCAGCGTGGCAATCCGACCAGTGCGCTCGATCTGGCCGATGCCGTGCTGACCGTTGCGGGCAATTTGAAATCCGGTGCTGCCCCCGAATTGCGCGGGGTATTCCATGCAACGGGCAGCGGCGAGGCCAGTTGGGCCGACTTTGCCGAAGCGATCTTTGCGGCAGCGGCGGCGCAGGGCGGGCGCTCGGCGCGGGTCAAGCGCATCACCACCGCAGAATATCCTACCCCGGCGCGCCGTCCGGCCAACTCGCGGCTCGATTGCAGCCGGCTGGCGCAGTGCCACGGCGTGCGCCTGCCCGACTGGCACGGCAGCACCGCCGCTGTAGTGGTACGCCTGGTGCACGAGACACTTGAGGGAGCCAAACCATGAAGGGCATCATTCTGGCCGGGGGCAGCGGGTCGCGGCTCTTTCCGATGACGCTGGCCGTCTCGAAGCAGCTGATGCCTGTCTATGACAAGCCGATGATCTATTATCCGCTGACCACGCTGATGCTGGCGGGAATTCGCGAAATCCTGATCATTACGACGCCGCACGATGCCGCGCAGTTTCAGTTCATGCTGGGCGACGGCACGCAATGGGGCCTTAAGTTGACCTATGCAGTCCAGCCCGAGCCCAAGGGGCTCGCCCAAGCCTATACCATCGGTGCCGATTTTGTCGCAGGCGGGCCCTCCTGCCTCGTTCTCGGCGATAATATTTTTTTTGGACACGGCTTTCCCGGCGCGTTGCAAAAGGCGCGCGGGGCGCTGAACGGCGCGACCGTTTTCGCGTATCAGGTGGCCGATCCCGAGCGTTACGGCGTGGTGGAGTTCGACGGCAATCAGCGCGCGCTCAGCATCGCCGAAAAGCCGGCAGAGCCGCGTTCCAACTGGGCAGTAACCGGGCTCTATTTCTACGATGCCGAGGTGGTGAACATCGCTGCCAATATCCGCCCTTCGGCGCGCGGCGAGCTGGAGATTACCGACGTCAACCGCGCCTATCTTGATGCCGGGCGGCTTCACGTGGAAATGATGGGCCGTGGCTATGCATGGCTGGATACGGGTACGCCCGACAGTCTGCTGGAAGCCGCGCACTTCGTCGCCACGCTCGAAAAGCGGCAGGGCATGAAGATTGCCTGCCCCGAGGAAATCGCCTGGCGCATGGGCTTCATCTCGGATGAGGGGCTTGAGCGCGGCATCGCGCGGCTGGGTAAAAGCGATTATGCGCGGTACTTGCGCTTGTTGATGGCGGATCGGACGATCGCACCAGAGAAAGGTCTGGCAGTAGCTGGGCGGATTTGAACGTTTGGGCCGATCGGGAGTTAAACGCACGTTATGTCGATGATTACGCCTGTCATCCTGTGCGGCGGTACCGGTACGCGGTTGTGGCCGCGCAGCCGTGCGGTTAAACCAAAGCCTTTTCTGCCGCTGGTCGGCGATGAGACGCTGTTCGAGCAAGCGCTGCTGCGCGCCAGCGATCCCGCGCATTTCACCCCCCCGATCATCGTTACCGGCGCGGCCCATCTGCGCCATGTCGAGGCCCAGCTTGCCGCTGCCCTTGACGCCCGCGTGATTGTCGAGCCTGCGGCAAAAAATACCGCCGCGGCCATCGCCCTGGCCGCTGTAAACCTGCCCGACGATGCGGTCATGCTGGTCTGCCCCAGCGACCACCATATCGGCGATCCGACATCCTTTGTCGCAGCGGCACGCGCTGCGGCCCGCCTGGCGAGCGAGGGCTGGCTGGTCGCCTTCGGCATTGCGGCGACTGCGCCCGAGACCGGCTATGGCTATATCCGCAGCGGCGAGGCGCTTGGCGATATTGGCTTTAAGGTCGCGGAATTTATCGAAAAACCCGAACGCGCGCGCGCCGAAGCTTTTCTGGACGAGGGCGGCTATAGTTGGAACGGCGGCATCTTTGCCTTTCGCGCGGGCGACTTCATGGCAGAGCTGGAACAGCATCGCCCCGCTATGACCCGCGCGGTGCGCCGATCGGCGGAACTCGGGCGTAGCGATGGACGCTGCTTTCATCCCGACACTGCGGCCTTTGCCGAAATCGTCGGAGAGTCGGTGGATTACGCGGTCATGGAAAATACCCGGCGCGCGGCCATGGTACCCGCGCACATGGCCTGGTCCGACATCGGCAACTGGCAGGCGCTGCACGCCGCACGCGTCAAGGATGAGGCTGGCAACACTATCAGCGGGCGGGTCGAGCTGGTCGATTGCGTTAATGTCCTGGTCGACAGCGACGGGCCGCGCGTGTCGGTGATCGGGCTGGAGAACGTCATCGTCGTCGTCAATGGCGATGAAGTGCTGGTGACGAGCGCCGAGGATGCGCAAAGGGTCGGCAAGCTGTCGGGAGCGTCGAAGCAGTGACGGGCGGCAAGCTGCCCGTTCGCATGGTCGAAAAGCCGTGGGGCCGCGATACACTGCCTGCACCTTTCGAGAGTCCCGCCGGCAAGCGGATCGGGGAAATCTGGTTCGAGCCGCCGCCGGAGTTGCCGCAATTGCTGGTGAAATATATTTTCACCAGCGAAAAACTATCCGTGCAGGTCCACCCCAGCGATGCCCAGACCGCAGCGGCGGGCCTGGGCAAGCAGGGCAAGGAAGAATGCTGGCTGATCATCGCTGCCGAGCCGGGGGCGACCATCGGCATCGGCTTTCATCGGGACATCGGCGCCCAGGAATTGCGCGCCGCCGCACTTGACGGCAGCATCGAGGCGCTGATGCACTGGTATCCGGTGGCGCCGGGGGATTTTTTCATCGTTCCGGCGAATACGGTCCATGCCATTGGCGCCGGGGTCAGCCTGATCGAAACTCAACAAAACAGCGATATTACCTATCGGCTTTACGATTATGGCCGCCCGCGCGCGTTGCATCTGGACCAGGGCATCGCCGTGGCGCGTGGCGAGCCATACGCCGCCGCCTTGCATCGCCGGCTGGCGCCGCAAGGATCGGTAAACTTGGTGGAGGGGCCAATATTTCGCCTTGATCGCCTCGCCGGCGGTGTCCCGCCACAAGTCGCCCGCGCTTACGGCAGTGGCCCGCTGCTGGTAGTGCCGCTGACCGGGCAAGTCTGTGTGGCCGCCACTAGCCTGGTGGTCGGCGATTGCGGAATTGCATCCAGCTTGGGCGAAGTTGAATTTTTCGGTGATGATTGTTGTTTGATTGTCCAGCCGTGCTGAATAAAAAATTGGAACTTACGAGCAGTCGCGGCATTTTTCTCATCGACGAACCGGAAAATCATCATATTTTGCGTGTACTTAAGTGTTCGACTGGACTTGATTCGCACACAGTCGGCAGCACACCGCTTGCCTGACATGTGGTTTCAGGGGCAACATCGAGTTATGGCTGAGAGAGCTGGGTGATGAACAGCAAACGACCGATGGATCGAAAATAGTCTATCTTGCGCAACCATTTGGGCAGCGCTGCATTATGACCATGCATTCTCACAATACTGATCAGGGGTGGTGCCAAATTGAGCTTGCTGTTCAAGGTTTCTGACAGGGTTGATGACGAAGCACTGCTTGACCGCGGCCGTGAGGTTATCCGGATCGAAGCGGAAGCATTGCAACGCCTGGAAAGCTCGCTCGATGGCAGTTTCGTCAGGGCATGCCGTGTCATCCTCGAAGCCAGCCGTCGCATCGTTGTGACCGGCATGGGCAAATCGGGCCATATCGGCCGCAAGCTGGCCGCGACCCTGTCGGCGACCGGCACACCTGCCATGTTCATTCATCCCGCCGAAGCCGGGCATGGCGATCTTGGCATGCTGATGGTGGGCGATGTGCTGCTGGTGCTGTCCAACTCGGGCAACACCACCGAATTGCGCGCGGTATTGGACTATGCCCGCAAAATGGACATCAAGATTATCGGCGTCGCCTCGCATCGTGCCTCGCTGGTGATGGATTTTGCCGATGTCGCAATCTGCCTGCCAACCCTTCGCGAAGCCTGCGCTGCCAACATCGCCCCTACCACTTCCACCACGCTGCAACTCGCCCTGGGCGATGCCATGGCGCTGGCGGTGATGGATGCCCGGGGCATTTCCAAGACCCGTTTGCGTGCGCTCCACCCGGCGGGTACGATCGGCATGCGGCTGACCCCGGTTTCCGAACTGATGCATGTGGGAGAGGAAATTCCGCTGGTCATCGCGCAAGCGGGAATGCGCGATGTCATCTCGGTGATTACCCGCTGCCGCTTCGGGCTGGCGGGCGTGGTCGATGACCGGGGCGAACTGATCGGCGCCGTTACCGACGGAGATTTGCGCCGCCATTTCAGTGAACTGGGCTCTGCGCAGGCAACCGACGTAATGACCAGTCCGCCCAAATCGATCGCCTCCGATATGCTGGCCAGCGATGCGCTATTGTTCTTGAACGATGCCAA
>JAYUBN010000066.1:0-6608 GCA_043740855.1 Sphingomonadales bacterium | reverse complement strand
TCTGCATCGGGTTTGCCGGGATGTAGTTATCCGGGTGGCCAAACTGGTTGGGCGCGAAAAACACCACCGCCATGTACAAGACCAGGAATATGCCCAGCCCAAAGCCATCCTTTGCCGTGTAATACGGATGGAACGGTACGGTATCGCTTTCCGTCTTTACCTCGACGCCAGTCGGGTTCGACGAGCCGGGGATGTGCAGCGCCCAGATGTGCAGGACGACAACGCCCAGGATCACGAAAGGCAGCAGGAAGTGTAACGAGAAGAACCGATTGAGCGCGGCATCGCCGGGCGCAAATCCGCCGAGCAGCCAAGTGTGCAGCGCCCCGCCGACCAACGGAATGGCGCTGAACAGCCCGGTAATGACCTGCGCACCCCAATAGCTCATCTGGCCCCAGGGCAGGACATAGCCCATAAAGGCCGTCGCCATCATCAACAGGAAGATGGTGACGCCGAGCAGCCAGATCATCTCCCGCGGGGGCTTGTAGGAGCCGTAGAAGAAGCCGCGGAAAATATGGATATAGACCACTGCGAAGAACGCCGAGGCGCCGTTGGCGTGGGCGTAGCGCATCATCCAGCCATAATTGACGTCGCGCATGATGTGCTCGACTGAGTCAAAGGCCATGCCTGCGTTGGTCGCATAATGCATCGCTAGAACCACGCCGGTGACAATCTGGATCATCAGGCAGAACCCGGCCAACACGCCGAAATTCCACGCGTAGTTGAGGTTGCGCGGTACCGGATATCCGGCGCCTACGGCATTATAGACGAAGCGCGGCAGCGGCAGCTTTTCGTCCAGATACGCCATGAACGGGTGGCTTGGCTTATATTGTTGGGCCCAGGGAAAGCTCATTTATCTGACCTCAGCCTACCTTGATTGCGGTATCGGTGGTGAACGCATATTCCGGAACTTCCAGATTTCTGGGAGCCGGTCCTTTACGGATGCGCGCGGCGGAATCGTATTGCGAACCGTGGCAAGGGCAGAAATAGCCGCCGAACTCGCCACGGTTTTCCTGGGTCGTAATGCCCAGCGGCACGCAACCGAGGTGCGTACATACCCCCATCGTAATCAGCCATTGCGTCTTGCCCGGCTTGGTGCGCTGCTCCAGCGTCTGCGGATCGCGCAGCGCCGACATCGGCACGGCATCGGCCGCTGCAATTTCCTTGGGTGTGAGCCGCCGCACGAACAGCGGCTGCGAGCGGTACACCGCCTTGATGCCCTGCCCCGGCTGAATCGCGGCCAGATCGACGTCGGTCGAGCTTTCTGCCAGCACATCGGATGACGGCGCCATCTGGCTGATCAACGGCAACAACAACGTGATAGCACCAACGCCGCCGGCGCTGACGGCCGCAATATTGATAAAATCACGTCGCCGCACACCGCTTTCTGGCATGCCCAGTGCGTGCTCCGGAGCGTCAATGACCGCATCGTCTGCCATGATAGACCTTTTGCCTTGCTACTTCGACCCCGCCAAGCCCAATATAGAGCCGGAACGAGTGCTAAACCCGATTGCGTCTGACGCATCCAGGATGCCCCCCCGAAGCGCGCGCCTTGTCTGGTTATTACCCGGAAGGCTTCGGCTTCGATGGCCTGATAGCTGCGAAAACCCGAAGTGCCAACCGACTTTTTGCTTGTTCGAGCAGGTGGCAAAGATCCGGAGAAAACGCAATCGCCAACATCGCGGCGGACCGGAATAAACGTCCCAGTGGCGATGGTTCGCCGGCAGGCGCCGCTACAACCCTATCAATGAAATCTGACGCCCATACGCGGGTTCTGTCCGATGGGTGGCACGGCGGAACGAGAAAAACCGTTCCGGCGCGGCATAGCTATCCAGACCCAGCGGCTCGACCGCCGCAATCCCGGCCAAGTGCAGGCGATGGGCGACATAGGCCTCGAGATCGAACTGCCAGTGGCCAGCACGACCGGGGCTGAAGAAATTGCCGTCCCCGTCACCAAACCGGGCGCGAAAGGCATCGTCGACCTCATAGCTGGCGCGGGCGATACAGGGTCCGATCGCGGCGGCGATGCGCGAGACACGGGCGCCCAGCGCGCACATCGCGGCGATTGTCCGGTCAGTGACGCCCGCAAGAGCACCCTTCCAGCCGGCATGCACAGCCCCGATCACCCCGGCTTCGCGGTCGGCCAGCAGCACTGGCGCGCAATCGGCGGTGAGAATCCCCAGCAGGATGCCGGGCCGGTCGGTAATCAGAGCATCGGCGTCGGGCCGCTGGCCGCCGGGCCATGGCCCGGTGACGGTGACGCAATCGGGTCCATGCACCTGATAGACCGTGACCAGCGCCGCGCCGGGGAGCACTGCCGCCGCTGCCCGCGCGCGGTTTTCCGCGACGGCAGCGGCCCGGTCTCCATTCAGGTCGCCGTCCTGCCCGATACTGCCCAGCCCGACGTTGAGCCCGGCCAACAGCCCAGTCGAAACACCGCCCCGGCGTCCACAGAACCCGTGCGCGATATCGCCAAGCACGGCGGCCCGCATAACCTCGACGGCATTTTCTGTTGTCGCGTGATTATTTGCCAAAAACCGGTACCCACTTTTTAGCAGCACGCTTTAACCAAGACTGCGACTGACCTGCTCATACGTATCGCGCGACAGGCTGGGGGCCGCGACAATCCGCTCCAGTTCAGCGCGCATCAGTCCCCCGCGCACCGGCTCGATTCGCTGCCACCGACCCAGCGCAGGCACGAAGCGCGCCGCCGTCTGCGCATTGATCGGGTCCAGCGCGAGGATGACGTCGGCGATCATCCGGTAACCGGCACCGTCCGCCGCGTGGAATGCTCCCGCGTTCACTGCAAAGGCCATGTAAAGAGCGCGCACCCGGTTAGGGTTGGACATGGTAAAATCGGGGTGCTGCGCCAGCGCGCGCGTGTGCGCCAGAGCATCCGCATGCAGCGACCCCGCTTGCAGCGAAAACCATTTGTCGATCACCAGCGCGTTGCCGGCGTAGCGCTGTTGAAAATCGTCCAGCATTTCACTGCGCGCCGGGCTGTCGAGCCCGCACAGCACCATCAGCGCACCTTGCCGGTCGGTCATGTTGTCCGCGCCGCGATATTGGGCGGCGGCGCGCGTCGCGGCCTGATCCGGGATACCGGCGGCGAGCAGCACCAGCGCCTGCATCTTGAGCTTGCGTGCGCCGCGCGCTGCCGGCCCCAGGCTGAACGGCACTGCACTGACGCGGTCATACAGCGCCACCAGTTCGGTGGCCAGCGACCGTGCCAATTGGGCCTTGAGCGCTTCGCGCTCGGCGCGGATCGCCTGCGGGTCGGCCTGCGCCAATTGCTCGGCGATGTAGGCATCGGCGGGCAGGATCATCAGCTCGCCACGCATCAAATCGTCCAGCGCACCATCGTCCAGAACCGCCGCCAGCGCCGATGCGATCGCCGTCTCGCCCGCGACGCGCGCTGTCGCGTCCAGCGCCCCGCTGACTGCCCCGACCAGATGCCCCAGCATCAGGCTCTGCATCGCTTCATAGCGCGCGAACGGATCGTCGTCCTTCGCGGCCAGGAACAGCAGATCGTCCGGCGAGATATCCGCCGCAATGCTGACCGGCGCCGAATAGCCCCGGTTGAGCGAGAGCACCGGACGGCTGGCAAATCCGGAAAAGCTGAATTCATCGGCAGCCTTGTCCAGGACTACCAGGTGTTCCCCGTCATGCCGGGCCGTGGCCCGGTCGAACAAGGCAATGCGCAGCGGGATCGGCATCGGCTGCTTGTCGGGCTGGTCGGGGGTCGCCGGCACCTGCTGCGCCAGATGCAGCGTCGCGGTATCGCCGACGTGAGTCAGCCGCGCCGTCACCTGCGGCGTTCCGGCCTGGCCATACCACAAGCGGAATTGGCCCAGGTCCAGCCCGGCGCCATCCTCTATCGCAGTGATGAAATCCTCGCACGTCGCCGCCTGGCCATCATGGTGCGCAAAATAGCGGTCGGTACCGGCACGGAACCGCGCTTCCCCGGCCATCGTGCGCATCATGCGGATCACCTCGGCGCCCTTGTCATAGATCGTCGCGGTATAGAAATTGGAAATTTCCTGGAAGGAATCCGGCCGGATCGGATGCGCCAGCGGCCCCGAATCCTCGGGAAACTGCGCGACCCGCAACATCCGGACATCCTCGATCCGCTTGACCGCAGCCGACCCCATCGCCGCGCTGAACAGCTGGTCGCGCAGCACCGTAAAACCTTCCTTGAGGCTTAGCTGAAACCAGTCGCGGCAGGTGACCCGGTTGCCCGACCAATTGTGGAAATATTCGTGCCCGATGACCCCTTCGACGCCGTCATAATCGCTGTCGGTGGCGGTATCCGGGTCGGCCAGCACATAGCGCGTGTTGAAGACGTTGAGACCCTTGTTCTCCATTGCCCCCATGTTGAAATCGGAAACGGCGACGATGTTGAACAGATCGAGATCGTATTCGCGGCCAAACGCCTGCTCGTCCCAGCGCATTGCCGCGATCAGCGAGCGCATGGCATGATGCGTGCGCCCCTCGTCGCCCGCGCGAACCCAGATGCCCAGCGTCACCCGGCGCCCGCTCATCGTCGTAAAGTGGTCGCGATTGGCGACCAAATCGCCCGCCACCAGCGCGAACAGATAGCTTGGCTTGGGCCAGGGGTCGTGCCAGTCTGCCCAATGCGACCCGTTCTCGCCCAGGCCTGTGGCCGTGCAATTGCCGTTTGACAGCAATACCGGAAAAACCGCGGCATCGCCCGTCATGCGCACCCGGTACACCGAAAGCACGTCGGGCCGGTCGGGGAAGAATGTAATCCGGCGAAAACCCTCCGCCTCGCATTGCGTGCAGAGCATGCCGTTGGACGCGTAAAGCCCCATCAACTGGCTGTTGGCACCGGGATTAAGCGCAGTCTCGATAGTGATCTCATGCGCCGCGCCGGGCAAATCGATCAGCAAGTCGGCCCCGTCCATTCGCCAGTCGCTGCATACGGCGCCATCGACTTTGACCGACTGCGCCGTAATGCCATCGCCGTTGAGCCGGAGCGTCTCATCGCCTCCACCCGCTGGATTGCGCCTGACCTGCAAACGGGCGCTGACCCGGGTTTCCTCCACCCCCAGCGCGAAATCCAGCGTTACCTCGGGAACCAGCCATGCCGGCGGGCGATAGTCCTCGCGCAGGATCAGCACAGGGTGGGCGGGTGCCGTCTCGGGGTTGGTCGGAATATTCATGGCTGGTTTCAGCGCGTCACATTATACTTTAACTGGTCGTCGGTAAGCTGAAAGCCCACCATCACTTCGAACGTTGCCCGCGCCACGGCTTCTTTGACATCGGGCAGCGACAGCGGATCGATAGCGGCGTCGGCCTCGCCGGCCTTGCGCTTCTGGGTGATGCGCTTGCGGATGTCGCTGGGCAGCGTGGCTTCGGCCTTGTCGATCAAGGCGGTGCCCTGGCCAGTGGCCTGTGCGCGATCCTGGCCGTCGGCAAAATTCACGGTAACGGTGCCGATTCGCTTGGCAATCACTGCTGTCGTGCCGCGCACCACCGTCAGGTAAAACGGCAGCGTCACGCTGCGCGGGCCATGCTTGTCGCTGCGGCGGGCGAGCACAGTGAAGCTCACCGTGCTGTGAACCTTGTCCGTGGCGGAATCGCATTGGCTGCGCACATCGGTCATGGCGGCAGTTACATCGAGCGCGCTTGCTTCGTGAGCATCAGGGGCATTGCGCGAAGCGGCTGACTGAAACAAGGTGATATCGCCGGTATAATCGGCAATACCTACGGCGGGGCAGGCTGTGCGCACCGCTGTAATGCCGACGCCTTCGTCAACGACGATCTCGCCATGCGACTTGCAGCCGGCCAGCGCCGCGCAAGCTACCGCGGCGAGTGAGATGCCTGCCAGGGTCTGGCGAGCGCGATTGATCATCGTGGGGTCCTCGAAATTCCGGTCAGCTTGCCCTAGCGGGCCGCGCCGTGAAGCGCTAGAGGGCTCAATATGAATGCTCCCTTTCCTACGACGGTGCCCGCCGGGTCTGCTGATATTCCCCTGCGCGTATTGCCCCCTCTTCGTGTATTGATCGCGGCGCCCCGGGGCTTTTGCGCGGGGGTCGACCGCGCGATCGAAATCGTCGAGCGGGCGATCGCCAAATATGGCGCACCGGTCTATGTCCGCCACGAAATCGTCCATAACCGCTTCGTCGTCGACGGGCTCAGGGCTCAGGGCGCGATCTTCGTCGAAGAACTTGACGAAGTGCCCGACGGCGCCCCGGTCATTTTCAGCGCGCACGGTGTACCCAAAGCGGTACCGGCGGCAGCAACCGCGCGCGGGCTTGACTGGCTTGACGCCACCTGCCCGCTGGTCAGCAAGGTACACCGCCAGGCCGAACGCCAGCTAGAAGCCGGGCGTCATATCATCTTTATCGGCCATGAAGGCCACCCCGAGGTGATCGGCACCTTTGGCCAGGTGCCCGAAGGCACAATGACGCTGGTCGAAGAGATCGAGGACGTCGCCAAGCTGACCTTCTCGACCGAGGACGCGCTGGCATTCCTGACGCAAACCACGCTGTCGGTCGATGACACCGCCGAGATCATTGCTGCGCTCCAGGCGCGCTATCCCCAGATCAATGCGCCGCGCGCCGAGGATATCTGCTACGCCACTTCCA
>JAYUBN010000065.1:0-19724 GCA_043740855.1 Sphingomonadales bacterium | reverse complement strand
CCCTTCGGCCCGGCGCGCGGTCTCGAATGCCGCGACGTCGCCAGCGGCGATGCGCGGCGCCCAAGAGATCGTGGAGTTAACGCGATTTTCATCACCGTCAGCAATGCCTGCGACCAGTTCCTGAAATGCTGTCGGTGTCGTTGGCCCCGACACCGACAGCAGCATCGCCCCGGCACGCAGATAGGTGACATGCGCGACCGCCCGCCGCTCCAGCGCAGCGCCAAGAGCCGTGGCGGCAGCGTGCACTTGCGAGCGCGTCTGCTCGGCGTCGATCCGCTCGATGCCATAGACGCCGAGCGCGGCGATGGTCAGCACAGCCACGAAAATCGCCATGGGCAGCGCGCGAGGATAATGAAAATACCAGCGTTGTGCGCGAACACGGGCCGAAACGATGCGATCCACACTATGTCCTTGATCAGCCCGAATGGTCCTCGATCAGCCGGTATGCGCCCGCAGGCCAACTCGGCCGATGCCCGCGCTCCCCATCGTTTCGGGAACCTTAAAAGCCTGCTGACGTTCTTGCTAATGTCTGTTGCCTGTTACACGCGCCCAGCGATAGGGTAAAAATAGACAAACCCGGTGCGCTGGTAGGGACGAAGACAGAACGTGCAGGATGATCCGCAAAAATTGCTCCGCTCGGTCGCCGAGCCACTGCAACCGATAACTCCGCCCCCGACAAACCCAGCCTGGGCGAAAGACTTGCGCGAACTTTATAATGCCGTCGTCGAGGAACCTTTACCCGACAGTTTCACGGTACTGCTGGCGCAGCTGGATTTGCCAGACTGATGGCTGATGCCCCGGCGTTAAATCCCGAATTCAAACGCGACCTGACCTCAGTCATTCCACATTTGCGTGCGTTTGCCCGGGGCCTGTGCGGCAAAAGCGATCTTGCGGACGATCTCGTGCAGGAAACGCTGCTCAAGGCATGGACCGCGCGCGACCGCTTCGAGCCGGGCACCAGCATCCGCGCGTGGACCTTCGTGATCCTGCGCAATGTCTATCTCTCCGGGCTGCGCCGCAGCCGCTTTCAGGGGGATTACGACGAATCTGCCGCCGAACGCATACTCTCTGCCCCGGCCGAACAGGAAGGGCCGATTCATTTGGCGGACCTGCATCGCGCGCTGATGACGCTGGCACCCGAACGGCGCGAGGCGCTGCTGCTGATCGGGGCGGGCGGATTTTCCTATGAAGAGGCCGCCGCGATTGCCGGCTGCGCGGTCGGCACGATCAAAAGCCGCGTCGGCCGCGCCCGTGCGCAGTTGGTGAACATGATCAACGAAGGTGCGATTACCCGGCGCAGCAAGGACGATCCCGTCGCCAACGCCGCAATCATGGAAGAATTGCAACGCGCAACCCAGTCTAGGCGTTAGGGCAACGTGCCATAAACCTGCACCGACCCGGTGAGAGATGAGCCGGAATTTCAGCTCGCCGCTTTAGGTCGTGTGACTGAACCGCTATACCGGCGGCCGTGATGGCCCTTGTTGATGCGATGTTGATCTCCGTGACATTATCGTGACAAGGCGACATAACTGAATTGGCGCAGAATTTCCGGGGGCAGGCATGGGACGGCAGTATTTTGGCACCGACGGCATTCGCGGCCGCACCAATGCGGGCGTGATGACCGCGGATATCGCCATGCGCGTGGGTCAGGCGGCGGGCATCCGTTTCCTGCGCGGCAACCACCGCCACCGCGTCGTGATCGGCAAGGACACGCGGCTGTCGGGCTATATGCTGGAAAGCGCCCTGGTCGCCGGCTTTACCAGCGTTGGCATGGACGTGGTCATGACCGGGCCGATGCCCACGCCCGCCATTGCACTGCTGACCCGCGAAATGCGCGCCGATGTCGGGGTGATGATTTCAGCCAGCCATAACCCCTATGAAGACAACGGTATCAAGCTGTTCGGCCCCGATGGCTTCAAGCTGTCCGACGAGGACGAACTGGCGATCGAGGCGATGATCGCAACGCAGCAGCCGCTCGCTCAATCGAGCGACATCGGTCGCGCTCGCCGCATCGATGACGCCCGTGGCCGGTATATTCACGCGGTGAAAAGCGCGCTGCCCGACGAGGTCCGGCTCGATAAGCTGAAAATCGTCGTCGATTGCGCCAATGGCGCGGCGTATCAAGTCGCCCCGACGGTCATGTGGGAGCTGGGCGGCGATGTCATCTCGATCGGCGTCACCCCCAATGGCCGCAATATCAATGACCGCTGCGGTTCGACTCACCTCGATCTCGTCAAGGAAACCGTGGTCGCCTCCGGCGCCGACATCGGTATTGCGCTGGACGGCGATGCCGACCGGTTGATCGTCGTCGACGAACACGGCGCCGAGGTCGATGGCGACCAGATCATGGCGCTGATCGGTGCGCAACTCGCCGCGCGCGGCGAATTGCGCGGCGGCGGCGTGGTCGCCACGGTGATGTCCAACCTTGGGCTGGAACGCTGCCTCAACGCGCGCGGCCTGACCCTGGTTCGCACCGCCGTTGGCGACCGGAACGTGCTGGAAGCGATGCGGCGCGGCGGCTACAACGTCGGCGGCGAACAATCCGGCCACATGATCATGCTTGACCACGCCACCACCGGCGACGGCACCATCGCCGCGCTGCAAGTGCTGGCCGCGCTGGTCAAATCCGGCAAACGCGCCAGCGAACTGCTCCACCAGTTCGACGCGGTGCCGCAATTGCTGAAAAACGTGCGTTTTTCGGGCGGCAAGCCTTTGGATAATGCGCGAGTGCAAGCGGTGATCGCCGAAGCCGAGGCGCAATTGGCCGGACATGGCCGGCTGGTGATACGCCCATCCGGCACCGAACCGGTGATCCGCGTGATGGCCGAAAGCGATGACGAAGCCGAAGTGACCAGCGTCGTCGATGCGATCTGCGCGGCGGTGGCCGAAGCGGCGGCTTAACGTTGTAAAGGTTAAGGTGCGAGGGCCAGCGGCCCTCGCGCTCCCGTTACGTCTTCCGGCGAGAGGCTGCTCGCTGGATTGTGATGCGCTTGAAAAGCTATCTTTTCGAATTGTGTATTCAGCGAGGATCGAATGTCCGCTTCCGATCAGGCACCACCGCCCTACAACCATCACTGGGAACGTCGACGCCTACCTCGCATATTTCCCGAAAGTGCTGCTGCGAGCAGAATGGGACCAAGTAGCGCCGCAAATATGCAGATATCCGTCCAGAAGGTTAGCACGCACCCAATTTGCATGATGGGTTTGTGGCCCAGCACTTTACGAAGGTAAATTCCCGTTAGCCCAAAAGCCAACGACACCAGCCCCGCTACGACTAGGCGGCGCCGGAAGACGGCATGGGGTCTGGGGCCCGAGGCCCCGGGTCTTCATCCTAAAATATTGCACCATATTGTAACTCCCCGCGCTTCACCCTTTTGCAAACACCATTTTACTGGCAGACGGCTGCCATGCTTGAAATGCGCCCCGATTGCGAACGTTGCGGCTTGGACCTTCCGGCTCAGGATAGTGGTGCGTTCATTTGCAGCATGGAATGCACCTTTTGCGCCGACTGCACCGGGGACCTCGATGAACGCTGCCCCAATTGCGGGGGTGAGTTGCTCGACCGGCCGAGCCGCGCGCGGCATCTTCAGGCCAAGAATCCGCCGTCCGTCGAGCGGCATTTCAAGGGTTGATGGTTCCGCGAATCCTGATCATCGCCGGATCCGACTGCTCGGGCGGCGCCGGGATTCAGGCCGATATCAAGACGATCACCATGCTGGGCGGCTATGCGATGAGCGCGATTACCGCGATCACCGTGCAGAACACGCAAGCCGTGAGCGCGGTGGCGGCGCTGACGCCGGAACTGGTGATTGCCCAGATCGACGCCTGCCTGTCCGACATTGGCGTCGATGCGATCAAGATCGGCATGTTGGGCAGCGCCGCGATCGCCGCTGCTGTGTCCGATCGGCTGGCGCGGCTGGATGGCACGGTGCCGATCGTCTTCGACCCGGTGATGATCGCCAGCAGCGGCGATGAACTGGCCGATGCCGCCACGGTCGCCGGTTTTGCCGGGCTAATGCGGCTGGCCGCGCTGATTACGCCCAATTTCGCGGAACTGGCGGCGCTGGGCGGGCCCGAGGCGATGGCGGCGCTTGGTCGGCCGTGGTTGTCCACGGGCGGCGACCGGACCGGCGCGGTAGTTACCGATGTGCTGACCGTGCCGGGCGAAGCGGCGCGTTCCTTTGCAGCACCGCGCATTGCTACACGCCACACGCATGGCACCGGCTGCACGCTGGCGAGCGCAATCGCCACCGAACTGGGGCGCGGGGTTGATTTGCCCGAAGCGGTCGAGCGGGCGCGGGGGTTCGTGCGTGATGCGCTGCTGCATGCGCCGGGATTTGGCGCCGGCGCAGGGCCGTTGGGACATGGGCAGGTCACGCGAAACGAGGGCTGACCTGCTCCCCGCCCGTTTTCGGGAGGGGAGAATACTGCGCTGTCCCTACTCATCGATCCCGTAGAAGCGTGCGATCTCGGCCCAGGCATGTTCTGCGGTTTCCACCGGGGTAAACAGCGCCAGATCGGCGCGGCTGACGACGCCTTCGGCGGCCATTTCCTCGAAATTGATGACCTTGCGCCAGAAATCGCCGCCGAACAGCAGCACCGGGATCGGGCGCATCTTGCCGGTCTGGATCAGCGTCAGCAGTTCCATCATCTCGTCAAGCGTGCCGAAGCCGCCGGGGAACACCGCGACCGCGCGGGCACGGAGCAGAAAGTGCATTTTGCGCAGTGCGAAATAGTGGAACTGGAAGGCGAGGCGCGGGGTGACGTAGCGGTTGGGCGCCTGTTCGTGCGGCAGCACGATGTTGAGGCCGATGTTTTCAGCCCCCGCCTCCGCCGCGCCGCGATTGGCGGCCTCCATGATCGAGGGACCGCCGCCGGAACACACCACGAATTGCCGCTGGCCCTTTTCGACGATGGCTTTCTCGCCAACGATCCTGGCCAGCAGCCGTGCCTGTTCGTAATATTTTGCCTTGTCCGCCAGTCGTTGCGCCACGGCCCGATCTTCCGGGGTAATCGCGCGGTCGATCAGCGCCTGCGCTGCTTCGGGTGACGGAATCCGAGCCGAACCATAGACCACCAGCGTCGATCCGATCCCGGCCTCGTCGAGCAGCATCTCGGTCTTGAGCAATTCGAGCTGGAAGCGCACCGGCCGCAATTCGTCGCGCAGCAGGAAATCGGTGTCACGAAACGCCAGCTGGTACGATGGGCTGCGCGTCTGCGGCGTATTGCTGCCTTGCGCATCGACGAAATCGGCTTCCTGTTCAGCCTTGTAAAACCGTCGGTGCGCAATTTGCGCCTGTTCTTCTTCTGTCATGCAGGGCGCTATAAAACGTTGCGCTTAATAATCCCGGAAAATCTTGCGCACGAGTTGGCCGCGCCACGGACGCCCGTGATAATTGAAGAAAAACCAGCCGAACGCGCGGATAAAGCTTAACACCAGCCACGCCAGTGGATCGCCTTCGCCGCGCATGTGGCGATAGAGCCGCAGGTCAGCCGCCAGCCGGTCCGCAGCAATGCCGCCGCCGTTGATGCCATAGGCATTGTCGTGGCGCTTGCAGGCGATGTTGCGACGGTATTTCCTGCCGTCCATGAACAGGCAATATTGTCGTTCCGTTTGCGGCATGACTTCGCTAGACAGTGGACGATGAGCCCATTCAAGCGGAAAGTTCTGCATCTGGGCGGATTCGATCCGCGCGGCGCGCGATTTTATCACCAGTTGCTGGGCGAACAGGTGGAGCGCGCCAACGCGATCGCCACCGCCCGGAACGATCCTTTGCAGCTGGAGCTGACCCCGCGCCGCCGCGCCGGCCATGATGCGGCCTGGGACGTGTTGCGCAGCGACTTTGCGTGCCATACCGAGTTCCAGTTTCTGGCCTGGGACGATGTCGTCCGCATGCATTGGCCCAAAGGCGCGGTGCCGCTGGTGACCAAAATGCTGGCGGCCTATTGGCGCTACGCAACGCAGGGCCGCTGGAGCGAAACCAGCAGTGTTCCGCGCGGCAGCAAGATCGCGCTGATTTTCCCCGGGATGATGGTGGCGCGGATGGCGCTGGAGATCACGGGTTTGGCGTGGCTGGGGCTGGGGCTGCTGTTTTATCTGTTGCATTGGCAGTGGCCGCTGGCGCTGATCCCGGCGGCGGCCGTGGGCATCGTCGTTGGGCTGGCGCTGGTCGAGCGGTCGCATAGCTTGTGGCTGCTGCGGTTTATCCTGTTTAACGACATGCTTGCAAGAGAGCGCACCGACCCCGCGCTGGAAAAGCGGCTGGACGAGTTTGCGGCGACAATTTCGGCATGTCTCGATCAGGATTGGGACGAGGTTCTTCTTGTCACCCATTCCAATGGCTCGATCCTGGCAATGCCCGTGATGGACCGGTTGCTGGCGTTGCGCGGTGGCGCTTTGCCCGACAATTTCAGCCTCGTAACACTGGGCGGCAGCATTCCGCTCGTGGGATTTCGGCGCGATGCGCGTGCCTTTCACGCGGTGCTCGACCGGGTAGCTGCCGCGCGCTTCCGCTGGCTTGATATTGGCTCGATCACCGATGGCGCCAGCATTCCGCTGGTCAATCCGTGCCTGACCCGCCCGGCGGGGCCACCGCCCGGCTTGATCCAGCTTAGTCCGCGCTGGCACCGCTATTGCGACCCCGATACGTACGCCGCCCGCCGCGCCGACAAATATCTGACGCATTTCGACTATCTGCGGCGCCTCGATAAGCCATCGGCGCTCGACTACATCGGCCTGACTTGCTCACCCCGGGCGTTGCTACAATCGATCGCCGCGTTCGAGGAACAGAATGCCTGAGCCAGATTCGGGCGCGGCGAGATGCCCCTTTACCCCGCCCTATCCCGAGCCGCTGAAGACGAAGGCGGGCTTGCTCCGGCGCTTCGTGATCGGCTGGAACAGCTGGGTCCACACGCTGTTTGAACGCAGCTATACGATGAAGATGGGGCTGGTCAGCCTGCCCCGGCTAAAGCTGTATGTCGTCAACGATCTCGATATCGTCAGCCGGGTGCTCGACGATCCGCGCCGGGAATATCCCAAACACCCGGTGCTGATGGACATGCTGGGGCCGCTGATCGGCAACAGCGTATTTTCGGCCAATGGCCAAGATTGGGCCAACCAGCGCGAAATGGTCAACCCCGCCTTTGCGCATACCAATCTGAAACGCGCCTATGCCATGATGCACGGCGCCGCGCAGGATCTGGTGACCAACATGCGCGGCCGGAACCTGACCCGCCCGGTCGATATCGACCCGCTGATGACGCATGTCACCGCCGACATCATTTTCCGCACGATTTTTTCGGTGCAACTCAGTCCCGGTGAAGCCGACCGCATCTACACCGTCTTCAAACGCTATCAGACGCTGGCCCAGCGCAGCACCACGCTGGGCATCAACGGCCTGCCCCGACTCGGCTATGCGTGGCGCACACGTAAGGCCGCGCGGGAAATCCACGGCGTGCTGCATGGCGTCATGCGCGCCCGCTACGACGCGCGCCAAGCCGGCCAGGCCCCCGCGCAGGCGGACATTCTGGAAGCCTTGATGGACGCGCGCCACCCCGAAACCGGCGCCGCCTTTACCTTTGCCGAGCTGGTCCACCAAACCTCGCTGATTTTCCTGGCGGGGCATGAAACCGCCGCGAGCGCGCTGGCATGGGCATTATACCTGCTGTCCGAACAGCCTGCGTTGCAGGAAGAGCTTTACGCCCAGATCGAGGCCGAAACCGGCGGAGGCCCGCTGGAGTTCGAGCATATCCGGCGGCTGGAAGGTGTGCGCAACCTGTTCCGGGAAACGCTGCGGCTCTATCCGCCGGTCGGGTTTCTGCCGCGTTCGGTGATCAAGCCCGAAACGATGCGTGGGAAACAGGTGCAGCCTGCGGACCTCGTCGTGATCGCGCCCTGGCTGATCCAGCGCAACAGCGACAATTGGACTTGCCCGCACAGCTTCGACCCCGACCGATTTGCGCGGCCCGAGAACGCTGACGCCATCCGCAACGCCTGGCTGCCGTTCGGCGGCGGGGCGCGGCTGTGCATCGGCGCAGGCTTTGCGCAGCAGGAGGCGCAGATCATCCTGGCCAGCATTATCCGCGCCTTTCGCCTGACCCATCCGGCGGGGCGACGGCCTGAATTGATCAGCCGGCTGACACTGCGACCACGCCACGGCGTGCCATTGATTTTGACGCCGCGCACGTAACCGGGAACAATGGTTCGGCCAGTGTCGTCGTCGCAATAAAAGACGGTAGCAATTGATTGTTTACCATGGTTTCCGGATCGCCAGATGAAGCCATCTGGCTCGAAATCACTCTAACGCCGCACCAGCGAACCGGCCATATGCGCATGAGTCACCGCCACCGCCAGCGCGTCGGCGGCATCGGCGCCCGCCAGCTTCACCCCCGGCAGCAGCACCTTCAACATCGCTTGCACTTGCGCCTTGTCGGCACCGCCGGTGCCAACCAGCGCTTTTTTGACCAACCGCGTTGCATATTCGGCAACCGGCATGCCGGTACGCGCGAGTGCCAGCAGGCAGACCCCGCGCGCCTGCCCCAGCTTCAGCGTCGATTGCGCGTTGGAATTGACGAATACCTCCTCGACCGCGCCGGTGTCGGGCTGATGGTGGAGAATGACGTCGGTCAACTCGCGGTCAAGCGTCACCAGTCGTTCGGCCAGCGATTGCGCGGTGTCGCTGCGGATCTGGCCGTTGGCGATGTGGCTGAGCCGATTGCCCGATTTTGCAACGATTCCCCAGCCGGTGCAGCCAAGGCCGGGATCGAGGCCGATGATAATCATGCCGCCGCGTTACCACAGTTATCCGGCACGATATGCTAGCCCAGCTTTTCCATCACCTCGTCCGGGATCTCGTAATTGCCCCAGACCGTCTGCACATCGTCGTCGTCGTCGAGCACGTCGATCAGTTTGAGCAGCATACGCGCGTCGTCCTCGCTGACGACGGCCTTGATCCCCGGTTTCCAGCCCAACTTGACCGCCGATGCTTCGCCCAGCACCTTTTCAAGGTTCCGCGAAACCGGGTGCAGCACGTCGCTGGCGGTCCAGATGGCGTGACCTTCCTCGTCGCTTTCGACATCGTCGGCGCCGGCTTCGATGGCGGCTTCCAGCACTTTGTCCTCGTCGCCCGCCTTGACGCTGTATTCGATGAGGCCAAGCCGTTCAAAGCCGTGGCTGACCGCGCCAGTGGCGCCGAGATTGCCGCCATTCTTGGCAAAGGCGGTGCGGACATTGGTCGCGGTGCGGTTGCGATTGTCGGTCAGCGCTTCGACGATGAGCGCGACGCCGCCGGGGCCATACCCTTCATAGCGGATTTCCTCGTAATTTTCGGCATCGCCCTTGCTCGCCTTGTCGATGGCGCGCTGGATATTGTCCTTGGGCACCGATTGCGCCTTGGCCGCGTTGACGGCGGCGCGCAGGCGCGGGTTCATGTCAGGATCGGGCATGCCCATTTTGGCCGCGACAGTGATTTCGCGGCTGAGCTTGCTGAATTGTGTCGAGCGTTTCTTGTCCTGCGCACCTTTGCGGTGCATGATATTCTTGAATTTGGAATGGCCTGCCATGGGTCCGCTTCATCGGAAGTTTGAACGATAAATTTCATCTAGCCGACAAAAGCAACGCGGGCAATCATGGCGCCGCATCTGGCGGGGGCGCTTACTCCAGACCAAGCGCGGCCTTGTACAGATCGAGCACGGTTTCCATTTCGCGCCGGTCATCGGGCTTCATTTTGCGCAGCGCTACCACCTTGCGCATAATCTTGGCGTCGTAACCGACCGCCTTGGCCTCGGCATAGACGTCCTTGATGTCATCGCCGATGCCCTTTTTTTCTTCTTCCAGCCGTTCCACACGCTCGATCAACAGGCGCAAGCGTTCGTCGGTATTTTCGGCCATCGAGAAATCTCCAGGGAATCGGGGGCCCTTGAATCGGGTTGGCGGCTGATAGCCGGGTGAGCCGGGCGGCGAAAGGCGCTGGCCGGATAATCCCCAGCCTGATGCGACGGTTCGAAACTCTCACGAATGATGGCGGTGCCAAGGACCATGAACCTTGCGCCTTGACCGGCGCGGCTTTCAGCCGCGCGACCAGCGGCGCGGAATGGTGCTGCTGGGGAGGATTGAACTCCCGACCTCAGCCTTACCAAGGATGCGCTCTACCACTGAGCTACAGCAGCACACCATTCCGCCAACCGCAGTCTGGCCCAGCAATCCAAACTAGGACGCCGACCAATACGGGCAGGGGCGCGCTATTGGCTAGGGGGGGGTGCTTTGTCAAGCCGGGGCTTGAGCAATGAGCCAACACCGGGCAACATGGGGCGATGCCTGAAAATGCCCCACCTTCCCGGGAGCCCCCGCCTTCCCGCGAGCCCCCGCCTTCCCGCGAGCATCGCCTTGCCGCCAAGCTGCGCGAGAACCTGCGTCGCCGCAAGACGCAAGCGCGCGGGCTGGCGGACGGGGATCTGGCAGGCGATCCCGGCGCTCTTTCCAAACCGCCCGGGAAAAGCTAGGCCCACCGTCAGCATTCGTGACGCCCGCGACGGGCCGCAATCTTCGCCGTTTCAGGGAGTTGATCATTTTGCCTCGCCTTATTCTTGTCCGCCATGGCCAGAGCCAGTGGAACCTGGAAAACCGCTTCACCGGCTGGTGGGATGTCGATCTGACCGAGCAGGGCGAGCAGGAAGCCCGCGCCGCCGGACAGTTGCTGCTGGACAAGGGGGTGTTGCCCAGCGTCGCCTTTACCTCGATGCAGACCCGCGCGATCCGGACGCTGCATCTGGCGCTGGAACAGGCCGGCCGCGTGTGGATACCGGAAACCAAGGACTGGCGACTGAATGAACGGCATTATGGGGGGCTGACCGGGCTCGACAAGGCCGAGACCAGCGCCAGACACGGCGCGGCGCAAGTCAAGGTGTGGCGACGCAGCTTCGACATTCCGCCGCCGCTGATCGAACGCGGCAGCGCCTTCGACCTCTCGGCCGATCCCCGTTATGCCGGGATCGAAATACCGCAGACCGAAAGCCTGAAGGATACGATCGCGCGCGTGCTGCCCTATTACGAGGCCGCGATCGCCCCGGCTCTGGCTGCGGGCGAAATCGTGCTGATTTCAGCGCATGGCAACAGCCTGCGGGCGCTGGTCAAGCATCTCTCGGGTATTTCGGACGACGATATTACCGGGCTGGAGATCCCGACGGGCCAGCCGATCGTCTATGAACTGGACGACAGGCTGGCTGCCACCGACCGCTATTATCTGTCGGAACGATGACTGCGGCCCCCACTGCCGTGGTCAGCGTACCCGCTCCCGTCGCCATCATCATGGGCAGCCAGTCGGACTGGCCGACAATGCAGAAGGCCGCCGACGTGCTCGACAAGCTGGGCGTGGCGCATGACGTGCGCATCGTCTCGGCGCATCGCACCCCCGACCGGCTGGTCAGTTTCGCCAAGGGTGCGGCAGCAGCGGGGTTCAAGGTCATCATCGCCGGCGCCGGCGGTGCCGCCCATCTGCCCGGCATGGTCGCCAGCATGACGCATTTGCCAGTGCTGGGCGTGCCGGTGCAATCACGGGCGCTGTCGGGGCAGGACAGCCTGCTGTCGATCGTGCAGATGCCTGCGGGGGTTCCCGTGGGCACACTGGCCATCGGCGAGGGCGGCGCGACCAATGCCGGTCTGCTCGCCGCCGCGATCCTGGCAACCTGCGATCCCGAACTGACGGAGCGGCTGATAGCCTACCGCGCCGCGCAAAGCGCTGCCATCGCCGAGCGCCCGTGCTGACTCGATGACGCACCACCGATGATCCCACCGGGCGAGACCATTGGCATATTGGGTGGGGGCCAGCTGGGGCGGATGCTGGCGATGGCGGCGGCGCAGCTCGGCTATCGCTGCCACATCTATGCACCCGAGCCCGACAGCATCGCCGCCGAAGTTGCCGCGGCATTCACCAGCGCGGAATGGGATGACGAGGCGGCGCTGGCGCGCTTTGCCGCCGATTGCGCCGTGATCACGTATGAGTTCGAGAATGTCCCGGTGGCGCCGCTTGCGGCTCTGAACGGGACCAGATTGTTGCCGCATCCGCGTGCGCTGGAAACGGCGCAGGACCGGCTGAATGAAAAGACGTTCGTGAACAGCCTTGGTGGTCGGCCAGCGCCGTTTGCCACGGTCGATTCGGCGGCGGGTCTGGCCGCAGCGATTGCCCGCATTGGCACCCCCGGCATCCTCAAGACACGCCGTGACGGCTATGATGGCAAAGGCCAGTGGCGGATCATGGCGTCCGCCGACGCAGATACGCTGGAGCTGCCCGAAACACCGCTGATCTATGAAGGCTTCGTTGATTTTTGCGCCGAATTCTCGGTGATATTATGCCGTGCCGCCGATGGCGACATCCGGTTCTGGGATACGCCCGAAAATGTTCACACGGGCGGCATCCTCGCGCGCTCGACCGTCCCCGCCTCGGCGCTGGTGCAGGGTCAGGTGGCCGAGGGTCGGGCCTTGGCGAGCCGGGTTGCCGAGGCGCTCGATTATGTCGGCGTGCTGACGGCGGAATTCTTTGCCACGACCGGCGGTCCGGTGTGCAACGAAATGGCGCCGCGCGTCCATAATTCAGGCCACTGGACGATCGAGGGCGCGGTCACCTCGCAGTTCGAAAACCATATCCGCGCGATCTGCGGCCTGCCGCTGGGCGATACCGCATTGGCCGCGCGCGCAGTGGAAATGCGCAATATCATCGGCGATGCCGCCGAAGACTGGGCCTTGATCCTGTCCGATCCCGCCAACCACCTGCACCTGTATGGCAAAGCAGCAGCGCGTCCCGGCCGCAAGATGGGCCATGTCACCCGGCTGATGCTGGTTTGACCATGAGCGCCCGCCCCGAGATATTCCTGGTCGTTGCCGTCGCCGCCAGCGGAGTGATCGGCGTGGATGGCGGCATGCCGTGGCACATCCCCGAGGATTTTCGCCGGGTCAAACGGCTGACGATGGGCAAACCGCTGGTCATGGGGCGCAAAACCTTTGAATCGCTGCCCGGCGTCCTGCCCGGACGCCGCCATATCGTCATCACCCGCGACGCCGACTGGCAGGCCGAGGGGGCCGAGGTCGCGCACTCGCTGGAGGCAGCGCTGGCATTGGCCGCCGCGCCACATATCGTGATTTTCGGCGGCGCTGCAATCTATGCGCTGGCGCTGCCCTGCGCCACCCGGATCGAACTGACCGAAGTGCATGTCGATACGCGCGGCGATACCTTGATGCCGCCATTGGGAGCGGGTTGGCGCGAGGAAGCGCGGGAAGAGCACCCCGCTGAAAATGGCCGTCCAGCCTTTGCTTTCGTCACGCTGCGCCGCGACCTATAGCTTGCCGATGATTCGCCTCGACAACACTCAGCCCATTCCCCCGCATTTGCGCGGCGCCATTCTTGCGCTGGGCAATTTCGACGGTTTTCATCGCGGCCATCAGGCTGTGGTAGGTGCCGCGCTGGCGTGGGCGCGCGCCGAGCAGCGGCCGTGTATCGTCGCCACTTTCGATCCGCACCCGGTGCGCATGTTCCAGTCCGATGCCGCGCCATTCCGGCTGACCTCGCTTGACCAGCGGCAGGAACTGTTCGCCGAGGTCGGCGCCGACGCCATGCTGGTATTCCACTTCAACCGCGACATGGCCGCGACCCCTGCCGAAGACTGGGTGCGCGACGCGATCGCGGGCTATGTTGGTGCGGCAGGTGTGGTGACGGGCGAGGATTTCACCTTTGGCAAAGGCCGTGCAGGCTCGTCTGAGCTGCTGCGCCGCGTCGGTGCCACCTGCGGTTTGCAGGCGCGCGCCGTCGCGGCGGTGCATGATGATCAGGGCCCGATTTCGTCGAGCCGCATCCGGCTTGCATTGCAGGCGGGCGATTGCGAGACCGCCGCCGCGCTGCTGACCCGCCCGTTCGCCATGCGCGGCACCGTCCAGCATGGCGACAAGCGCGGGCGTATGATCGGCTATCCCACCGCCAATATCGATGCGGGCCAATATCTACGCCCGCTTTATGGCATTTATGCGGTCACCGCGCGGCTCCTTGGCGGCGACGAACTGACGGGCGGGGGTAAACTGACCGGCGCGGCCAATTTTGGCATTCGCCCGACTTTCGATCCACCCAAGGAATTGCTGGAGCCCTATTTTTTCGATTTTTCCGGCGATCTTTATGGCCAGGAAATCGACGTGTCCTTTGTGCATTTCCTGCGCGGCGAAGCGAAATTCGATTCGCTCGACGCCCTGACCACGCAGATGGCGAGCGATTGCCGGGACGCGCGGGCGTGGCTGGGCCGGGCGCAGCCTGCTTGAGCAACCGATTTGCAGTTATCGACCTCGCCCGCTAAAGGCGCAGCGTCATGACCGAGAAGCCCGACTACCGCGCCACCGTCTTCCTGCCGAGGACCGATTTTCCCATGAAGGCGGGACTGCCTCAGAAGGAGCCGGGCATTCTGGCGCGCTGGCAGGCGGAAGACCTGTACCGCAAGCTGCGCGATGCGCGCGCGGGGCGGGAAAAGTTCATCCTCCACGACGGGCCGCCCTACGCCAATGGCGACATTCACGTCGGCCATGCGCTGAACCATATCCTGAAAGACATGGTGGTGCGCTGCCAAAGCCTGCTCGGCATGGACGCGCCCTATGTGCCCGGCTGGGATTGCCACGGCCTGCCCATCGAGTGGAAGGTCGAAGAGCAATATCGCAAGAAAAAGCTGAACAAGGATGAGGTACCAGCGGCGGAGTTCCGCGCTGAGTGTCGTGCCTATGCGCGGGGCTGGGTCGACAAGCAGCGCGAGCAATTGAAGCGGCTGGGGATCAATGGCGATTGGGACAATCCCTACCTGACGATGGACTTCGCTGCCGAAGCGACCATCGTTGGCGAACTGATGAAGTTTGCGGAAAGCGGGCAATTATATCGGGGCGCCAAGCCGGTGATGTGGTCGCCGGTGGAAAAGACCGCGCTGGCCGAGGCCGAGGTCGAGTACGAAGACATCGTCTCGACGCAGGTCGATGTGGCGTTCGAGATCGTGGAGTCGGCGGTGCCGGAACTGGTCGGCGCTTATGCGGTGATCTGGACGACGACGCCGTGGACGATTCCGGTGAACCAGGCGATCGCGTATGGGGCGGATGTCCGGTATGCGGTTTGGAAGATCGCGGAAAAAAGCGTTCTTATTGCAGCTGAACTTGAGACGGAATTTTTCCGGCGGCTGGGACTTCGCTGCGAGAGGGATGCGTCTAACATCATGCATCATGATGAATGCCTATCATTCGTTAAAGAACTGAAAGGCTCCGAACTCGCCGGCACCATCGCCCGCCACCCAATGGCACAGGCATTTACTTCTCCCCTCCCGCTTGCGGGAGGGGCCGGGGGTGGGCACTTGCCTGCTGGCACGGGACAAGAAGAAGATGGCCACCTCGACCCCGCCTCTCCCCTGGCCGAATTCTTCCTCCGGCCGCGCCCGTTCCTTGACGGCTCATCCTTTGTCACCACCGAATCGGGCACCGGGCTTGTCCACATGGCCCCGGACCACGGCGAGGACGATTTCGTGTTGTGCAAGGCCAGCGGCATCGAGCCGGTGTTCGCGGTCGAAGCCGATGGCAAGTACCGCGCCGACTGGGCCTGGCTGGGCGGCGAGGGCAGCGTCATCAATGCCAAATTCAATGCTCCCGACGGCCCGATCTGTACAGCGTTGCGCGAATCGGGTGGATTGCTGGCGGCCAGTGCTGACTACAAGCATTCCTACCCGCATTCGTGGCGCTCCAAGGCCAAGGTAATCTGGCGCTGCACGCCGCAATGGTTCGTGCCGATGGATCGGCCGATCGACCGCCAGACGCCACTTTGCGCCAGCGAAGCCGCAATCCGCGCCGATCAAAACGCCGGCGAAACGCTGCGCGAGACCGCGATTCGCGCTATCGCCGATACCCGCTTCATCCCCGAAAAGGGCCGCAACCGCATCGGCACGATGGTGGCGGGGCGGCCCGACTGGGTGCTGTCGCGCCAGCGCGCGTGGGGCGTGCCGATCGCGCTGTTCGTCAATCGACAGATTGGGCAATATCTCTGCGACCGCCACGTCAACGCGCGGATCGTCGCGGCGATCCGTGAAGGTGGCGTCGATACCTGGACCGAAGCGCGCGCGCAGGAATACCTTGGCGCCGACTACCGGGCCGAGGATTACGAACGCGTCGCTGACATTCTCGATGTATGGTTCGACAGCGGCTCGACGCATGCCTTCGTGCTCGAATCGGGTCGCTGGCCGGATCTGATGCGTCCGGCGGGATACACCGGCCCGCTCGCCGATCTCTATCTCGAAGGCTCCGACCAGCATCGCGGCTGGTTCCAGTCGTCGCTGATGGAGGCTTGCGCGACGCGCGGCCATGCCCCGTACAAGGCGGTGCTGACGCATGGCTTTACCATGGACGCCAAGGGCATGAAGATGTCCAAGTCGCTGGGCAACACCATCGACCCGTTGAAGGTGATGGAAACCAACGGCGCCGACATCATCCGGCTGTGGGCGTTGACCGTCGATTACACCGAGGATCACCGCATCGGCGATGAAATCCTCAAAGGCGTCGCCGACCAGTACCGCAAGCTGCGCAACAGTTTTCGGTATTTGCTGGGTGCGCTGGATGGGTTCAGCGAGGCGGAGCGGGTCGATGTGGCGGCAATGCCCGAACTGGAGCGCTATGTGCTGGCGCTGCTGGCGCGGCTGGACGCGACGTTGCGGCAGGCGGTGGCGGACTATGATTTCAACACATATGTTCGCGCGCTGACCGATTTCTGCAACGAGGATTTGTCGGCATTTTTCTTCGATATCCGCAAGGACTGCCTCTATTGCGACGCGCCGGGCAATCCCAAGCGGATGGCCTATCGCACTGCGCTCGACACGCTGTTCCACGCGCTGGTGCGGTATGCGGCGCCGGTGTTGGTGTTTACGGCGGAGGAGGTGTGGGGGACGCGGTTCCCGCAGGCGGCCAGCGTGCATCTGCTGGAATGGCCGGTGGTGAATTCGGAACCGGACAATGATGCGCTGGTCACGCGGTGGACTCGTCTGAGATGGATGCGCGGCGCCATGTCGGCAGAAATCGAACCATTGCGGCGTGGCAAGATCATTGGGTCCAGCCTTGAAGCCGATGTTTTGGTTTCGTGGGATGACCCCCGTGATCATGACGTTGTGGATGGTATAGACTTGGCAGAACTGGCCATTGTCGCATCAGTAACCGTCGATCGCGGCCGTACCGTACATGCAGAGGCAGCGAATGATCCGACTGCCGAAAACCTGCTTGAGATACACACCGTAGTCACCCGCACCAGCCACCACAAATGCGGCCGCTGCTGGCGCCATCTCCCCGAAGTGACCGCAGACGGCGCGCTGTGTTCACGGTGTGAGGATGTCGTGCATGGCCACTGACCCCCTCCGTCACCCTGATCTTGTTTCAGGGTCCATTCATCCCCGAAGGGTGAAATGCCGGGCTAAGCGCCGGATGCTGAAACGAGTTCGGCATGATGATGGTGGCCGGAATCCTGTATGATTAGCCGTTTTCCCCGCCTGATCGGTTTTGCCGCCGCTGCCGCCGTCTTCGTCGCCGACCAAGCGACAAAATGGCTGATGTTCGGCCCGCTCCATCTGCGCGACGTCGGCCAGATATTTCTGCTGCCGATCTTTAACTTCACCTTTACCGAGAATACCGGCGTCTCGCTCGGCTTGCTTGGCGCGGGCACCGATACCCAGCGCTGGCTGCTGGTGGCGTTGACCGGCGCCATTGCCGTTACCGTGCTGGTGTGGCTGCTGCGCGAACGCCATGCCGCCGACACCGCCGCGCTGGGGCTGGTGCTGGGCGGCGCGCTGGGCAATATCCGTGACCGCGTGACGCTGGGCTACGTCGTCGATTGGGCCGACCTTCATTTTGGCGGCTGGCGTCCGTTCCTGATCTTCAATCTCGCCGACGCGGCGATCACCATCGGCGTCGTGATTATACTTGCCCGCTCGTTTTATCTGCGCGAAAAGCGCGCCAAAATTATCCCTGTAGATTCAGGCCCAAGGAATTGACGACCATGCGCAAGATCACCGCCTCTATTCTGGCGATTGCCACCACGGCGGCGCTGACCGGCTGCGCCAGCGGCGGGCTGTTCCACAACGGTCCCGATGAATTCGCCGTGCAGCGCCAGGCACCGCTGGTAATCCCGCCTGATTTCGCTTTGACCCCGCCAACGCAGGGCGCGCCGCAGCCCACCGCGCGCGGCAGCCAGCAAGACACGCTGGACGCGATGTTCGGCGGCCCGGCACCGCGCAGCGACGTGGAAAAAGGCGCACTGAACCGCGCCGGCGCCCCCGCACCAAGCATCCGCTCTACCGTCGGCGATCCTGAGACCCACACCGCCGACAAGGGCCCCGTCACCCGCGACATCCTGTCCGCGCCGCAAGGCGATGGCCGCGAAGCGCAGGCAACCGTGCCGAACTAAGGCATGCGTGCAGCGGGTTGAATCGTCGTTGCGGGAGCAAGCCGACGAGGCGAGTTACGCGCGTCGACCGACCGGTTGACCCAGGCTCGCTCGCGGGCCGCCATGCTTCTGAAAGCCGATTTCGATTGCGCGTACCCGGTCGGCGCCGTGGCCGACCCCGCTCGGTGTAATGATTAGGCGCCGGGATGGCGGGTTGGCGCAACCCGTTTCAGCAAATGCGTAATAGCCGGCGCAGGCCGGAGCCGCGTGATCTCGCGTCCCCGGCCTGTCCGCGCTATCAGAATCGATCGTTGTTCATGACTTTCGTCCAAGCTTCGGCAAAATCATCAACGAATTTGCGCTGTGCATCGCGCATGGCGTAAACTTCAGCCACTGCGCGCAATTCCGACGTGTAGCCAAAGGCCAGATCGACCGGGGTAGCGGTCCACAACCGTTGTCCGGACGCACGTTTCGACCCGATGTACATCGCGCCTTGCGGATCGGCCTTCGTCCAGACCGTGTCCATGTCGAGCAGGTTGGTAAAAAAGTCGTTGGTCAACTGGTGCGGACGCGCGGTCAGCACACCGGCCTGCGATTGACCCTCGTTGGCATCCAGCACGCGCAAGCCGCCCACCAGCACCGTCATTTCGGCCGCGTTGAGCCCCAGTGTTGCCGCCTTGTCGACCAGCGCCTCGGGCGGGGTCAGCCGTTGACCGGGCTGGTAGTAGTTGCGAAAACCATCGGCCTTCGGCTCCAGATAGCCAAAGCTCTGTACGTCGGTCTGCTCCGGGCTGGCATCAGTCCGACCGGGCGCAAACGGCAGCGTGACCGGAGTACCGGCATCAGCCGCGGCCTTTTCGACGCCCGCGTTACCGCCCAGCACGATCAGGTCCGCCAGCGACACCGTCCCATCCTTGTGGTCATGGTTGAAGCTGTCGCGGATGGCTTTGTACTTTGTCAGCACCATCGCCAGGTCCTGCGGGTCGTTGACCGCCCAGTCCTTCTGCGGGCCCAGCGCCAGCCGACCACCATTGGCGCCGCCGCGCCAGTCGGTGTTGCGGAAGGTCGCCGCCGCAGCCCACGCGGTGCGCACCAATTGCGGCACAGTCAGTCCAGCGCCCATGATCTGCTGCTTGAGCGACCGCACTTCGCCGTCCGAAATCCGCTTGCCTGCTGCTGGAATCGGGTCTTGCCAGACGAAGTCCTGCCCGGGCACTTCGTTGCCAAGATAGCGCGCCTTGGGGCCAAGATCGCGGTGAGTGAGCTTGAACCAGACCAGCGCAAACTCGTCGCGAAACTGCT
>JAYUBN010000064.1:0-6661 GCA_043740855.1 Sphingomonadales bacterium | reverse complement strand
GGGCAGCCTGGCACTATTGGCGCGCCGAGAAATATATCGTCGAAGACCAGAAGCGGGCGGTGGGCTATGTCTGAATTTGCTCCGCTCAAGTCGTATATCGCGGGCAGCTGGGCCGCCCCCGCTATATCGACCGCAACGATCGATGCGATCAATCCGGCGACCGAAGAGGTCTGCGCCACCGTTGCAATTTGTGGCCCGAACGATGTCGACCGCGCAGTGCGCGCGGCACGCGCGGCGTTCGACGGCTATGCCGCATTTTCGCTCGATCGACGGATCGCTCTGGTCGAACGGCTGATCGAAATCTTCGAGCGACGTTATGGCGAAATCGTTGCGGCAATCTCGACCGAGATGGGCGCGCCCTACGATCTCTCCTACAACGCGCAGGCAGAATCCGGCCCCGGCCATTTGCGCGCGACCATTCAGGCCGCCCGTGAAATGGAGTGGCAACGCAGCGTCGGCGTCGACGGTTTGGTGGTGCATGAACCGATCGGTGTCTGCGTGCTGATCACCCCGTGGAACTGGCCGGTCAACCAGCTCGCGACAAAGATCGGCCCGGCACTGATAGCCGGCTGTACGATGGTGCTCAAGCCGAGCGAGATAGCCCCGCTGTCGGCCCAGCTGTTTGCCGAATGTATCGACGAGGCGGGCTTCCCTGCGGGCGTATTCAACATGGTTCATGGCACAGGAGCCGCGATCGGGGATGCGCTGACCAGCCATCCCGAAGTCGACATGATTTCGTTCACCGGTTCGACCCGGGCGGGCGTGCAGATCGCCAAATCGGCCGCCGACACTGTCAAGCGCGTGTCGCAGGAACTCGGCGGCAAATCGGCGAATATCGTCTTCGCCGATTGCGATCTTGAGGCCGCGGTGGAGCGCGGCGTGCTGCATTGCTTCGAAAACGCCGGGCAATCGTGCAACGCACCGACCCGAATGCTGGTCGAGCGGTCGGTCTACGACCAGGCCGTGGCGATCGCGGCGCGGGTCGCCGCAGCCGTGAAGCAGGGTAACCCGATGGACAAGGGGCCGCATTTTGGACCGGTTGTGACCAAAGCACATTTCGACAAGATCCAGCGGCTGATCCAGGCTGGGATCGACGAGGGCGCCCGATTGGTCGCGGGCGGAACGGGCCGAAGCGAGGGCTTCGAGCGCGGTTATTATGTCAGGCCGACCGTCTTTGCCGGGGTCCACAACGCGATGACCATCGCCCAAGAGGAAGTATTCGGCCCGGTGCTGGCGATGATACCGTTCGCGGATGAGGCCGAGGCCATCGAAATCGCCAACGACACGCCTTATGGATTGGCTGCCTTTGTGCAATCCGGCGATCAAGAGCGGGCGCGCCGCGTAGCCCGCAAGATGCGCGCGGGCGCGGTCAGCATCAATGGCGCGAGTCAGGATTACATGGCTCCGTTCGGTGGTTACAAGCAGTCGGGCAACGGCCGCGAATATGGCGAATACGGACTGCGCGACTTCCTGGAGATCAAGGTGATCAATGGGTTCGATCCGACATGAAGCTGGCAGGCATCCAGACTTTCGTGGTCGGAAATCCGCCGCCGCACTTCGGCGGACGCTATTTCGTGTTCGTCAAGCTGACGACCGCGTGCGGCATCAGCGGCCTGGGCGAGGCCTATTGCGTTCCATTCGATCCACACCTTGTCGCCAAGATGATCGAGGATGTCTTCGCGCGTTATGCCGAAGGGCGCGATCCCCATGATATCGAAGCGCTGTGGCGGCGGGTCTATTCCAGCGGGTTCACCCAGCATCCCGATCTGACCGTGATGGGCGTCCTCAGTGCGCTGGAAATGGCCTGCTGGGATATCATCGGCAAGGCTGCGAACCAGCCCGTCTACAAGTTGCTGGGCGGCCAGGTGCACGAGCGGCTACGCGCCTACACCTATATTTATCCGCGGCCCGGCGACCACGGCGACGTCTATCATGACCCCGACCTGGCGGCGGTGCGCGCAGCCGAATATCTCGCCCAGGGTTTCACCGCGCTCAAATTCGATCCGGCTGGACCTTATTCGGCGTTCGACGGGCGGCAGTTGTCGCTGGACGCGCTCGAGCTCAGCGCGCGCTTTGCCCGGCAATTGCGCGAGGCGGTCGGCAGCAAGGCCGATCTGCTGTTTGGAACCCACGGCCAGATGACTGCGGCTGGCGCGATCCGATTGGCCAGGCGGCTCGAGCCCTACGACCCGCTGTGGCTTGAAGAACCGGTGCCACCCGATGCGCCGGAAGAAATGGCCAAGGTTGCCCGGGCCACCAGCATCCCCATCGCCACGGGTGAGCGGCTGGCGACCAAGTATGATTTCGCCCGCCTGCTGCAGGCCGGCAGCGCCGCGATCTTCCAATTGAACCTTGGCCGGGTCGGGGGCCTGCTCGAGGCCAAGAAGATTGCCGGGATGGCCGAAGTTCACCATGTCCAGATCGCGCCGCATCTTTATTGCGGGCCGGTTGTCGGCGCGGCCAATGTTCAGCTGGCGACATGCTCACCAAACTTCCTGATCCTGGAAAGCATCGAAAGCTGGGGCGGATTTCATAGTGAAATCCTGAAGACCCCGATGCAATTCGAACAAGGCCATGTCATTCCGCCGACCTCGCCGGGACTTGGGGTGGAGCTCGACGAAGCGGTCGCTTTGGCCAATCCCTATTCCGGGACCATGCTGCACCTGGAGATGACGCAAAGCCCGGTCAACTGATGGACGAATTCGACTATGTGATCGTCGGTGCCGGAACCGCAGGCTGTGTTCTGGCCAGCCGACTGACCGAAGACGGCAAGTCGACCGTGCTGTTGATCGAGGCGGGCGGCAGCGACCGGTCGATCTGGATCCAGGTCCCGATCGGCTATGGCCGAACCTTCTTCGACCGCCGGATCAACTGGATGTACGATACCGAGCCGATTGCGGCGCTGGGCGGACGGCGGAGCTACTGGCCGCGCGGCAAGGTTGTGGGCGGATCGGGGTCGATCAACGCAATGGTCTATGTGCGGGGACAGCCGCACGATTATGACGACTGGGAAGCACTGGGCAATACGGGCTGGGGCTGGCGCGACGTTCTGCCGTTCTTCAAGAAGTCAGAGGACTTCGACCGAGTCTGCGACTTCCACGGGCAAGGTGGCCCGCAACACGTTACCGACATCACGCCGAACGTCCACGCGACGTGCCATCGGTTTATCGCGGCGGCCGAAACCTTGGGGCTTGAAGCGACAGCTGACTTCAACGGTACTCAGCCCGAAGGAGTGGGTTTTTATCCCATCAACACCCGGGGCGGTTGGCGTGCGTCAACCGCCAACGCCTTTCTGCGTCCAGCGTTGAAGCGCAAAAACCTTAGTCTGCGAACAAACGCACTGGCGAGCCGGATCGTCTTCGACGGCAAGCGGGCAGTCGGCGTGGAATACACTTCGCGCGGCCGGACGACGCAGGTGAAAGCCCGGCGCGAGGTGATATTAAGCGGCGGAGCGATCAATTCCCCGCAGTTGCTGATGTTGTCTGGGATCGGTGACCCGGCTCAGCTCAAACGTTTGGGGATCGAACCGCGCGTGGAGGCGAAAGTCGTCGGGCGCAATTTGCAGGATCATCTTGCGATTTCCTATTTCTACAAGACCAGCACGCCCACGCTGAACGACGTGCTCAATCCGGCGCTGGGCAAGGTGCGGGCAGGGTTGCGCTACATGCGCGATCGCTCGGGGCCGCTATCGATGAGCGTCAACCAGAGCGGGGGCTTCGTGCGGAGCGATCCGGATCAGCAGCACCCCAATCTTCAGCTCTATTTCAGCCCGGTCAGCTACACGCGAACCCCGCTCGCGGAACGCAAGCTGCTCAATCCCGATCCGTTTTCCGCCTTCCTTCTATCGCACAATCCCTGCCGACCGACGAGCCGCGGGCAAATCGAACTGGCCTCGGCCGATCCAGCAGTGCATCCGCTTATCCAGCCAAATTACCTGGCGACCCAGCACGACATCGACGATGTGCTCGCCGGGAACCGGTTGCTGCGCCAGATTGCGCGCGCCGCGCCGCTGGCCGAGATTATCACCGAGGAGCTGGTCCCGGGTGCTGCGGCCGAAGGCGAAGAAGCCCTGCTGCAGGATTTCCGCGACCGCGCCGACACCGTCTACCACCCGACCTCGACTTGCATGATGGGTCCGGACAGCCGCACCGCGGTGGTCGATGCGCGGCTGCGCGTTTACGGAGTTGAGGGATTGCGGGTGATCGATGCTTCGATCTTCCCGGCGATCACCTCCGGCAACACGAATGCCCCGACGGTGATGGTGGCGGAAAAGGGGGCCGCCATGCTTCGCGCGGACATGTAAATTTAATTTACCGATAGCATTTTGGCCTGCTAGCCTTGCCTACGATTCTTCGCGGGGAGGGCGGAATGTCGAACAAGATTGAGCTCAGGCGGTTGCCACCGCTCAAGGCGCTCAAAGGCTTCGAAGCGGCGACGCGTCATCAGAGCATCCGCGATGCCGCCGCCGAACTGTGTCTTACGCACCCTGCCATCAGCCACCAGGTCCAACTGATCGAAGAAGCCCTGGGGGTAACCCTGTTCGCGCAGGAGGGCCGCCATATCGTTTCGACCGAGGAAGGGCGAGTGCTCTATCCGTATGTGCGCAGCGCGTTTGAATCGCTGCTCGAAGGGGTCGAGGCGGTCCACCGCCACGCGCTCGACAAACCGCTTCGGGTTCAGACTTATGTGACTGCATCGATCCGCTGGCTGGCCCGGCGGGTTCCCGAATTTTTGCAATCCCATCCCAAGATCAAGCTGACGCTGAGCACTTGCGCGGTGGAGTGGGAGTTTGACGACGTCCACGCCGATGTCGGGCTGGTGTATTGCGAGACCGTGCCCGATCCCGCCAAATACCATTGGATGCCGCTGTTCGAATATACCCTGTTCCCGGTCTGCAGTCCGGAATTGCTGGCGCGAATGGGGCCGAAGCCGAGCCTGGCGGATTTGATGCAGCAACCTTTGGTGGCGATCTATACCGAGGTGCAGAACTGGGACAGCTGGTTCACCGCGGCCGGGGCTAGTTTCGAGCCCAAGGTGCCATACCTGATGGTCGACACCTTGGCGGTTGCGCTGGAGATGGCATTGAACGGCGAAGGCGTGGCTCTGGTCAACGGTCCGTTCGTCGATCAGGATCTGGCTGCGAACCGCTTGGTCAGGCCATCCGGCCATATCGCAGTGTGTCCCGGCTCATGGGGCCTGATTTGCCGCAAGGATATGAAGGAAAACCTGCGCATCCGCGCTTTTATGGATTGGATGGCGGAACACGTAGCCCTTTCAGGCTGAACCGGGAAGTCACGCGCCGCGTGCGTCACTGGGGTTTTTGGCACTCTCATTTCCGGGGTAGCTAGCGCCTGGGGACGACCTCGTAGCCAGGCTCTTCGGGCTCGTCGTCGACGATTTGATCGGGGAACCCGCTCGCGAGTACCTTGATGCCCAGCGGCTCTTCGTAGCGGCGGATGATGTTGGGCGAATACTCGCGGCTGCCATACGCTTCCTCGGCCTCCTTGAACAAACGAACGATCAGTGGCGACATTTCGACGGGTACTCCGGCCTGGTGCGCGATCTTGTCGAACAGCCCGATATCCTTGCTGACCAGGTCCATTGTGAAGTTAATGTCGCGGCTGCCGTTGAGGATGACCTGGCTTTCGGTTTCATGGACGAAGCTGTTGCCCGAGGAGATGCGGATTGCTTCATAAGTGGTGTTCATGTCCAACCCGATCGCTTTGCAGGTTGTCAGCGCTTCGGCGAGGGCCACCAAGTGCACGGTGCACAGGTAGTTGGTCATGACCTTGAGCTGCGATGCGGTGCCCAGTTCTCCGGTGTGGAGGATCCGCCGACCCATCGTGGTCAGCACGGGCAGCACCGCCTCGAAGGCGGCGCGTGGTCCGCCCGCGAAGATCGCAATATTGCCGGTGTCGGCGCGGTGACACCCCCCCGAAACCGGGCATTCGATGAACATTGCACCGCGCGCCTCGACCAGGGCGCCTAGCCGGATCACTTCCGAATAATCGGTCGTGCTCATCTCCAGCCACACTTGGCCGGGGCGCATTCCCGCCAGAAAGCCGTCCGCTCCTTCTGCCACGGCCGAACTGGCGGCGGGGGAGGGCAGGCAGGTAACGATCAGATCGACAGCTTCACCCAGTGCCTTGGGCGACACAGCCAACTTCGCGCCGCGCCCGACATATTCGCGGACCAGAGCATCGTCGAGATCCCGCACGGTAACGTCATGGCCATTCCGGATAAGGCTGCCAGCGAGCTTACCGCCGACATTGCCAAGGCCAATAAATCCAATTTTCATAACGACTTTCCGCGCGCTCCAGACACCTCTTCGATGACGGTTAGAGCCACGCGGCCGACCAGCCACAAATGAAAGTTTTGCGATTACACCCAAATTTTTTGAACGCGGGGAGAACCGGCAAGCAGTTGGCGAACATGAAAATTTTTTGAACCAATGGCGCTGAATTGCAGATTTGTCCTGCGCGCCTGACACGCCTTAAAGTTGGCTTCAGAATGCCGCTGGGGTGAGGCCTATTTCGATGCAGAATCAGGCGCGCGTAGTCATCATCGGCGGCGGGATCATGGGCGCGAGCCTGCTTTACCATCTGGCCGAACTGGGCTGGACCGATTGCATGCTGATCGAAAAGGATGAGCTGACTTCGGG
>JAYUBN010000063.1:0-6702 GCA_043740855.1 Sphingomonadales bacterium | reverse complement strand
TGCACGGAATTTGAGTCAGACCCCCTTTTCGACGCCGATCGGGGGTCCCGTTTGCACGCCGATTGACAGACACGGGCACCAGGCACGACCGAGGCCAGCGTTCGTTCGCTCGCCGCGGTCATTAATTTTGCGCACCGACGAAAGGACACGGCATTTCCGGCTGGCTTCACGGCACTTCCCGCCCTGAGTGTAAGCCGCACGCCGACTTATCGATCGAGCACCGAGGAGTTGGCAAGGATGTTCCGGTACTGCGTCGCTCCGCAACCTTCAGCCGGGGAGGTATGGAGCGCAAGAATGCACGCAATGGTGATCGGGCAGCGTGCGAACCTGTTGCGCTTTCTACAAGCCAGCGTCGCTACCTGGGGCAGGCCGGACGCAGTACATGATCTATCTACCTCGCCGGAACGGAACCAGTGGATCTCGTCTTCGCAAGTTGTACAACTCAATCAGCGGGGTCGAACTCAGACGAAGAAATATCGGCCCGTGCTGCCCGTGCCAGATCGCTTTGCGGCCATCATGGATGCAACGGATGGATTACTCGTCACGGTGTCATCGGTGCGTAAGGCATTCGAAGCGATGCTTGATGAGCTCGGGTTGCCACGTGAGCGTGAAACCGGACTCAAGCTGATTCGACGTAGCGTTGCTCAACTTATGCGCCGCGAGATCGGTGAGGAGCGTTGGATCCAAGGCCAGATGATGCTGGGCCATCGCAAAGCATCGACCAGCGACCTTTACGCGCTGTTCAATCCAGTGAATCTCGGCACCGCTTTAGCAGCGACCACGGAACTGATCGAACGGATTGAGGCTTTAACTCCGGGGGCGTTTTCGCCACCAGTCACCGGAGCCTTACCGGACCCATCCCCAACATAACTTAGCTAAGTAGTTGAAAAATTTGGTCGGGGAAAGAGGATTCGAACCTCCGGCCCCTGCCTCCCGAAGACAGTGCTCTACCAGGCTGAGCTATTCCCCGACCGTGCTGACCACCCGAAGGTGCCCAATGCAAGAAATGGGCATAGTCGGCGATCTACGGGGTGGCAAGCCATTGTCACCTTTCTTGGATCAGCGTCTGATGCCTTGGCAAAGCGCCGGCACAGGCGCTGACGTGACCCATGCAGCCCTTGTTCTGGCAGCAACCCAGCCTTTGCGCATGGCAATATCTGGCGCTGATGCGGCGCCAGCGACAGATATTGCCATGCAGGAAACCCAGCTGGCCAGCTGAGATCGAAATGACGCCGTCAGTCGCCGTGAGCCACGTGAACCGGTCGCGTTCCAAGCGCCTCGCATAGAGCGACATGCCGACGCAGTCATGCCACATAGCCTTCAAAAGATCGCCGCGACGACCCCCTAAAACATAAAGGTTGCTGGCATGCCCTTGCGCATGTCGTCCTGTTCCGTCGCGATTCACACCCGCGCGCCACCTGGAATGGGGATCGCGCCTTGAGTTCCCGCAACGCCGCGACCAGCAGGCTTACCGCACAGCACCAGGCTCCACCGGTAAATCGACGACGACGTCACATCGGCGGCGCGCGCAATCACAACGACAGAGACACCCTGTGCGATCGCCGCCTCCACCACGGCCCGTTTCTGGTTGTCGTTCAATTACCAGCGGGGTTCAACGCCCGAAATTACTGTGATTTGTGCCATCGTCGTAACTGGAGCCACGGTGCTTGCATTCACGTCAGCTTGTCAGTTCATGCCAAGGCGCGCCAGATGGCCGTCGTCGGATACGGACTGATCGTGCTTGCCAGGTGATTGCCAAATGACGTGCCGCTACTACGAAAAGTCCGACTACTCGGAACTTCGTCAATGAAAGGAATGGTGGACGCACTTGGGCTCGAACCAAGGACCCGCTGATTAAGAGTCAGCTGCTCTGCCAACTGAGCTATGCGTCCACACTATCCAACGGTCGCAATCGCAGAGCGGATGGCCAACCGCGGCAGGCGCTGCCAAGAGGGCAGGGCCGAATCGCCGGGAGCGCTCCTATTAGCGATTGCGGCGGCGAGGGGAAGGGGCTTTCACGTTTATATGATGCCATCGTTGCAGGCGCAAAACCGGTGTCCACTTTTTCGCACGATGTTCAACCTGACGTCATGCGGCTCCGTCCGCTCCAGCGGTCCACCGCCATGATCGTGCCGATGCACAGCATATTGGTCATCATCGACGAGCCGCCGTGGCTCATGAACGGCAACGGGATGCCGACGACCGGGGCAAGCCCCATCACCATCATCAGATTGATTGCCATGTAAAAGAAGATCGTCGTCACCATGCCTGCCGCCAGCAGTCGGGAAAAGCGGTCAGGCGCGCGATTGGCGACGGCCAGGCCCCAGCGAAAGATCAGGAAGAATACGAGCAGCACGAACACCCCGCCAACAAAGCCCCATTCCTCAGCCATCGTCGCGAAGACAAAATCGGTGTGCGCTTCGGGCAGATATTGCAGGTGGCTCTGCGTGCCGTTGCCAAGCCCCTTGCCGAGCAATCCGCCCGAGCCGATGGCGATCTTTGATTGCATGATGTGATAGCCCGATCCGAGCATGTCGGCCTCGGGGTCCATGAACACCGTCACCCGCTTGCGCTGGTAATCGTGCAGGACGAAAAAATAGGCGAGCGGGGCGATAATCGATGCGGCCAAGCCGCCGCCGATGAACCACCACACCGGCACACCCGCCAGAAAGATCACCACAACCGCCCCGAAACAGATGGCCAGCGCCGTCCCCAGATCGGGTTGCACGATGACCAGCGCTGCGGGCAGCGCCATCAGCGCCGCCGCAGGCAGCAGCGCGCGCCAGCTTGACGACAGGGCAGGGGGCAGCGATCCGTAGAACCGTGCCAGCACCAGCACGATCACCGGTTTCATCAATTCCGAGGGTTGCAGCGTCATGACACCAAGATTGAGCCAGCGCTGGCTGCCGCCGCCGATGCGCCCGACCGCCTCGACCAGCACCAGCAACGCCACCAGCACGCCATAGAGCGGATAGGCGGCGCGCATATAGGTCTCGCGCGAAAGCCGCGACACCGCGACCGCCGCGATCAGGAAGGCAAGGTAATGGATGACATGCATCGCGGCCCAGGGCCACAAATGTTGTCCGGCGGCAGAATACAGCACCGTCGAGCCGAATAGCACCAGCGCGGTCAAGGGTATCAGCACGCGCCACGGCAAGCGGCGCAGTGGGTCGGGGATGACGGATCGGCTCACAGGCGCGGCGGCGGGTTGGGCGTAGTGGGCGGATTGGGGGCGAGTGCGGTGGGAGGCAGAGTATTGCCGGGTGTGGCAATCGTCGGCGTCTCGGCCGGGGGCTCGGGCGCGGGCGCGGCAGCGGTGCTCTCGATCGGGCTTGGGGCGTTGCCGGCGCTTGCGTCAGCGGCCTCGACCTGTTGCACCGCCTGGTCGGCATCCGGCACTTTGGGCACGTTGGGCCCATATTGCGCGGCATAACTGGCGTATTTGGCGGCCATGCGCTGTTGCGGCGTGCCGCCCCAGCCCGCTTCCATCGGCAGCAGCACGTCCCACGCTTTCTGCTGGTCGAACAGATAGGTCATGACATCGCGCGCGATCGGGTAGGCCGCGCCAGATCCGCCGCCATGCTGGACCAGTACCGCGCAGGCATAGCGGGGCGCATCGAATGGCGCGAAGCAGATGAAATGGCCGTGGTCGCGGTTTTTCCAGCTGCCGCCCTTGCCGTTGCCAACGTTGAGCCCGACCACTTGCGCAGTGCCGGTCTTCCCCGCCATCTGCACACCGGGGATGGGGATGCGCGCCTTGCCGGCGGTGCCGCGCCCGTTCACCACCTCGTTCATCGCCGCATGGATCAGGTCGAGATGCTCCTGCTTTACACCCAGCGGCGCGATGGGCGGTGCCGGGTCATTAGCCATCAGCCGGGGCATCAGCATTTTGCCACTGGCCAGCCGGCTGGCCGCCACTGCCTGTTGTAACGGGTTCACCAGCATATAGCCTTGGCCGATCGTGGCATTGACCGTGTCGTAGATTGCCCAGTCCTTGTGGTATTTGCGCTGCTTCCACGCCGGATCGGGAACGGTGCCGAACGACTGGCTGGAAAACGGCAGCGGAAAGCTGTGGCCATAGCCGATGCGCCGCATCATCGCCGCGATCACATCCATGCCCATCGCTTGCGCAAAGTGATAGAAATAGACGTCGCAGCTCTGGTAAATGCCTTTCAGCATATCGACACGGCCGTGGCCGTGGTGATTCCAGCAATGGAACACGCGATTGCCGACACGCAAGCCGCCGGTACAGACGGTGGCTTCGCCGGGATCGAGCCCGGCTTCCAGGAACGACAGCGCCACGGTGGGCTTGACCGTCGATCCGGGCGGAAACAAACCGTGCAACACCTTGTTACGCAGCGGCACATGGTCATCTTCGGCCAGCATTTTCCATTCGAGCCGACCGATGCCATCGGAAAAGCTGTTGGGATCGAAGCTGGGCATCGAACACATGGTCAGGATATCGCCGGTGTGGCAGTCTATCACCACGACCGCCGCCGATTCCGGGCCAATCCGGCGCGCGGCGTAATCCTGCAACCCGCCGTGGATGGTGAGCTTGATCGGATCGCCGGGAATATCGTCGCGCGTCTCCAGATCGCGCACGATCCGGCCCGACGCGGTGACTTCTACCCGCCGTGCACCGGGCACGCCGCGTAATTCGGCGTCATAGCGCTTTTCCAGCCCGTCCTTGCCGATCTTGAAGCCGGGGGTAATCAGCAGCGGGTTCTTCTCTCGCGCATATTCCTTGGCCGAGGCGGGGCCGACATAGCCGACCAAATGGCCAACCGACGGCCCGGTGGGATATTGCCGGGCAAAGCCGCGCTCGGGCTGGACGCCAGGCAGGTCAGGCGTACGCACGCTGACGGCGGCGAATTTTTCCCAATCGAGATGCGTGGCCAGTTCGACCGGCTGGAAGCCATGCGCTGCATCGAGCTTGTCCTTGATGTCCTGGATCTGGATCGCGGTCAGCGCCAGCAGCGGACCCAGTTCATCGATGGTACGGTTGACGTCGATCAGCCGCTCGGGAATGAGATCGACGCGGAAATCGGCGCGGTTCGAGGCGATCGGCTGACCCAGGCGATCGAGAATCCAGCCCCGGCGCGGTGGAATCAGTGTCAGGCTGACGCGATTGCTTTCCGCCATCAGGGTGTAATGTGCATTCTGGGCCAGCGCGATATAGCCCATGCGGGTGGCAAGCAGCAGGCCCACGCCGCCCTGCAAAGCCCCCAGGACAACGCTGCGGCGGTCAAAACTGTTGTGCAGGGTGCCGGACGTTATGTGTTTGGCCATCAACGCATAAACTTGAAACGCGTCACGCGAAACCGCGTCAGCCGCAGGCGATCCAGCCACGCTACCATGCGCGCGACCAGTGGATAGATTAGGATCGAGAGCACGACCTGCGGCGGAATGACCAGAAGCCAATCCGGACGACTGACGCCATTGGCAAAAAACCCGGTCATCACAAGGTAAGACGCGATAATGGCGCTCGAAACGCCCCATTCCACCAGAAAATTGCGCCAGGGCCAGCGCAGTTCGATCGCTTCCAGAACGAGCATGACAACGGACCATAACAGCACACCGCTGCCAACAGGCTGACCGCTCACCAGATCGTCGACCAGGCCCAGCGGCAATCCTGCCCAGACCGGCAGCAATCCAGGGTGCAACTGGCGCCACCCAAGCAGCGTCAGAAAGCCCACGGGCGGCATGAGCGGGGCCGAGGCGATAAGCAACCAACCCGGCGCCACCGAAGCCAGAACGATCGACAGCCACGGCGTGAGATAGGCCAGTGCCGGCATTGGCGCGCGGTTGAGGTCGCTGCGGCGCGGTGGCACAATCAGGCCCGGATCGCTGGCGGCAATGGAGCGCGACTGCCGGCCGAAAATTGTCCCGATGCTCGCGAGCTTGATCATTTGCGGGATTTTCCCCGCTGTTCTGCCGCGACCGGGGGCGGCAAGGTGGCGTCCGCGACCGGGTTCCAGATCGACTGCACGGTTACGAATTCGCTGTCTGCCGGGCTGCCCAGCACCCGCCCGATCGCGCCGTCATGGGTGAGCGAAACAACCACCGCGATCGGCGTGCCCGGCCAGTAAAGGCCGCCCGAGCCCGATGTGAAGAAGGCGTCGCCGGGTTTCAGCGGATTGAGCCCCAGGCTGATCAGGCGCAATTGCAGCAGTCCGTCAGGTCGCCCGGTCGCAAAGGCCGGTATGCCATCACTGGCGCGGCGCACCGGAACCACGCTTTCGCTATCGGTGATCAGCAGCACCCGCGCGGTCTTCTGGCCCGTTTCCAGCACCCGTCCGATCAATCCCAGCGGCGAAACCACGGGCATGCCGCTGCGCACGCCATCGCGCGACCCGGCGGAAATGGTGGCGTAGCGGCGCGTGCTGGTATCGGTCGAGGCAATCAGCCAGGCGTTGGCGACGGGATGGGAGCTACTTGCCACCAGATGCAGCTGCGCCTTTAGTCGACGATTTTCGTCAACCATTGCCGCCACCTGGCCCAGCCGCACTCGTGCCAGCGTGACCTCTCGTTGCAACCGGGCATTTTCCGTACCGGCGACGATATAACCCGCCACCACCGCGTACAGCCTGCTACCGGCGGAGCGCGCGGTGGCGGTCACTCGGGCGCCGGGCGCGCCGATGTCGGCAGCAGCCCCGCGCAATTTCGACAGGATGGTGCCGTCACCGGTATGGAGCACCAGCA
>JAYUBN010000062.1:0-1986 GCA_043740855.1 Sphingomonadales bacterium | reverse complement strand
ACGCGGGCAAGTTCCAGAAGTTTGCGCTGACCTCCCGAAAGGATGCGCGCAGGATCATGCGCCAGTTTGCGCAAAGCGACCAGATCCAGCAGGGACAGTGCCTTTTCCTGCGCGTCACGCTCTTCACCTGCCACACGGCGTGGGGCGGTGAAGTTGGCCCAGAACCGCTCTCCCGTCTGACCCTGGCGGGCGAGCATCATATTCTCCATCAGCGTCAGTTCGGGGAAGGGGCGGGGAATCTGGAAGGTGCGGCCCATCCCCGAGGCAAGCCGGCGGTGCGCGGCTTGGCGGGTGATGTCGTGGCCCATCAGGTGGATGCTGCCGGAGGTGGCTGCGACGGAACCGGCGAGCAGGTCGAACATCGTGGTCTTGCCTGCGCCATTCGGTCCGATCAAGCCAAGGATCTCTCCCTGACCGACCGCGAGGGACATGCCATTGACCGCTGCCAGTCCACCAAACCGCTTCGTCAGGTTGCGCGCTTCCAGAACCGTTTGAGCCATGCTGTTCCTGAAGTGAAGATGTGATCACACTTGATTTGATCACAGTAGGAGCGTCTAATCCTTCTCGCAAGATGATTCGAAACGGGGATGCGATGGCGGAAACGGCGGTAGGATTGGCTCCGGTGGGGCGCGCCACGGTGCAGGATCGGGTCTATACCGAGCTGCGCCGCGCGTTGATCGGCGGGCTGTTCGCGCCGGGACAGGTGCTGACGATCCGCCAGCTTTCCGATGCGCTGATGACCTCGACCATGCCGGTGCGCGATGCTTTGGGGCGCCTGATCACCGAACGCGCGCTGGAAGTGCTGCCGAACCGCACGATCCGGGTGCCGCCGGTGACGCTCGACCGGATCGAGGATTTGCTGCGCGTGCGCGTGTTAATCGAGGGTGAGGCGATGGCAATGGCTGCGCTGCGGGTGACGCCCGAGCTGATGGCCGGGGTCAAGGCCATCATGGCGGAATGGAGCGCAATGAAGCGTGATGCGAGGCCGGAAACGGTGGAGCGTGAGGCGGCGCTGAACCAGGCGTTTCATTTCGAGATTTACCGGGCCTGCGGGTCCAGCATCCTGTTGCCGATGATCGAAAGCCTGTGGCTGCAATCGGGGCCGTTCACCCGGGCGGCGATTGTTGCTTTCTCGGAGGCTGGTGCGCAGGATGCGGCTCTGTTCCACCACGATATCGTGCGGGCGTTGGAGGCGGGCGATGGGGCTGCGGCACGGGCGGCACTGGTTGCCGACATCAGCCGACCGTTCGCATACCTGAAAGACAAATTTGGCAAGGAGGCGGCATGACAGCCCTGCGTATTCAATCGGCGGCCTCGGGCCTCGACGTTGTGGCGGATTTTCTGGTGACGAAGGCGCCGCAGAATGTGGGGTTCCTTTTGCGCTATCTGGCAAGCCCGCGCGTAGTGCCGGGCATTCATGCGATGTGGACGGGGCCGGAGATTTCCTGCCCGGTGCCCTCGGCGCATCTGGCAGGCGGCGATTATCCGGCCTTGCCACCGGAAAATGCGACCATTCATCCGCAGCCGGGCGATATCGTGCTGGCTTATGTTCCGGCGCGGATGTGGGGCGGCGGGCCGGACCCGGTGTTTGACATCGGCCTGTTCTACGGCCCCGGCGCACGGCTGCTGTTTCCGATCGGCTGGCTGGCAGGATCGGTCGTGGCCAAGGTGCGCGACGTTCCGGCTTTGGCCGAGGCTTGTGGGCGGATCAGGCGGTCGGGCGCGTGCGATGTCACATTTTCGCTGGAGGCGTGATGGACGACAGCTTTGAACTCTACGACCTGCGGGTCGAGATTGTGGCGCCTGCGGGGGCGAAGATTTACTGCGGCACGGTGGGGGAGTGGTTCGAACTGCGCGGTGAGCAGTTGCATCTGCCGCCGGGCCAAAGCTTTTCGATCTACTCGCTGGCCTCGGTCTTGCCGTTTCTGGCCGCCAAGCAGCGCCAGACCCATCCGCATGACTGGATGACCTCGGATGCCGAGATTG
>JAYUBN010000061.1:0-20325 GCA_043740855.1 Sphingomonadales bacterium | reverse complement strand
GTCAAGCTGCTCACCCGATTTTGGCGGCAGCGGCGCCCAATTCACGCAGCCGGCTTGCCCTTGGGCAGAATTTTGGGCCTGCGAAAGAATTTCGCCTGATACTTGGGGTCGTTCAGTCCCATAAGCAAAAGTACCATCCGGCCGCCCGGCTTCATTGCGCGAAAACTATCTGCCTTGTAGATGTGCGCTCTTCGGGCGAGATATACGTGAATACCGACCAGCGGAACAGCATGTCCAAAGACGCGTCGGCTACAGGAATGCTCGGCTTGGGGTGGACCCTAGCCGAACATTCAGGGCACTTTGCTCACGTTCGCCTTGCGGACTTATGACATTAAATACTGGCATGGTTTAATCGGGCATTCGATTTTTTGAGACCCGGGTGAGCCCGGCGCATCCACTACACTAACCGTTGCCACAGGCGGCCCATGCGCGTGACAAAACCGCGCAATTTTCCGGATCTACGCGATCGGTGCGGAGCCGGGGGCGGCAGGATTTCCTCGCCAAGATACAGATTGGGCTTTGGCAAGCCATCTGCAATGCTGATGTGTTTGCGCAGTGACAGCCGGCCCAGATACTCATCGGACAGAGCTGGCGTGTAATAGACGCAGTCGTCAAAGTAGTAATGCGTGACCTGTGACCAACGCGTTAATTTCGGATTGATCTGAAGGCTGCCGCCGTGGAGCAAATTCGCGCACCAGATCAGCGCCTGGCCCTTGCGGGCGAGGAAATGCTCGGGTTGCGGCTGGTGTTCGGCAATCAGTGCATCCCAGGCCGGCTGGTAAGGGTCTTGCGCCGAATCGAACTTTGCGCCTGCGCCGCGCCGACCGATCAGCGTATTGTCGAGTATCGGCCATTTGTGCGAGCCGGGGATATAGCATAATGGTCCGGCGTCGGCGGCCACGTCTTCCATTGCCAGCCACACGCCGCACATGAACCGTTGCGGGATAGATGAAAAATGCATCGCGTCAGTGTGCAGCAGCTGCTGGGTTCCGGCCGGAAAATTCAGCGTCTGAAACGGGAATGCCGACCGGCCATAGAGCCGCGACAGCAGATCGAGCACGTCCCGGTTGGCGGCAATGGCCTGGACGTCGGATTGGGAATTCCACGCATCCTGGATGCGGCCCACCCCGCCGAGCTTGTTACTGTCGGGGTCAGTGTCGTCGATGCCGAGCTGCGGCGCAAGGTCTGACCGGATGCGAACGATACGCTCATCCAGATCGGCGTCGGGAAAGTCGAGCACCGCGTAGCCATCGCGGTTTAGCGCAATCGCCAGTTCCCGCTCCAGTGGGGTGAGCGCCATGCGTTCGAGCTCTGCGCCAAACACGGGAGATTCAATTAACGGGATACCGGGAAACGGACAGCCAGGATCAGTCATGTTGTCGATTGTCGGTCCGTTATCACTATTGTCGCAGCACCTTGCTGTCTAGCGCATTGATTTTGACATGCACATCCCGTTTGTCGCAGCGGCATCTATGATTGTCAAAATCCTGTAAATCCACTATAATCAGGTTGTTGCTAATGGTTCTTTGATATCCTGAAAATCGCCTCCGGCCTAACCATCAGGAATGCAAACGACGAACCAAAATCATGGCACGACGCAACCACAATGACCAACAAGTGGACTTCCCGATCAGCCGTGACCGGAGCGCAGCATATAAACCAGCAAAAGGGCAACGATTACCAGCGCCATGCTGATGCCCAGAACATAACGGACACCATGATTCTTTACACCGGAACTTGCGGCCTCAGCTTCGATATGAATTTCATCGTCGGGACGTTCCATGGCGCTGCTCCTTGTCGCTTGCCGCATGGCGTAAAGCTACCGGGCATGGGGCTCGTAAAGTACAAACGCGCCAGTTGCGTACGGGTTCCATTGGGTGTGGACTCCGGCAGGCCCGGTGGTAATAAAAATGGTTTCCAACTTTTGGTATCACAACCGGCCCGGCCCGACCATCGCTTCCGCGCGCACCAGCCGGTCGAACGTGGCCTCATCGACCAGTCCGGTGGCACGCGCAGCTTCCCTCAGCGTCCGGTCATGCGCCTGGGCATATTTGGCGATGCTTGCCGCCTTTTCATAGCCGATTTCGGGCACTAGCGCGGTTACCAGCATCAGCGATCGTTCGACCAGATCGGCAATGCGCACCCGATCTGGCTCCAGTCCGATCAGCGCGCGGCTCGTGAAACTGCGGACTCCCGCGTCAATGAGATGAATCGCACGCAGCACATTAGCGCCGATCAGCGGTTTAAATACATTCAGTTCCAGCTGTCCCGACATGCCGCCAATCGCTACCGCAGCATGACAGCCCATGACTTGAGCCGCCACCATCGTCAGCATTTCGCATTGCGTTGGATTGACCTTGCCCGGCATGATCGAGCTGCCGGGCTCGTTGGCGGGCAGCGTTAATTCGCCAATGCCGGCGCGTGGGCCGGACGCCAGCAGGCGAATATCGTTGGCAATTTTGCTCAGCGCCCCGGCCAGCGTGGCCAGCATCGCCGAAACCGCGACCAGCGCGTCGTTGCTGGCCAGCGCTTCGAAGCTGTTGTCGGCGGGCCGCAACGACAGCCCCGTGATCCGGCTGATTTCCCGGCCAAAATCTGCGGCAAATCCGGGCGGAGCGTTGAGACCGGTGCCCACTGCAGTACCGCCTTGGGCCAGCGCCAGCACGTCGGGCAGGGTGCTGTTCAGCCGCTGTCGAGCCTTGGCAATCTGGGTGGCATAGCCGGAAAACTCCTGCCCCAGCGTCAGCGGCGTCGCATCCTGCAAATGGGTGCGGCCGATCTTGACGATGTCTGCCCACGCCGCCGCCTTGACGTCCAGCGCTGCGTGCAATTCGCCCAGCGCTGGATCGAGGTCATCGGTCAGCGCCTGCGCCGTGGCAAGATGCAGCGCGGTGGGAAAGCTGTCATTCGATGACTGCGATTTGTTGACGTGGTCGTTGGGGTGAACCGGCGACTTGCCGCCGCGCCGCCCGGTCAGGATTTCGTTGGCGCGTCCGGCGATCACCTCGTTGATGTTCATGTTGGTCTGCGTGCCCGATCCGGTCTGCCAGATCACCAGCGGGAACTGGGCATCCATCTGGCCCGAAGCCACTTGCGCGGCGGCCTCCTCGATTGCATCGGCCAGTTCCGCGTCCAGTCCATGCGCGCGATTGACCCGCGTTGCGGCGATCTTGACCCGGGCCAGCGCATGGATGATGGCGATGGGCATACGTTCGTCACTGCCGAACGGAAAATTGAGCAGGCTGCGCTGGGTTTGGGCCCCCCAATATTTGTCCGCAGGGACGTCGATCTCGCCCAGGCTGTCAGCCTCTGTCCGAAAATTTTCAGCCATGAGCACTCAGATACGCGGCCTTGCCAGACTTTCATAGGTCAACTCGTCGAGCAATGCCTGACGGTCCTGCGGCGGTGCCTGGTCGATGCCTTGCAACACACGGCCCGGACCACCGAGAAATTCCAGCAGGTCGCGCGTCAGCCGCGCGGTCTGGGTCGCAAATACGCCATGCGGTTCGCCCTCATACTCGATCGACGTCGCCTGGCTGACCGCGCTGGCCACGGCGCGACCGGTCGCTTCGATTGGCACGGTCTTGTCGGCGGTGCCGTGAATGACCAGCGTCGGCATTGTGAAACTGGCAAGATCGGGTCGGAAGTCGGTGCTGCCGAAGGCCGCCGCCGCGGCCAGCGTGGGATGCAGTCCGGCTTGCATCGCAGTGGCCCAGGCCAGATCGAGCGTTTCGCTGCTGACCGGACTGGTGAGCAGCCCTGCACCAAAGAAATCCTTGAAGAAACCACGGAAAAAATGCGCGCGATCGTGGCGGATGCCATCGGCGATCTGTTGGAGCGTCTCCTCTGGCACACCGTGCGGATTATCGCCGGTCTGCAACATATAGGGCACGACCGAACTGACCAGCGCCACTTGACTCACGCCCTTGCCGGCATGCCGCGAAAGGTAGCGCGCGATTTCGCCGCCACCCATCGAAAAGCCGACCAGCGCGACATTTTCCGCGGCGCTCTGCGACTGCATCACATCGGCAAGATCGTCCGCAAAGGTGTCGTAGTTATAACCGCTCCACGGCTGGTCCGAACGACCGAAGCCCCGGCGATCGTAAGCAATCGCGCGATACCCGGCCTCGGCCAGCGTCAGCGCCACCGGGTCCCAGCTATCGCCCGACAGCGGCCAGCCGTGAATCAGCACCACAGGTCGGCCGGTGCCCCACGACTTGACATAAAGGCGCGTGCCATCGCGTGTTTCGATCATCGGCATCAGGGGATTCCTTGAGCAACATTTGCTGCAAACCAAAACACCCCGGTGGGCCAAACGGTTCCGTGTTTACCGGTGACCCCGGCGTAATCGGGATACATGATGCGGGTTGCGCCGCGCGGTGACATTGTTGCAGTCGAAGAGTTCCAGCAAATGGAGCGCGCAGTTGCAGCCGATGCCGGTGGCATTGCGCGGCGGTCAATGCGCACTCGGCCCGGCTCGCCAGTTCAGCACGCGATTTTTTCATCGGCCCGGATCAGTTTTCCGATTTGGCCGTTTATCCTGCGAGGCCAAGTTTCTGGAGATTGTCGGTGCTGATCAAAGCAGGCTTCAATATCGAATTCCTGACTGGCGCGGCCACTCCGATGAGTGCCCTCCTGAGCATTCATCCCTCGCGCAATCGCGATCTGGTCACGCAGCATCGCATTCTGATTTCGCCTGATGTGCCGATGTACGATTACCTCGACAGCTTTGGCAATGTCGCCACGCGACTGACGCTTCCGGCTGGTGGCGCCGCGCTCAGCGTCGATTTCGTCATTGCCGACGACGGTCAGCCTGATCGCCGCGCTCCCGACGTACCGGTTACGCCGGTCCAGGAATTGCCCGACGACGTACTGCAATTTCTGCTCGCCAGCCGCTGTTGCGAAACCGAGCGGCTGATGGACACCGCCTGGGCGCTGTTCCACGGTATTACCTCTGCGCGCGGCCAGGTCGAAGCCATCGTCGACTGGGCGCATAACCACATCAGCTTCGGCTATCACTTCGCCCGCAACACCCGCACGGCCTGGGAAGGATACCAGGAAGGCGTCGGCGTTTGCCGGGATTACGCCCATCTGGCGGTGACATTGTGCCGATGCATGAACATTCCGGCACGCTATTGCACCGGTTATCTCGGCGACATCGGCATTCCGCCGGTCGATGCGCCGATGGATTTCAGCGCCTGGTTCGAAGTGTTCGTCGATGGCGAATGGTACAGCTACGATGCCTGCCACCAGGCGTCGCGGATGGGTCGGATCGTCATGGCCAAGGGCCGCGACGCCATCGACGTGGCGATTACTACCAGCTTTGGCACAGCGCGGCTGAACACGTTCGAGGTGACCTCGTTTGAGGTGAACGAACAACCGAGGCAGGTTTTGCGCGCCGCCTGAGCCGGGCGTTTAGAGCATCGCGCCGCAGTACTGTGCGCAGGCTGACAGTACCGGGTCAGATCAGTTCGATCGCCAGCGCTGTCGCTTCGCCTCCGCCGATGCACAGCGACGCCACGCCCCTCGTCTTGCCGGTGGTCTTGAGCGCCGCGATCAGCGTGGCGATGATGCGGGTGCCCGAGGCGCCGATCGGATGGCCCAGCGCGGTCGCGCCGCCGTGAATGTTAACCTTCTCGTGGGGGATGCCCAGATCGTGCATCGCGAACATGGCGACGCAGGCGAAGGCTTCGTTGACTTCGAACAGGTCGACATCGGCGATTTTCCAGCCGGCCTTTTCCAGCAGCTTGGTGATCGCGCCGACCGGGGCGATGGTGAAGCGGGCGGGTTCCTGCGCGTGTGCCGCCACTGCGACAATGCGGGCTACCGGGTTCAGCCCCTTGGCATCGGCGATGCTCTGGCGGGTCAGCACCACGGCGGCGGCGCCATCCGAGATCGACGAGGATGACGCGGCGGTGATCGTGCCATCCTTGGCGAAAGCCGGCTTGAGCGTGGGGATCTTGTCGGGACGGCCCTTGCCCGGCGCTTCATCGGTATCGACGATGACATCCCCGCTGCGCGATTTGACCGTGACCGGGGCAATCTCGCCCTTGAATGCACCACTGGCAATAGCCGCCTGCGCGCGACGCAGCGATTCGCGCGCGTAATCGTCCTGCGCTTCGCGGGTAAGTTGGTATTCATCCGCCACGGTCTGGGCGAACGAACCCATCGAGCCGCCCTCATAGGCATCTTCCAGCCCGTCGAGGAACATGTGGTCGTAGGCGGTATCGTGACCGACGCGCGCGCCGCTGCGATGCTTTTTCAGCAGGTAAGGCGCCCCCGACATGCTTTCCATGCCGCCGGCAACCACCATGTCAATCGAGCCACTGGCCAGCGCCTCGGCCCCCATGATTACCGTCTGCATGCCCGATCCGCAGACCTTGTTGACCGTAGTCGCCTGCACCGATTGCGGCAATCCGGCTTTCAGCGCGGCCTGACGGGCAGGGGCCTGGCCAAGCCCGGCGGGCAGCACGCAGCCCATGTAAATACGCTCGATATCGTCGCCCAAAACCCCCGCGCGTTCGACAGCGGCCCTGACCACGGTGGCGCCGAGCTCGGTCGCCGACACATCGGACAGTGCTCCCGAAAGCGCCCCCATTGGGGTGCGGGCATAGGACAGAACCACGATCGGATCGGAAGCGGAGAACTGAGCCATGACCAAGGTGCCTTTTGGAGTGAGTTGGGAATGAGCATGAAGCTGATCCCGTTGCGCTTTAATGTTGCGATACAGCATGTGCAATCGGGCATTTACGCAGAAGCTGCCCAAACGCGCCAGCATGGCCACTGGTTCCCCGGCGCGAGGTAAGCTCGGGGAACAATGCGGAGAAAGGATTTGCGCAGTGCAGCAACCGGCACTAGGGCCGGATGAGTTGCCGGTACCCCTGAATCGGCGCCACAATCACCCACGAATCCGCTTTGCTGAGAGAAAAGCAATTGGTCGATCTTTCGCAATATCTGCCCATTTTGATTTTCCTGGGGATTGCCCTGGGGTTGTCAGCTTTGTTCGTATTCCTGCCGATGGGCGTGGCCCGCCTGACCGGCACCCATAAACCCAGCGCGGACAAGTTGTCAGAATATGAGTGCGGGTTCCCTGCTTTTGAAGATCCGCGCAGTCAGTTCGACGTGCGATTCTACCTCGTCGCCATCCTGTTCATCATCTTCGACCTGGAGGCGGCGTTCCTGTTTCCCTGGGCGGTCAGCTTGAAACAGACTGGCTGGGCCGGCTGGGCGACGATGATGGTGTTCCTGGGCGAACTGATCGTCGGTTATATTTATGCCTGGAAAAAGGGAGCGTTGGACTGGGAATGAATACGCTTGTCCCCGCTTCGCCCGGTACTGCGGTGACGCCACCCGACCAGAGCTTCTTCAACGACCTCAATGCGCAGGTGGTAGACAAGGGTTTCCTGGTCGCCAGCACCGAGGACCTGTTTCAATGGGCGCGCACCGGATCGCTGTGGTGGATGACCTTTGGCCTCGCCTGCTGCGCGGTCGAGATGATCCACGTCAGCATGCCGCGCTATGACATGGAACGCTTCGGCGTCGCGCCGCGCGCATCCCCGCGCCAGAGCGACGTGATGATCGTCGCAGGCACGCTGTGCAACAAGATGGCCCCGGCGCTGCGCAAGGTTTATGACCAAATGTCGGATCCGAAATACGTCATTTCGATGGGCAGTTGCGCCAATGGCGGCGGTTATTACCATTACTCCTACTCGGTGGTGCGCGGCTGCGATCGCATTGTTCCGGTGGACATCTATGTCCCCGGCTGCCCACCCACCGCCGAGGCGCTGCTGTATGGCGTGATGCAATTGCAGCGCAAGATCCGCCGCGTCGGGACGCTTGAGCGGTGAGCAAGCGCCCACAATTCGGCCCCGGCATGGGGATGGGGATCACGCAGTGGTGGAGGGGCACGCGCGCACTCGCGCAGCCTCTCAATGTTGCGGGAAGGAAAGTGGCGTGACCGTACTTCACTCTGCGCCAAAAATCGCATCGAACGATGGCGTGCGCGATGCGCTGGTTGCGGCGCTGGGCGCACTTGTCGTCACCAGCAAGGAATCTCACGGCGAAATCGTGCTGACGGTGGCGCGCGACGCCATCGTGGATGTGCTGCGCCTGCTGCGTGACGAGCATGATTACCAGCAGCTTATGGAAATTGCCGGGGTCGATTATCCCGACCGGCCCGAGCGCTTCGAAGTCGTCTACATGCTGCTGTCGGTCACCAAAAACCATCGCGTGATGGTCAAGTTGGGCGCCGCCGAAAATACGCCAGTGCCTACAGTTACAACGCTGTGGCCAGTCGCGGGCTGGCTGGAGCGCGAAGTGTTCGACATGTACGGCGTGATCTTTGCCGGTAATCCCGATCTGCGGCGTATCCTGACCGATTACGGTTTCGAAGGGCACCCGTTCCGCAAGGATTTCCCGCTGACCGGCTATGTCGAACTGCGCTATTCCGAAGAGGACCAGCGCGTTATCTATGAGCCGGTCAAGCTGGCACAGGATTTGCGGCAATTCGATTTCATGAGCCCGTGGGAAGGTGCCAACTACGTGCTTCCGGGTGACGAGAAGGCCGCTCAACCGGGCGCGCCGGGAGCAAAGCCATGAGCCTGCAGCTCGAAACCTCGCCCACCACCGGCGGCGAGCACATCAGCAATTACACGCTCAACTTCGGGCCCCAGCATCCCGCCGCGCACGGCGTGCTGCGCATGGTGATGGAATTGGACGGCGAGATCATCGAGCGGATCGATCCCCACGTCGGCTTGCTCCATCGCGGCACCGAAAAGCTGATCGAGCACAAGACCTATCTGCAAGCGTTGCCGTACTTCGACCGGCTGGATTATTGCTCGCCGCTGGCGATGGAATATTCCTATGTGCTGGCCATCGAAAAGCTGCTGAACATCGCGGTGCCGCTGCGCGCGCAATATCTGCGCGTGCTGTTCGCCGAGCTGACCCGCATCTGCAATCATATGCTCAATCTGGGCAGTCATGTCATGGACGTTGGCGCCATGACGCCAAACCTGTGGCTGTTCGAAATTCGCGAGGATTGCCTCAATTTCTTTGAGCGGGCGGCGGGCGCACGTATGCACATGGCTTGGTTTCGGCCCGGCGGCGTGCATCAGGATGTGCCGCTGAAATTGCTGAGCGATATCGGCGATTGGCTCGATACGCGGCTGCCGCGTCTGTTTGACGACGCGATGAGTCTGGTGGTGGACAATCGCATTTTCAAACAGCGCAATGTCGATATCGCGCTGGTAAACAAGGAAGACGCGCTGCGCTGGGGTTTTTCCGGGCCGATGATCCGCGCTGCCGGGATTGCCTGGGATCTGCGCAAAAGTCAGCCTTACGACGTTTATGACCGCATGGATTTCGAAATCCCGATCGGCACCAACAGCGATTGCTATGACCGCTTTATGGTTCGCGTCGAGGAAGTGCGCCAATCGGCTAGGATCATGAAGCAGTGTCTGGCCGAAATGCCCGAAGGGCCAATTGCATCGGACGATCGCAAGGTGGTTCCGCCCAAGCGCGGCGAGATGAAAAGCTCGATGGAAAGCCTGATCCACCACTTCAAGCTCTACACCGAAGGCTTCCACGTTCCCGCTGGTGAAGTGTATGTCGCCACCGAAAGCCCCAAGGGCGAATTCGGCGTCTATCTGGTTAGCGATGGCAGCAACAAGCCGTACCGCTGCAAGATCCGCCCGACCGCGTTCAGCCACCTGCAAGCGATGGACTTCATGTCGCGCGGCCACATGCTGCCCGACGCGACCGCAATTCTGGGTGCGATCGACGTGGTGTTCGGGGAGTGCGACCGGTGAAAGATAACGGTCGGCTGGGCACAGCGCTGTTGATGCTGGAAGCTTACAATGCGCATGACGCGGACGCCTACGTTGAATTCATGACTGATACAGCCTGCGAGGCGCTTTATCGGGGTGTGGTTCTTCGTGATGGCAAGGAAGGCGTTCGGCTTGGACTGAAGGCTATGTTCAAGGAATATCCCGGCAACAAAGCGATTGTTCACGCCTCGTTCGAGATTGGCGAGACTGTAATTCTGCATGAAGAGGTTCGGCGCGCCGAGGATTCAGCACCCTTTGAAGTCATGTCCATCTACAGTTTTGAAGGCGACCGGTGCTCGCGCGTGGAGTTCGTGCGGTGAACCACGGCGCGCTGAATTCGCGCACGGACTGCTTTGACGCCCGGCTTGATCGGGCAGGGCAGCGCATGGACATCAAGGACGCTACGTAATGGCCGCTCGTCAACTCGCACCCGACACCCCCGAACTGCGCGCGCGCTGGGCTGGTTTTGCGTGGACTTCGGAAAACGCCAAACAGGCCAAATTGGTCGTCGCGCGCTATCCTGAGGTACGGCAGCGGTCTGCGGTCATGCCATTGCTCGATCTGGCGCAGCGCCAGGTGGGCGCGGAGACGCAGACGCAGGGCTGGCTGCCGATCCCGGTAATGGAATTCGTTGCGCGCGAACTCGACATGCCGGCGATCCGCGTGGTGGAGGTGGCGACATTTTACACCATGTATAATCTGGTGCCGGTGGGGCGTTTTCACGTTCAGGTCTGCCGCACCTCGCCGTGCTGGCTGCGCGGCAGCGAGGATGTGCTATCGGCCTGCAAGGCGCGCGGCATGACGGTTGGCCACACGACGGCGGATGGGCTGTTCACGTTGACCGAGGTCGAATGTATGGGCAATTGCTCCAGCGCGCCGATGTTCCAGATCAACGATGACAATTACGAGGATCTCACGTCGGACAGCGCGGCGCATATCCTTGACGAACTGGTCGCTGGACGATCGCCGAAACCCAACACGCAGCTGCCCGGCCGCCATTCGGTCGAACCGCTGGGCGGGCCGACGACGCTGACCGCAATGGTCGGCGCCAATCACGATTACCGGGGGGAGTGGTAACATGGCTCTTGCCGATAAGGACCGCATTTTCACCAATCTTTACGGCTATCAGTCGTGGCATCTGGCTGACGCGCAGGCGCGTGGCGATTGGGATAATACCAAGGCGCTGCTGGACCGCGGGCAGGATGCGATCATCCAGGAGATGAAGGATTCGGGCTTGCGCGGGCGCGGCGGGGCGGGTTTTCCGACCGGCATGAAGTGGAGCTTCATGCCCAAGGAAGCCAGGGACGGCCGGCCCAGCTTCCTCGTCATCAATGCCGATGAATCAGAACCGGGCAGTTGCAAGGACCGCGAGATCCTGCGCCATGATCCGCACAAGCTGATCGAAGGCGCGCTGGTCGCGGGCTTTGCGATGCGCGCGCGCGCCGCCTATATCTACATTCGCGGGGAATATATCCGCGAGGCCGAAGTGATGTTCGCCGCCGTACAAGAGGCCTATCACGCCGGATTGATCGGCAAGAACGCCTGCGGTTCGGGTTATGATTACGACGTCTTTGTCCATCGCGGCGCGGGCGCCTATATCTGCGGCGAAGAAACCGCGATGCTGGAAAGCCTGGAAGGCAAGAAGGGCCAGCCTCGGCTGAAGCCTCCTTTCCCGGCTGGCGCGGGGCTGTATGGCTGCCCGACGACGGTCAACAATGTCGAGAGCATTGCGGTGGCGCCGACGATCCTGCGGCGCGGCGCGACGTGGTTTTCCAGCTTTGGGCGGGACAACAACAAGGGCACCAAACTCTTCCAGATCAGCGGCCATGTTAACAAGCCCTGCGTGGTCGAAGAAGAAATGAGCATTCCGTTTCGCGAGCTGATCGAAAAGCATTGCGGCGGCATTCGCGGCGGCTGGGATAATCTGCTGTGCGTCATTCCCGGCGGTTCCTCAGTGCCGCTGGTACCGGCGGCGCAGATCATGGACGCGCCGATGGATTTCGACGGGTTGAAGGCGGTCGGTTCGGGGCTGGGTACGGCGGCGGTGATCGTCATGGACAAGTCCACTGACGTGATCGAGGCGATTGCGCGGCTGTCGCATTTCTACATGCATGAAAGCTGCGGCCAGTGCACGCCGTGCCGCGAAGGCACTGGCTGGATGTACCGAATCATGGAACGGCTGCGCACTGGCGAGGCCGATATCGGCGAGATCGACATGCTCCAACAGCTGACGAAGCAAGTCGAAGGCCATACCATCTGCGCGCTGGGCGATGCGGCGGCTTGGCCGATCCAGGGGTTGATCAAGCATTTTCGGCCCGAGCTGGAACGCCGGATCGCCGATAATGTCCGGGAGGCGGCGGAGTGAGCGACTGTAAATTCGAGACAGGTCAGGTCGTACACCTCAATTCCGGTGGCATCAAAATGACGGTGGAAGCCGTAGACGGTGACGATGTTCATTGTGTTTGGACGGATCGCCAGCAAAAGCTGATTCGAGATACATTGCCGGCAAGCTGCCTGAGCGACGGCGGTGACCGGATCGGAAAGCTTCTCCAAGAAATTCATGAGAGTGAAGAAGATGCCTAAAGTCACCGTAGACGGCATCGAGATCGAAGTTCCACAGGGCGCCACCGTCCTGCAGGCGTGCGAGCTGGCGGGCAAGGAAATCCCGCGCTTCTGCTATCACGAACGGCTGTCCATCGCCGGCAATTGCCGCATGTGCCTGGTCGAAGTGTCGCCTGGCCCGCCCAAGCCGCAGGCGAGCTGCGCACTGCCCGCCGCCGACAAGCAGGTCATCCGCACTGACAGCGAAATGGTGCGCATCGCCCGTGAGGGGGTAATGGAATTCCTGCTCATCAATCACCCGCTCGATTGTCCGATCTGTGATCAGGGTGGCGAATGCGATTTGCAGGACCAGTCGATGGCCTATGGCCGGGGCAAGACGCGCTATCATGAGCACAAGCGCGCGGTGACCGAGAAATACATGGGGCCGCTGATCAAGACGGCGATGACCCGTTGCATCCACTGCACCCGGTGCGTTCGCTTTTCCGAGGAAATAGCCGGCGTAGACGAAATCGGCGCGCTGTATCGCGGCGAGAACATGCAGATCACGACGTATCTGGAACGCGCCGCCAAACACGAAATGTCGGCCAACGTCATCGACCTGTGCCCGGTTGGCGCGCTGACCTCGCGCCCGTATGCGTTCGAGGCGCGGCCGTGGGAATTGAAGAAGACGCTGGGCATCGACGTGTCCGATGCGACCGGCGCCAATATCCGCATCGACAGCCGTGGCCGCGAAGTGTTGCGCGTGCTGCCGCGCATCAACGATGACGTAAACGAGGAATGGCTTCCGGACAAAGCCCGCTATCAGGTCGATGGCTTGGTCCGGCGGCGGCTCGACAAGCCGTTTATCCGCCGTGATGGCAAGTTGGTCGCGGCAAGCTGGGACGAAGCCTTTGCCGCCATCGCCAGCATCAATGCAGGGGCCTCGGTCGCGACGATTGCTGGGGATCTGGTCGATTGCGAGACGATGTTCGCCGCCAAGACGCTGGTGTCGGCGCTGGGCTCAACCCTGCTCGAAGGGCGCCAGACCGGGCTGGCGTATGATTGCGGCAATCTGGCGGCGGTGAGTTTTAATTCAGGGCTGGCCGGGATCGAGACCGCGGATGCCATCCTGATCGTCGGCAGCCACGTCCGCTGGGAAGCGCCATTGCTCAACGTTCGCCTGCGCAAGGCGGTGAAGCACGGCGCCAAGGTGTTCATCGTTGGCCCGGAATGGGATACGACTTTTTCGGCTGAATTCTTGGGTGATGACGTTGCGGTGCTGGGCAATCTGCCCGCGCAGGTCGGCGCAGCGATGGCGGCGGCCAAGCGGCCGGCGATCATCGTCGGCGGGGCGGGCTTGGCGAAGGGCTCGCTCGGCGCGGCTCTGGGGCTGGCGGCACAGTGGAATCTGGTCCGCGACGGCTGGAACGGTTTCAACGTACTCCACATGGCAGCCAGTCGCATGGGCGGGCTGATGCTGGGCTATGCCCAGGCGGGCGGCATCGCCGACATCGCTGCGGCCAGACCGAAACTGCTGATTTCGCTGGGCGCTGACGAGGTCGATTACGCCAAATTTGCCGACTCGATGATCGTCTACATCGGCCATCATGGAGATAAGGGCGCGCATGCGGCGGATATTGTCCTGCCGGGCGCAGCCTATACTGAAAAGCCAGGCACCTTCGTCAATACCGAAGGACGGGTGCAATTCGCCGACCAGGCGGTGTTCGCACCGGGCGACGCGCGCGAGGATTGGACGATTTTGCGGGCCATGGCTGACGCGCTGAAGATCAATGTGGGTTTCGACAGCTTCGCCCAACTGCGGGCTGCGATGATTGCGGCGGTGCCCGCGCTGGGTGTCGAGGGGCTGGCCGATTACGGTGCGTTGCCCAGCGGTAATGCCGGTTCGGGCGGCGTGATCACCGGCTATCCCATCGCCGATTTCTATCTTACCAATCCTATCGCGCGCGCCAGCGTGACGATGCAGCGCTGTTCGGCCGAACTGCTGCACGGGCAAGACTTTGCGGAGGCAGCGGAATGACCACCGCGCAATACCTCCCCGGAACGGGGAGGAATTGAGATGACTGCGTTCTTCGTCCTGCATGGGATGGAATACGGCTGGGCGTGGTTTCTGGCCACGATCCTGGGCATCCTGCTGATCGCGCTGCCGCTGATGCTGGCGGTGGCGATGATCATCTACGTCGATCGCAAGGTCTGGGCGGCAATGGCGTTGCGGCGGGGCCCTAATGTGGTGGGCCCATTCGGACTGCTGCAAAGCTTTGCCGATGGTCTCAAGGTGTTCCTGCAGGAAACGATTGTTCCCTCGGCAGCCAACAAGACGCTGTTCCTGATCGCGCCGATCCTGACCTTTACCGTCGCGCTGATGAGCTGGGCAGTGCTGCCGTTCAACTCGGGCGCGATCCTGGCGGATATCAACGTCGGGCTGCTGTACATTCTCGCGATCAGTTCGCTGGGGGTATACGGCACGATCATTGCGGGCTGGTCGTCGAATTCCAAATATCCGTTTTTCAGTGCGATGCGCGCGTCGGCTCAGATGATTTCCTATGAAGTCTCGATCGGTTTCATCCTGATCTGCGTGGTGCTGTGGGCGGGCACGTTCAACCTCAACGGCATCGTCATGGCGCAAAAGCATCATGTCTGGATCATCAACGGCTTCTTCGCCAATCCGCTGCTGTTTCCGATGTGGGTGATGTTTCTGATCTCGGGCATGGCCGAAACCGGGCGGGCACCGTTCGACCTGACCGAGGCGGAAAGCGAGCTGGTTGCCGGCTATCAGACTGAATATTCGTCGATGAGCTTTGCGCTCTACTGGCTGGGCGAATATGCCAATGTGCTGCTGATGTGCGCGCTGAATGCGACGCTGTTTTTCGGCGGTTACCTGCCGCCGCTTGACTGGGCGCCATTGTATCTGGTGCCCGGTATCGTCTGGCTGCTGCTCAAGATTTTCTTCTTTTTCTTCATCTTCAGCTGGGTGAAAGCCACCGTGCCGCGCTATCGCTATGACCAGCTCATGCGGTTGGGCTGGAAAGTGTTCCTGCCGGTGTCGCTGGGATTTGTCGTTTTGATCAGCGGTTATCTGATGCTTACAAGGTACGGCGCATGAGTGTTACTCAGCTCGTCAAGAGCTTCACCCTCTGGGAATTCCTCAAGGCGCATTGGCTGACCTTGCAGTATTTCTTCAAGCCCAAGGCGACGATCAACTATCCCTTCGAGAAAAACCCGCTATCCCCGCGTTTTCGCGGCGAACATGCGCTGCGCCGCTACGCTAATGGCGAAGAACGCTGCATTGCCTGCAAACTGTGCGAGGCGGTTTGTCCAGCGCAGGCGATCACCATCGAATCCGAGCCGCGTGATGACGGCAGCCGCCGCACCACGCGCTACGACATCGACATGACCAAATGCATCTTCTGCGGTTTTTGCCAGGAAGCCTGCCCGGTCGATGCCATCGTCGAGGGGCCAAACTTCGAATATGCGACTGAAACGCGCGAAGAACTGCTGTACGACAAGACCAAATTGCTCGCCAACGGGGACAAGTGGGAGCGGGCGCTGGCCGCGAACCTTGAAGCCGACGCGCCCTATCGCTAGGGGGCTGACGATGATTTGTTCCGCCATCTCAATCCTCTCCCCTCGGGGAAGAGGGATCGACCGCAGGGTTTTGGAGCGAGCGGCCCCAGGCGACGTCGCGTGGGGTCGTTCGCCCGCTGTCATCCCCGCGGGATGCCACCTCCTCCAAGGGAGGGGGTTTTGAGATGATCCTGCTTATCGCCTTTTACCTCTTCGCCTCGATCACGGTCATTTCGGGGCTGGTGACGATCATGTCGCGCAACCCGGTACATTCGGTGTTGTGGCTGATCCTGGCGTTCTTCAACGGCGCCGGGCTGATGGTGCTGGCCGGGGCCGAGTTCATCGCCTTGCTGCTGGTGATCGTTTATGTTGGTGCGGTGGCCGTGCTGTTCCTGTTTGTGGTGATGATGCTCGACATCGATTTTGCCACGCTCCGCGCTGGTTTTATTCGCAATTTTCCACTGGGCATGCTGATCGCGCTCGTTCTGCTGATCGAGTTGCTGCTGGGCATCTTCACGCAGCACGTGGGACCGCTGACTTTGGGCAAGCCCGATGGCTCGGCGCTGACGCCGGCGGGGTTCAGCAATATCCAGGCGATCGGGGCGCTGCTCTATGGCCGCTACCTGTTCCTGTTCGAGGCGTCGGGCATGATCTTGCTGGTGGCGATGATCGGTGCGATCGTGCTCACCCATCGCCAGCGCAGCGATACGAAGGGTCAGAACGTGTCGAAGCAGATCGCGCGGCGGCCGGATGAGGCCACCGTCAATGTGCGGCCTGAAATTGGCAGGGGGGTAAAGCTGTGATTGGCATCGGCCATTACATCGTCGTCAGCTCGATTTTGTTCGTGCTGGGCGTGCTGGGTATTTTCCTCAACCGCAAGAACATCATCGTCATCCTGATGGCGATCGAACTTATTTTGCTGGCGGTAAACATCAATTTCGTCGCCTTCAGCGCCTATCTGCACGATCTTACGGGTCAGATTTTCGCGATGTTCGTGCTGACGGTAGCGGCGGGCGAAGCGGCCATCGGCCTGGCCATCCTGGTGATCTATTTTCGCGGGCGCGGCTCGATCGCGGTGGATGACGTCAATCGGATGAAGGGCTAAACCCGGTGCATCCGATCCTGTACATCGTTTTCCTGCCGCTGCTGGCTGCCTTTATCGGCGGACTTGGCAACAAGGCGCTGGGCAATCTCGCGGTCAAGCTGCTGACGACGGGGGCATTGTTCCTCGCTTGCGCACTGTCGTGGCCGATATTCCTGTCGTTCATTTCCGGACAAGCACACGCCAGCGTCGTGCCAGTCATGCCATGGGTCCGCTCGGGCAATCTCAATTTCGCCTGGGAACTTCGCGTCGATGCCCTGACCGCAGTGATGCTGGTGGTGGTGACCACGGTTTCGGCGCTCGTCCACCTGTATAGCTGGGGCTATATGGAGGAAGACCCGGACCAGCCGCGTTTCTTCGCCTATCTCTCGCTGTTTACCTTCGCCATGCTGATGCTGGTGACGGCCAATAATCTGGTCCAGATGTTCTTCGGCTGGGAAGGGGTCGGCCTTGCCTCTTACCTGCTGATCGGCTTCTGGTTCCGCAAGCCTTCGGCCTGTGCCGCCGCGATCAAGGCTTTTGTGGTCAACCGCGTCGGCGACCTGGGCTTCATGCTCGGCATTTTCGGTACCTTCCTGGTGTTCGGCACGGTTTCGATCCCTGCTATTCTGGCCGCCGCGCCGCATATGGCGGGCAGCACCATCGGCTTTCTCGGCTATCGCTGCGACACGATGACGGTGCTGTGCGTCTTGCTGTTCATTGGTGCGATGGGCAAGTCGGCGCAGTTGGGGCTGCACACCTGGTTGCCCGACGCGATGGAAGGCCCGACCCCGGTGTCGGCGCTGATTCACGCGGCAACGATGGTTACGGCGGGCGTGTTCATGGTTTGTCGGCTGTCGCCGATGTTTGTGGCGAGCCCGGCGGCGATGCAGTTTGTTACCGTCATCGGCGCTGCGACCTGCTTTTTCGCGGCCACGGTCGGCACCTGCCAATGGGACATCAAACGGGTGATCGCCTATTCTACCTGTTCACAGCTGGGTTACATGTTCTTCGCGGCAGGCGTTGGCGCCTTCGATGCCTCGATGTTCCACCTGTTTACGCACGCGTTTTTCAAGGCGCTGTTGTTCCTCGGCGCAGGCTCGGTGATCCATGCCATGCATCACGAGCAGGACATGCGCTACTATGGCGGATTGCGGACCAAAATCCCCTTCACCTTCTGGGCGATGATGGCGGGCACGCTGGCGATTACCGGCGTCGGCATCGCGGATATTGGTGGTTTTGCAGGCTTCTACTCGAAGGATGCGATCATTGAATCGGCCTATGCGCGCGGCACTCCGCTGGGCGAAGTCGCGTCGTTCACGGGCATATTTGCAGCGTTGTTGACAAGTTTCTATAGCTGGCGACTGATGTTCCTGACCTTCTTCGGCAAGCCGCGCTGGGCGCAGTCCGAGCATATCCAGCATGCGGTACATGCAGCGCACGGGCACGACGCGCATGGGCACGATGCCCACGCGCTCGCTCATGATGGGTCAAGTCATGGGGCCGAGGGCACCGCAGGCTATCATCCGCACGAAAGTCCGTTGACGATGCTGATCCCGCTCGTTTTGCTGTCGCTGGGCGCGGTTTTTGCCGGCGCCTTGTTCCATGGCAATTTCGTTGGCGCGGACACCGGCGGGCATTTCTGGAACGGCGCGCTGGTCTTCGATCGGGACCTGATGGAAGCCGCCGAGCATATTCCAATCTGGGTCAAATGGGCGCCGTTTACCGTGATGCTGACCGGGCTGGTCATTGCCTGGTACGCCTATCTGCGCAATCCCAAGCTGCCGGCGGCGTTCGTCGAGCAATTCGGTGTCTTGTACCAGTTCCTGTTCAACAAATGGTACTTCGACGAATTGTACGATGTCGTGTTCGTGCGGCCGGCGTTCTGGCTCGGACGCCAACTGTGGAAGCTGGGCGATATTGGCATCATCGACCGGTTCGGCCCCAATGGCGCAGCCTGGGTGGTGATGAAGGGGTCTCTCGGGGCCAAGCGGCTCCAGTCGGGCTATCTCACATCTTATGCACTGGTGATGCTGCTGGGGCTGGTGGCGGCAATTAGCTGGGCGTTGGTCGGTTAGAGTGGGTGGGTTAAGCGCAATGACGAATTTTCCCATTCTTTCGCTGATGTTGCTTGTGCCCTTGATCGGTGCGCTGGCCTGCCTGTTCGTCGACGCGCGGCAGGCGCGGCTGATCGCGCTGGGCGCGACGCTGGTGGATTTCGTGGCCGGTCTGGTGCTGTGGGCGGGCTTCCAGAATGGCGGGCCGCAATGGCAATTTACCGAGCGCCTGCCGCTGTTTGCCGGATTCCAATGGGCGTTGGGCATTGACGGCATCGCGCTGGTGCTGATCCTGTTGTCGGTGTTCCTGATGCCCATCTGCATTCTGGCCAGCTGGGCGGCGATCGAAAAACGCGTCGGCGAATACATGGCGGCGTTTCTGCTGATGGAAACGCTGATGATCGGCGTGTTCACCGCGCAGGATCTGTTCCTGTTCTACATTTTCTTCGAGGCCGGATTGATTCCGATGTATCTTATCATTGGCATCTGGGGCGGTTCAAATCGCATTTACGCCAGCTACAAGTTCTTTCTCTATACGCTGCTCGGTTCGGTGCTGATGCTGATCGCGATGCTGTGGATGGCGAATGAAGCGGGCACGACCGATATCCCGCGGCTGATGGCCTATGACTTCCCGAAACCGGCGCAGAACTGGCTGTGGCTGGCATTTTTCGCCAGCTTTGCGGTCAAGATGCCGATGTGGCCGGTGCATACCTGGCTGCCCGATGCCCACGTCCAGGCGCCGACGGCGGGTTCGGTGATCCTGGCCGGGGTGCTGCTGAAAATGGGCGGATATGGCTTCATCCGCTTCTCGCTGCCGATGTTCCCGGAGGCGTCAGCCCATTTCGCGCCGCTCATCTACGCGCTGTCGATGGTGGCGGTGGTTTATACCAGCCTGGTCGCGCTGGTGCAGCACGACATGAAAAAGCTGATCGCCTATTCTTCGGTCGCGCATATGGCGATCGTCACGGTCGGGCTGTTCGCGTTCAACGCCCAAGGGCTGGAAGGCTCGGTTATCGTCATGCTGAGCCACGGGCTGGTGTCGGGCGCGCTGTTCCTGTGCGTCGGGGTGATCTACGACCGGCTGCATACCCGCGAGATCGATCGTTACGGTGGTCTCTCGATCAATATGCCGGGCTATGCTGTGCTGTTCATGCTGTTCACCATGGCCTCGGTGGGATTGCCGGGGACTAGCGGCTTCGTCGGCGAGTTGCTGGCGCTGCTGGGCATTTACCAGATGTCG
>JAYUBN010000060.1:0-6878 GCA_043740855.1 Sphingomonadales bacterium | reverse complement strand
GAGTTGGTTATAGTCAGGGGCGCAAATCCGCAAAGGCACTTGGATTACGGGGGTGTCCTCTGCTAACCCACAGTGGTGACAAAGATCATCCGACGATACCGCCGACACCGCCGTGCCCCGCTTTTGATCGCGATGGCCGGAGCAATCCTGCTTTTGGCGCTCGCGGTCTGGGCGGCCATGGTCATCTGGACGAAAGGCGGGCCGCAGCCCGTGCATGAAATCGTGATCGCGCTACCCGCGCCGCAGGCTTCCCCGGCAGCCGGGCCGCGCGCATGAAGCGAACCAGGATAATGTGGACTGCCGGGCTGCTGCTGTCCACGGCGCTGGCTCTTGGCGGGGCGCTGGCGCAGGAGGCACCCGAGTCCTTGCTGCCCCCCGAATCTTCGCCGCCCAGGCAATTTGATCGGCCTGCCTTCAGGCCGTTGCGCAGTTCGACGCCGGTCCCGGTGCGCAGCGAAGCCGCGGCGCCAACGCGGCCAGCCGTCGCTGCGCCTGCCGCCGCTGCTCCGGTTCCTGCTGTTGCGGGCGCGGCACCGATGAGCGGCGGGGCGCTGTCTGCCGCTGCACAGGCACGCCACGGCGTCGTCAGCGAGGCATTTCCGGGCGGCCTGAATTCGATGGCGGATATCACCCGGTTGCCGCCCGACCAGCTTGATGAACTGCTCGGTCTGAAGCCGCGCTATGACATTCCCCCGGCTGCGCGCCGGGCGATGCTGCATGTCGGCGTCATCGGCAGCGATGAAGGCGGATTGCCGCCGCTGTCGCTGGCACATCAGGACGCCGGGCTGGTGCGGGCGACGCTGTCGGGCAATCGGGGCATGCTCGTTTCGCGCTGGGGGCATATCCTGCTGCGTCGCGCACTAGCCTCGCGGCTTGATGCGCCTGCAGGCATGGATCCGGCCGAATTCGCTGCCGATCGCACTTCGTTGTTGGTGCGAATGGGCGAGGGAGATGCCGCGCGCGCGCTGGTCCAGGATGTCGATCCTGCCAATTACACCCCGCCGCTGATCGATGCCGCCGTCAGTGCCTATGTCGCGACCGCCGATCTGACCGGGATATGCCCGGTGCTGTCATTGCAAAACACCATATCTGCACCGCAAAACAATGTCCGGAAGGACGGTCAATGGCAAGTGCTGGCGGCGATCTGCGCGGCGTTTTCGGGCGATGGTGCCGGCGGGATGGCGCAGCTCGATCGTTTGACGAGGGCAGGCGCGATGCCGCATTTCGACATGCTGCTGGCGCAGAAATATGCTGGCGCGGCCGGGAAGGCTCGGCGTGCGGTGACGATCGAATGGGGCAATGTCTCGGACATGACGCCGTGGCGCTATGCACTGGCTATTGCCACCGGGCTCAATCCGCCCGCCGAGCTGACCCAGTATTCCGCCGGATCGGTGACCGGATCGAGCGCGAGGAATTACGATTCGACCGCCGCGCGGGCGCCGATGTTGGGTCTGGGGGTGCGCGCCGATGCGGCCGAGCGGGCGGGCGGCGCAGGGCTGTTGTCGAGCGCGGCGATGGTCGATCTTTACAGCCAGATCTACAGCGACGATGGCGTGAAGGGTGGGGCTGCGGATCGTGCGTTGTTGCTGCACGATGCCTATCTGGGCGACACCCCGGCGGCGCGCATGACTGCCATGCAGCAATTATGGGATGGCGCCAGCGGTCCGCTGCAACGCTATTCGCGTGCAGCGTTGACCGCTTATGCGGCGGCGCGTCTGGTGCCAGCCAGCGACCAGGCGAAAAATGCCGGCGACCTGATCGCGGCAATGCTGGCGGCGGGTCTGGATGCCAATGCCATGCGCTGGTCGGGCTTGGTCGATGTCGGCAGCCAAGGCTGGGCGTTGCTGGCGCTGGCCGCGCCCGGCAATCGCGCGCCCGTCCCCGACAATGCGCTGAATGCGTTCAGGAAGCACGACCCCAGCGACAATTCGCGGAAATCGGCGTTCCTGCTTGCGGGTCTGGCCGGGCTTGGGCGCGTCGATGCCGACGTACGGCGTAATTTCGCCGGCAAGCTGGCCATCGCCATCGACGGCCAGACACGCTGGACCCGCGCCATCGACCAGGCTGCAGCTATGGGCAACCCCACGCTGGTGGCGCTGCTCGCTGGGCTGGGCATGCAAGGCGACGGCTGGGACAAGATGACGCCGCGCTACCTCTACCATATCGTCGGCGCGCTAAACCGCGTCGGCATGGCGGGTGAAGCGCGGATGATCGCTGCCGAGGCGGTGGCGCGCGGGTGAGCGCGGGTAATCGCGACATACCCGAGCAGACGGTAACCGGCCCAAATGCGGTAAAGCCAAATACGATAAAAGACGCCATCGCCGCCTTTCTCGAAATGCTGGCCGCCGAGCGCGGAGCGGCGGCAAACACGCTCAGCGCGTATCGCCGCGATCTCGATGGCGCGCAGACGGCGTTGGGCGATTTGGTTGTCGCGGATGGCGCGGCATTGGCGTCGCTGGGTAAGCTGTGGGCCGATCTTGCCCCGGCCAGCCTCGCCCGAAAATGTTCGGCGCTACGGCAGTTCTATGGTTTTCTGATCGACGAGGGGCGCCGCGCTGACGATCCCAGCGGTGCGCTGCCGCGCCCGCGCAGCCGACGGCCCCTGCCGCGCATCGTTGGCCATGGCGAGGTCGAGGCGCTGTTCGCCCTGGCCGAGGCCGAGGCGGCAGGCGACCGGGCGGGACCGCTGCGCACGCTGGCGCTGCTCGAAATGCTATACGGTTCGGGGCTGCGCGCCAGCGAACTGGTATCGCTGCCTCTGGGCGCGGTGCCGCGCGATGCACCGTTCCTGACGATTGTCGGCAAGGGCGGGCAGCAGCGGATGGTGCCGGTCAGTACGCGGGCGGGTCATGTGCTGGGCCGGTGGTTGGCGGTACGCAGCGCGGGAGAGCCGAAATCGCGCTTCCTGTTTCCGTCGCGCGGGGCTTCGGGCTATTTGACGCGGATCAGGTTGTTCCAATTGCTGCGCGAACTGGCGCTGCGCGCAGGGCTGGCGCCGGAGCGGATGTCACCGCATGTGCTGCGCCATGTCTTTGCCACGCACCTGCTCGAAGGGGGCGCCGACTTGCGCGTGCTTCAGATGCTGCTTGGCCATGCCGATATCGCCACCACGCAGATTTACACCCATGTCGATGCGGCGCGGCTGGTGGCGCTGGTCAATGCGCGTCACCCATTGGCCGTGCGGTCATAAAATAGGGCGGCAAGTTGCCTCGTCGCCCTGGCTGATACTGGGCGCGGGTTTTGTGTGAAAAACCGGTGCCCGCTTTTTTGCACGATGCTTTGAGGGCTGGTTTATGCCAGCTGACGGTTAATCGTAGATTGAGAAGAGTTAAAGTGTTGCCAGATAGTTCGTCAGTCGTGCAGCCAAAATTGGTTTGGGTAGTGGCGGTAGCGCTGGTTGCGCCCGACCGGCGGGTGATGATGCAAAAGCGTCGGCTGAACCGGGCTCATGGCGGGCTGTGGGAATTTCCCGGTGGCAAGATCGAAGCGGACGAGTTGCCCGAAGCTGCGGCCTGTCGTGAAATTTGCGAAGAATTGGGCGTCGCTGTAGATGTTTCCGCGCTGCAGCCGGTAAGTTTTGCGTCCGATTTGACAGTGTCGCCAGCGCCAGGCCCATCAGTGCCGCGCCAACCCCATGTCATCCTGCTGTACGCCTGCCGACGCTGGCAAGGAGAGCCTTGTTGCCTCGATGCCGAGGAAATCGGCTGGTTCGCGCCCGAGCAGCTGGAACAACTGGCAATGCCGCCGTTGGACTATCCCTTGGCGCGGGCTTTGCGTCAGGCTTTGCAAAAGGTCATTTAGGCGCTTGCCAATCTGCAGGCTCGGCCCTAAAGGCGCGTTTCTTCGGCGCCCGTAGCTCAGCTGGATAGAGCATCAGACTACGAATCTGAGGGTCGGGCGTTCGAATCGCTCCGGGCGCACCAATATTTCCAACAGTTTACCGGTTTCCGGGTCCCCGACGGGGGGCCCGGGATTCATGTAGTCATATTGAATGGCTGCACCATGGTCGATTCTGGATTTTGCGCTGGTTCTGCCAGCAAGGTGTTGGTTGCCGCAGATGCCGGATCAATGCAGTAAAAGGCTTTGGCCAAATCGACATTTTGCTGTTCGCCGCTGACTTGCATCACGCGCCAACGCTCGCGACTCTTAGTCAGGCCATCCAGCAGCCATGTGTAGTCTGTCGAGTCGGCCTTCAAAGGTCAGTCCTTATGCCCAAAGCGCTAATGATTGACGCCGTTATGCGAACCGGTCACTGCCACGTAAATTGGCTGGCGGTTTGGGCGGCACAAGGTGAAGCCCGACCAAAATATTTCGAATGGATTGATTTTGACATTCGCATCCCGCTTGGGGCAGTATATTCTGTATATGCTAGAGCCTAGCTCGATTGCACGCCAGCGTGCTCGCTGTTCAACCTCTGGATGAGGTGCGATACACCGCTGACAGCCGCTGTGTGGGCGCTGCCGATTATTATGACGGTAGTGGTGCCACCGCTTCCGACAACAACTCGCTAAGGGTATTTACATGGGTCGCTTTCTGAACGCCGTTCTCGCCCCCGCCGCCCTGGGACTGGCGATGATGCTTGCCCAACCGGCACTGGCCGCCGATGCCGTCGCCGGGGCCCAAGTGTTCAAGGCGCAATGCGCGGTGTGCCACGCCAGCACTGCCAGCGCCCCCCCGGGTGTCGGGCCGTCGCTGGCTGGCGTCGTCGGCCGCCAGTCCGGTACGCAAAGCGACTTTCGCGCACGCTATTCAGTGGCGATGAAAGAGGCGGCCAAGCAATGGACCGCCGCCAATCTGAAGCTTTACATCGCCAACCCGGCCGCCACGGTGCCGGGCAACCATATGCCGTATGCCGGGCTGCACGATCTCGCGAAGGTCGATGATGTCGTCGCATATCTGGCGACGTTGCACTAAGGGCCAGTCCGGTTTGGATTGACCCACCGGGTCGGGGTTGTTTCTGGCCCGCCGCTCCTTCCAACGGAACCGCGCCGGGCGATCACAGAGTATCAACCCTGGCCGGAAAGGCCCTGATACAGGTTCGATCAGGCCGCCAGCAGGAACGGCTCAATCTCGCCTGACAGATACAGTTTTTTCGCCTTGGCGCGGCTGAGCTTGCCGGACGAGGTGCGCGGCAAGGTGCGCGGCGGGACCAGTTCGATCACGCAGTTCATGCCCGTGATCGAGCGTACCTTGTCGCGGATGGTTTCGTGCAGGCGCAACCGTTCTGCCGGGTCGGATACGCGGCAGTGGACCAGCACCGCAGCGGTTTCCTCACCCGAGTCGGTTTCGATCGCAAAGGCGGCGATATCGCCTTGATGAAAGCCGGGCAGTTGTTCGACCGCCCATTCGATATCCTGCGGCCAGTGGTTCTTGCCATTGACGATGATCATGTCCTTGGCGCGGCCGACGATGAACAGATAGCCATCGACCATATAACCCATGTCGCCGGTGTCGAGCCAGCCGTCGACCAGGCATTCTGCGGTGTTTTCGGGATCGCGGAAATAGGAATGCATGATGCTGGGGCCCTTGCACCACACTTTACCGACATGGTGATCGGCCAGAACCGCTCCCTTGGGCCCGCGAATTTCAAGCGCCATGTCACGCAATGGCTTTCCGCAATTGACGATTGCGCGGTACCGCGCCGGGCGCGACAAGTCGCGCGGGCTGCCCGACAGGCGCTCCTCCTCGACCAGCTCGACCCGGATGCCTTCGCCCGGCGGCATCAGCGTGACTGCCAGCGTCGCCTCGGCCAGGCCGTAGCTGGGCAGGAATGCTCTGGCCTTGAAGCCCGCACCGGCGAAGGCGTTGACGAAACCCTGCATCACATCGGGGCGGATCATGTCCGCACCGTTGCCGGCGATGCGCCAGCGCGACAAGTCGAAGCGTTCGGCGACCTGGGTCTGGCTGGAAATGCGACGCGCGCAGATGTCGTAGCCAAAGGTCGGTGAATAACTGACCGAAGTTCCGGGGTTGCGGCTGATCAGGTCGAGCCAGGCCAGCGGCCGGCGCGCGAAATCTTCGGTCCGCATGTAATCGACCGAAGTCTGATTGCCGATGACCGACAGGAAGCAGCCGACCAGACCCATGTCGTGATACCACGGCAGCCAGCTGATGCAGCGATCGCTGTCCTCCAGCAGCATGCCGTGGCCGTGGCCGGCAAGATTGTTCAGCAAGGCCCGGTGGGTGACCGCGACGCCATGCGGAAAGCGGGTCGAGCCGCTGGAATATTGCAAATAGCAGATATTGTCGGGGCCAAGTTCCGGTAGGGCGCAATCGGGCGCTGGGAGCTCAGCGAAGCTGCGCCAGTCCAGCGCAGCGCAGTCGTGCCGGGCGGCGGCGGCGGCGCCCATCTCGGCCAGTTCGGCGGGATATAGCAACAGCGCCGGATCGCTGCTGCCGAGCTGGTGTGCCAGTTGTTCGATGTAATTTTCCTTGCCGCCAAAACTGGTCGGCAGCGGCAGCGGCACCGGCCAGGCACCGGCATAGATCGCACCGCAGAACAGCGCCGCAAATTCCGGGCCGGTTTCTGCCACCAGAGCCACTCGTTCGCCCGGTATGACGCCAAAGGCGATCAGGCGGCGGGCCATGGCCAACGCGTCGCGGCGCAGCTCGGAAAAGGGATAGGCGCGGGATAAATTGCCGCGCGGGTCATGAAAATTCATGCCCCGCTGGCCAAGGCCAGCGTAATCGATTGCCTCTGCAAATGTGGCAAAATCTGAAAAGCGGCGCGGCAAATCGCAAAAATTCGGGGTGCCGACCAGCTTGGCGACCTTTGATAATGGCGGCAGCGTGGCAATGTCAGTCATAATTTTATCCCGTTATTCCGAGGTTGCCGCGGGCGGGGCCTTTGGTTTATCGCAGTTCCGCAACAAATTTCA
>JAYUBN010000059.1:0-20430 GCA_043740855.1 Sphingomonadales bacterium | reverse complement strand
GACTCCCGAATTCAAGGTCTATGCCCGGGCGGTGGCCGACAACGCCAAGGTGCTCGCCAAGAGCTTGCAGGAACAGGGCCTCGATATCGTCTCAGGAGGCACCGATAACCATCTGATGTTAGTTGATTTGCGGCCCAAGCAGGCCAAGGGCAGGCACGCGGAACAAGCGCTCGACCGCGCCTCGATCACTTGCAACAAGAACAATATTCCCTTTGATACCGAAAAGGCGATGCTGACCTCGGGCATTCGCCTGGGCACCCCGGCGGGCACGACGCGCGGTTTCGGGCCTGCGGAATTCCACTTGATCGGGCAATTGATCGCCGAGGTGGTCGAGGGGCTGCGCAAGAATGGCGAGGCCGGCGATGCCCAGATCGAGGCCAGCGTGCGGGGCCGCGTCGAAGAGCTTTGCACCCGTTTCCCGATCTACCCCGGTTTGAGTTATGGGGGCTGACGGCCATTGCGCTGCCCGTTCTGCGCCCATGACGATAGCCAGGTAAAGGATTCGCGGCCCACTGAGGACAACACCGCGATCCGGCGGCGGCGCCAGTGTGAAAGCTGCGAGGCACGTTTCACGACGTTCGAGCGGGTGCAATTGCGCGAGATCGTGGTGTTGAAAAATGGCGGCGACCAAAACGAACCGCGCCGCGAACCGTTCGACCGCAGCAAGATAGAGCAATCGGTCACGGTTGCCTGCCGCAAGCGTGGCATCGGCCAGGAACGGCTCGACCAGCTCGTCTCGGGCATCCAGCGCCAGATCGAGACGGCGGGTGACAGCGAGGTGTCCTCTCAGACAATCGGCGAAATGGTGATGGACGGGCTGCGCCAGCTCGACAGCGTCGCCTATATCCGCTTCGCCAGCGTTTATCGCGATTTCAGCGAGGCCCGCGATTTCGAGGAATTTGCCAGCACTGTGCGCGACGCGGGGCAAAACTGAATGCCGCCCCCGATCATCGTACTGGTCTGCCCGCAACTGGGCGAGAATATCGGCAAAACCGCGCGTGCCATGCTCAATTTTGGCCTGACCGAACTGCGGCTGGTCACGCCGCGCGACGGCTGGCCCAACCCTGCCGCCGGGCCATCCGCAGCGGGTGCCGACATCGTGCTTGAACGCGCCACGGTCCACGCCTCGCTGGCCGAAGCAGTGGCGGATTGCGCCCATGTCCACGCCACCACCGTGCGCAAACGCGGCGTGACCAAGCCGGTGCTGACCCCCGAACAAGCGGCCCACGAGATCCATACCTCGCAGGGACGCTCGGCAATCGTCTTCGGCCCCGAACGCTCCGGGCTGGAAACCGAGGATGTCGCGTTGGCCCGCACGATCATCACCGTGCCGGTCAACCCGGAGTTCGCCTCGCTCAATCTGGCGCAGGCAGTGGTGCTGTGCGCCTATGAATGGTCGAAACTGGCGGGCGCGGTTGCCCCCCAACGGCTGGTGCAACCCTCCGCCGAACCCCTGCTCCCGCCTGCTGCGCAAGCCGAGCTTGACGGCCTGATCGGCCATTTCGAAGCCCTGCTGGAGCCCCGCGACTATTTCTTTCCCCCCAGCCGCGCCGATGCCACCCGGAGGACGTTGCGGACCATGCTGACAAAGCCGGGTTGGAACCATCTGGAGGTGCGCGCGATGCGCGGGGTGTTGACGGCGATGAAGCGGAAGATTGAAGGCGGTGGGGCGGAGTGAGAATTGTGGTTTGGACAGCACGGAGCGCTGTGTGCCAAACTTTCTAATTTGTAATTTCATGATTGGTTTTGAACTGCTTGAGCCGACTACGATGATGACCGATTATGTGTGAGCGTCCGGTGTCTAAACGCGCGAAAGAGATCGATGCGGGGTTGGTGGCTCAATCGAGGTGAAAAAGCGCCCACCCCCGGCCCCTCCCGCAAGCGGTAGGGGAGCCCGATGGCGCGATGCTGCGAAGTTGCACCCCCCTTACGCCGGCACTCTTCGTAATCCGCCTTGACTTCCCCCCCCTGCCCCGGCAATGACCTTGCTCCACATGGGCCCGGGCGCTTTGCGTTTCCGAATTCAGCCCAATTGGCCCCGCACTCCGGTGAAGCGGCGGCCGCGTCATGCAGCAGGTATGATGGTGCGATTCCGGGCTAGAAGCGCGGGCATCAAGCCTGCGCATGGCAAATTGAAGGACTACCCATGTCGAAGCGTCATGCATCCAAGTATAAACTCGATCGCCGCATGGGCGAGAATATCTGGGGCCGTCCCAAAAGCTCGGTCAATCGCCGCAGCTATGGCCCAGGGCAGCACGGCCAGCGTCGCAAGAGCAAGGTGTCGGACTACGGCATTCAGCTGCGCGCCAAGCAGAAGCTGAAGGGCTATTACGGCGACGTGACCGAAAAGCAGTTCAAGAGCACGTATCAGGAAGCATCGCGGATGAAGGGCGATACCGGCCAGAACCTGATCGGCCTGCTGGAACAGCGGCTGGATATGGTGGTGTATCGCTGCAAATTCGCACCGACCATTTTCTCGGCGCGACAGATCGTTTCGCATGGTCACATTTTGGTCAATGGCGTGCGCTGCAACATCGCCAGCCGTCGCGTGAAGCCCGGTGACGTCATCAGCCTGGGCAAGAAGGCTCAGGACATGGCGCTGATTGCCGAAGCGCAGGGCCTGCCCGAGCGCGAAGTTCCCGATTACGTCGCCCCCGACGGCACCGACAAGGCCACTTATACCCGCGTCCCGACGCTGGACGAAGTGCCTTACCCGGTGAAGATGGAACCAAATCTGGTGGTCGAGTTCTATTCGCGCTGATCTGCGAGACTTGTCCGGACAAAATCAAGGCGGGGCCGATGGCTCCGCCTTTTTCTTTGGCTGATGCGTTAAGCCGTCAGGTAATCCCGGCGGAAGTCTGCTGCAAAGGCTGCAAACCGTCCCTCGCGTATCGCCGCGCGAATCGCTTCCATCAGCCGCTGATAAAACCACAGATTGTGCTCGCTCATCAGCATTGCGCCCAGCATTTCCGACGATTTGACCAAGTGATGCAGATAGGCGCGGCTGTAGTTTGCACAGGCATAGCAGGCGCAGTTGCCGTCCAGCGGCGCGGTGTCCTCTGCATGTCGGGCGTTGCGGATGTTGACCGGGCCGCGCCAGGTAAACGCCTGTCCATTGCGGCCGGAACGGGTGGGCAACACACAATCGAACATATCGACACCGCGCGCCACCGCGCCGACAATGTCGTCAGGCTTGCCGACGCCCATCAGATAGCGTGGGCGATCGACCGGTAGCTGCCCGGCGGCAAAATCGAGCGTGGCGAACATCGCCGCCTGCCCTTCGCCCACCGCCAGCCCACCGATGGCATAGCCGTCAAACCCGATCCCGGCCAAGGCATCGGCGCTCTCGCGGCGCAGCGTTTCGTCCAGTGCGCCCTGCTGAATGCCGAACAGCGCCGCACCTTCGGCATGTTCGCCGCCGGCATCAAAGGCGGTGCGGCTGCGTCTGGCCCAGCGCATGCTCATCGCCATCGATTTGGCGATGGCTTCGCGCGGCAAGTCGGCGCGCGGACATTCGTCGAAGGCCATGACGATGTCGGAACCGAGCAGCCGCTGAATTTCCATCGATCGCTCGGGACTGAGCAGATGCCGCGAGCCGTCGAGATGACTGGCAAAGGTCACGCCATCCTCGGTGATCTTGCGCAGTTCGGACAAGCTCATCACTTGATAGCCGCCGCTGTCGGTCAGGATCGGGCGATCCCAGTTCATGAAACGGTGCAACCCGCCCAGCCGGGCCATCCGCTCCGCACCGGGGCGCAGCATCAGGTGATAGGTGTTGCCCAGAATGATGTCGGCACCGGTCGCGCGCACCGCCTCGGGCTTCATCGCCTTGACCGTGGCGGCGGTCCCCACCGGCATGAACGCGGGCGTGCGGATGTCGCCCCGGCGCATGGCGATGATGCCGGTACGGGCGGCACCGTCGGTCGCATCGATGGAAAAGTTGAAGCGCTGTGACATGGCGCGCGCCTAGCGGTTTGCCGCGGAGAAAACCAGTGGGCCATGCGTCTCGCTCCCGCTTGCACGGTGGGAATATGAGTTGCCTATTTCTCCGGCAACAACAGGCTGGCGTCGCCGTAGCTGTAAAAACGATACCCTTCGCCGATCGCGTGCGCATAGGCGGCCTGCATACGCTCCAGCCCCATCAGTGCGCTGACCAGCATGAACAGCGTCGAGCGCGGCAAATGAAAATTGGTCAGCAGCCCGTCGATGGCGCGAAAGCGATAACCGGGCGTGATGAAGATTGCGGTGTCGCCGGCAAAGGCCTCGATTACGCCGTCCGCGCGCGTCGCGCTTTCCAGCAGCCGCAGCGAGGTCGTGCCCACCGCGATCACGCGCTGGCCAGCAGCGCGTGCCGCATTGAGGCGGGCGGCGGTTGCGGGCTCGATCCGGCCCCATTCGGCATGCATGACATGCGCCGCCGTGTCGTCCGCCTTGACCGGCAGAAATGTCCCCGCGCCGACGTGAAGCGTCAGGATTTCCCGTTCTATGCCCGCGTCTTGCAATGCTTTCATCAGCTCTGGGGTGAAGTGCAAAGCGGCGGTGGGCGCAGCCACAGCGCCGTCCTGCGCGGCAAACATCGTCTGATAATCGCTGCGATCGGCGTCGTCGATGCCGCGCTTTGCCGCGATATAGGGGGGCAAGGGCATGGTGCCGGCGCGTTCCAGCAGCACCTCGACCGGTTCTTCACCAGTGAAGGCCAGCGTCCAGCTGCCGTCCTCGTAGCGCTCGCCGGCAATCGCGGAGACCCCGGCGGGAAATTCAATGCGGTCGCCCACGTGCAACCGCTTGCCATTGCGGATGAATGCCTGCCAGCATCGTGCGTCCAGGCGTTTGTGCAGCGTCGCGCCGATGCGCGCGTTACCGCGCCGCCCTTCCAGTTGCGCCGGGATCACGCGGGTGTCGTTGAACACCAAAACATCGCCGGACCGGAGCAGCCCCGGCAGATCGCTGACCGAATGATCGGCGGTGCCCGCCGCCCCGGCCACGACCAGCAACCGCGCAGAATCGCGCGGACGGGCCGGACGCAAGGCGATCCGTTCCGTCGGCAACTCGAAATCGAACAGGTCTACGCGCACGATATTGCGCCGATCAATTCGCCCGTCAGGGCCTGCCGGGCGCGCTGGCGCTGGGCGTGTTCGGCAGGATCGTCGGGGTCGTGCCCGGCAGACTGGCGGTCAGCGCAGCCGGCGGCGCCTTGTGGTCGGTTTCCATCGATGCCTGAACAATGTTCGAGGGCCGCTCGGGCGGTTCGCCCCGCGCGACCGCATCCACGGCGTCCATCCCGGCGATCACCCGGCCAAAATTGGTGTATTTTCGGTCCAGCGCGAAATGCGGGTAAAAAACGATGAAGAACTGGCTGTTGGCGGAGTCGGGCGTATCGGTGCGCGCCATCGAGACCGAACCGCGCACATGCGGGATCGAATTGAATTCCGCCTTCAGGTCAGCCAGCTTTGAACCGCCCTGTCCGGTGCCCGCAGGATCGCCAGTCTGCGCCATGAAGCCGTCGATCACGCGATGAAAGATCAGCCCATCGTAAAAACCCTGACGCACCAGCGCCTTGATTCGCTCGACATGGACAGGTGCCCATGCCGGCATCAGCCTGATGGTGACCCGGCCGCCGGTCGACAAGTCCAGAAACATGACATTTTCGGGATCGTGGCTGGGGTCGGGATCGACTACAGCGCTGAGCGTGGGTGTGGGCGCCGGTGCGGGCTGATGCGGCGCGCGGGCGAAAGCGCCGGAGCAAACGCAAGCGCCAGCCAGCAACAGCCCGAAACTGAGCGATATCGAGGCAAGAGACGTTTTCATATTTATCGAGCCTTCACCAGATCTGCGGGTGCGCGATAGCGGCGCCATCCTGTCGTGGCAATGAACTGTCACGGATTGGGAACTGTCACGGATTGGAAACTGCCGAAAACCGGGGAACCTGACCGCAGGCGCCGTTTTGCTGCAATGCAAACTCAATAATCGCCCAGCCGTCCGATTTCTTCGACCCTGGCCTGCACATCAAGGCGCACGGCGGGGCTGACGAAGCGCTCGATCTCGCCGCCGAATATGGCGATTTCCTTGACCAGCTTTGAAGCGATCGGCTGCAAGCATACGTCCGCCATCAGAAACACCGTTTCGATCCGGTCGTTCAACTGCTGGTTCATTCCCGCCATCTGGTATTCATATTCAAAGTCGGCCACCGCGCGCAGCCCGCGGATGATCATCGCGGCACCTTCTGCTTCGGCAAATTTCATCAGCAAGGCATTGAAGCCGGTTACCGAGACATTGGTCATGCCCATCGTCTGCACTTCGCGCCGGACCATCGCCATGCGCTCATCAGGCGTAAACATCGGGTCCTTGGAAAGATTGGTAGTCACCCCGATAATCAGGTGATCGACCAGCTTTGCGCCGCGCCGGATGATGTCCGAATGGCCCAGCGTGATCGGATCAAAAGTGCCCGGATAGACGCCAATCCGGCCGGCTGTCTTTGTCACTAGTGGGTTTTGGGCCATTACCGATCCCTTTCCACGATGAACCGTGCCAGCGCGCGCAACAGATCAGCCTCGCTGCCGTGCTGGTGAAGATGCGCAATTGCCTGTTCGACCAGCATCCGCGCCTGTTCGCGCGCGCGATCCGCACCCAGCAATGAAACGAAGGTCTGTTTGCCCGCCCCGGCATCCTTGCGCAATGCCTTGCCAGCGGCGATCTCGTCGCCTTCATGGTCGAGCAGATCGTCGGCAATCTGGAAGGCAAGGCCGATATCGCGGGCAAAACCGCGCAGATGCGCGCGCCCCTCGACCGCCACGCGGCCCAGCACGGCGCCCATTTCGACCGCCGCGGCAAGCAGCGCCCCGGTCTTGAGTTGCTGTAGCCGGGTCACCATCTGCAGGTCGAAAACGCCGTCCTCGGCCACGATATCCATCATCTGGCCGGCAACCATGCCGTGCATGCCCGATGCGGTGGCCAGCGCATGGACCAGTTCGGCGCGCACGAAGGGATCGGTGAATACGCCCGGATCGGACAATACTTCGAAGGCAAAACATTGCAGCGCGTCGCCCGCCAGCACCGCTGTTGCCTCATCGAAGGCGCGGTGGACGGTGGGCTTGCCGTGGCGCATCGCGTCATCGTCCATGCACGGCAGATCGTCGTGGATCAGCGAATAGCAATGCACCGCCTCGATGGCGATTCCCGCCCGGACCGCGGCACCGCGATCGACGCCGTACAAATCGGCGGTGGCGGCAAGCAGCAGCGGGCGAATACGCTTGCCGCCGCCGATGGTGGCATAGCGCATGGCTTCGATCAGCCGGGCGCGGGCATCGCCATGCACCGGCAGCAAGGCATCGAAACCGGAATCCACCTCGCGCTGGATGCGGGCCAGGCCGTCCATCAGGACGGGATCCATCGTTGCGGTCAGTTGCAAATGCAGAACTCCGGCCAATTCATCATTCAGGACCATCAAATGGGCGAGTACCGGTGGGCTGGCCGTCGGGGCTGGTAACGATCCGCTCTATCCGGGCGCTGGCGGCATCGAGCCGGGCCTGGCACAGGCGGCGCAGATCTTCACCGCGCGCGTACAGATCGATCGAATCGTCAAGCGGGACGTCGCCGCCTTCCAGCTTGCGCACCACATCTTCGAGCGCGCGCAAGGCGTCTTCAAAGCTCATTGCAGTAATGTCAGGAACGATTTCAGCCATACGCTGCCATGGCGCGGGACTTAGGGATGGTCAAGCAGGCGGTAAACCCGGGACCCGCGGCGGTGGTGAATGCGCCGCCACGGCTAGCATCCCGGCGACGCTCCCGCTAGAGCCCCCCAATGTCAAAGATAACCCCTGAAATTGTCGCTGCCCACGGGCTTTCCGAGGATGAATACCAGCGCGTGCTGGTGGCGCATGGGCGCGAGCCCAATTTGCTGGAATTGGGCATATTCTCGGTGATGTGGTCCGAGCATTGCAGCTATAAGTCGAGCCGCATCCACCTCAAAAAGCTTCCCACCGAGGCGTCCTGGGTGATCTGCGGGCCGGGCGAAAATGCCGGAGTCATCGACATCGGTGCCGGACCCACCGGAAAACCCCAAGCCGCGATCTTCAAGATGGAGAGCCATAACCACCCCAGCTACATCGAGCCGTATCAGGGCGCAGCGACCGGCGTCGGCGGCATCCTGCGCGACGTTTTCACGATGGGCGCGCGGCCCATCGCCAACCTCAACGCGCTGCGGTTCGGGCGCCCCGATCATCCCCGGATGAAACATCTGGTGCAAGGTGTGGTCGCAGGTATCGGCGGCTACGGCAATTGCGTCGGCGTGCCCACGGTGGGCGGCGAGACCAATTTTCATGCCGCCTATGACGGCAATATTCTGGTCAACGCGATGACCGTAGGCGTCGCCGATCAGGACAAGATTTTTTATTCGGCGGCAACGGGCCTGGGCAATTCCATTGTCTATGTCGGTTCGAAAACCGGGCGCGACGGTATTCATGGCGCGACCATGGCCAGCGCCGATTTTGACGAAAACAGCGATGAAAAACGCCCGACCGTGCAGGTGGGCGATCCATTCACCGAAAAATTGCTGATTGAGGCCTGCCTGGAACTGATGGCGACCGATGCCATCGTCGCGATCCAGGACATGGGCGCGGCGGGGCTGACCTCGTCCAGCGTCGAGATGGCGTCAAAAGGCGGCGCCGGCATCCGGCTGAACATGAACATGGTGCCGTGCCGCGAAACCGGGATGACGCCGTACGAAATGATGCTGTCGGAAAGCCAGGAGCGCATGCTGATCGTGCTGGCGCCCGGCAAGGAGCCAATGGCCGAAGCAATCTTCCGCAAATGGGAGCTGGATTTCGCGGTAATCGGCGAAGTGACCGATACGGGCCACATGGTGCTGGAATTCGACGGCGAAGTGGTTTGCGATATTCCACTGGGACCGCTGGCCGACGATGCCCCGCTGTATGACCGGCCGCACATCGCGCCGCCCAAGCCTGCGCCGTTGGTCGATGTGCCCGAATCGCGCGATCTTGCCGCCGATCTGCTGACCCTGATCGCCTGCCCCGACCTCGCCTCGCGGCGCTGGATTTACGAGCAATACGACAGCCAGGTCGGGGCCGATACGCTGCAGAAATCGGGCGGCGACGCGGCGGTGGTGCGTATTCACGGCACGATGAAGGCGTTGGCGATGACCACCGACTGCACCCCGCGCTATTGCTTTGCCGACCCTTATGAAGGCGGCAAACAGGCCGTGGCGGAAACCTGGCGCAACATCTGCGCGGTCGGGGCAACACCGCTGGCGATCACCAATTGCCTCAATTTCGGCAATCCGCAGCGGCCCGAGATCATGGGGCAGATCGTTGGTTGCCTCGAAGGCATGGCAGACGCCTGCCGCGCGCTGGATTACCCGATCGTCAGCGGCAACGTCAGCCTGTACAACGAAAGCAAGGCAACCGGCGGTGGTTCGGCGATCCTGCCTACCCCGGCCATCGGCGGCGTCGGGCTGATGATGGACTACACCAAGATGGCCACCATCGGCTTCAAGGCGGAGGGAGACGGCATCTGGCTGATCGGTGGAGAAGGTGCGCATCTGGGCCAATCGCTGTGGCTGCGCGAAGTACATGGCCGCGAGGAAGGCCCGCCGCCCAGCGTCAACCTGGACCGCGAACTGCACAACGGCAAACTGGTCCGACAGTTGATCGGTGACGGCACGGTGACCGCCGTGCACGATATCAGCGACGGCGGACTGCTGGTGGCGCTGACGGAAATGGCGCTGGCAGGCGGCAAGGGGGTTGTACTGGACATCGATCTGGATGCAGCGTCAGCGTTTGGCGAGGACCAGTCGCGGTATCTGGTCACGGTGCCCGCTGGCCTGAACGTAGACGGGGCGCAGCGGATTGGCAGCGTCGGCGGCGATAGGGTGATCGGGATTGAACTGAGCGCGTTGCGCGAGGCCAATGATGCGTTTTTCCGCGATTGGATGGGGTGATTCTGTTCCTCCCCGGAACGGGGAGGAACTAGGTCGTTACCCACTCCGCTTCTGGAATGTCATACAGCCGCAGCACTGCCGTCAAATCGCCGCGATCGATCCAGCCATCGGCGGCGGCGCGGGCTTTGGGTTTGGCGCAGAAGGCAACACCGCAGGTCGCGGCTTCCAGCATCGGGATGTCATTGGCGCCATCGCCCATGGCCAGGCTGGTGGCCCCTGCCCCCAATTGTGCCGTCTCGGCCAGCAAGCTTGCCCGCTTGGTCGCGCTGTCGCAGATCGGGCCACTCAGCCTGCCGGTGAGTACGCCATCGACAATCTCCAGCCGGTTGGCCACGACATGCTCAAAGTCGAGTTGCGCCGCCACGGGATCGGCAAACTGGTGGAAACCGCCGGTCACCAGCACTGTCCGGCAGCCCTTGGCACGCAAGGTCTGGACCAGCACGCGCGCACCCGGCATCAGCACGATCCGTTCGTTCAGGCATTGCGCAATTGCACTTTCGTGCAAGCCCTTCAGCAAGGCCACGCGCTCATACAGCGCGCTGACGAAATCCAGCTCGCCCAACATCGCCCGCTCGGTAATCGCCGCGATCATTGGCTTGATCCCGGCAAAGTCAGCCAGCTCATCGATACATTCCGCAGCGATCATCGTTGAATCCATGTCGGAAATGAACAGCGCGGGCAGGATCGGTGGATGATCGCAGATCAGCACATCGGCGGGCGCAAAGTGGGTATCGATTACTGCGCGAAAGGCGTTGGCCGCCCCCCCCGCAACCGAAATCTCCCACGCGCCGGCGCCTAATTGCACCATGCGCGCGCCCATCCCGAGTGCGGCGAGCGCACGATCACCACTTGCGGCAATAAGCGCAGGATCTGCTAAGAGCCGGGCGATGACCACGAATTTGTCCCCTGAGTCTGCGTTTGGCGAGGCGCGCGACAAGCCGCCGCTGGCGCTCATTGCAGGGCCAACCGCCAGCGGCAAGAGCGATCTGGCGATAGAACTGGCGCTGGCACTCGCCGCCCGGGGCCGTCATGCGGTGATCGTCAATGCCGACAGCGCGCAGGTTTACGCCGATCTGGCCGTGCTGAGCGCGCGCCCACTGCACGCTGAAATGCGGGGCGTGGATCACTGGCTGTTCGGCGATTGGGACGGCGCCACCGCCTGTTCAGCGGCAAGCTGGGCTGCTCGCGCGGCGCAAGTGATCGCTGAAATCCATGCCGACGGCGGCGTACCGATTCTGGTCGGCGGCACCGGGCTGTATCTGCGCACGCTGTTGGATGGCATTGCGCCCATCCCCGAAATCGACCCGGCAACGCGCGCCGTCGTGCGGGCGCTGCCAGTGGATCAGGCCTATGCCGCGTTGCTTTGCGAAGACCCCGACCGGGCGGCGATTCTTGCCCCCGCTGACACGACGCGCATCGCCCGCGCGCTCGAAGTGGCCCGGTCCACCGGACGGACACTGGCGGATTGGCAGCGGCACAAGTCTGGCGGCATCGCGCCGCAGGTGACGCTGCACCCCGCCGTGCTGCTGCCGCCGCGTGACTGGCTCTATCCGCGTTGCGATGCGCGCTTCAGCCAGATGCTGGAACGCGGCGCGGTCGCAGAAGTTGAAGCATTACTGGCGCGCGAACTCGACCCCGTGTTGCCGGTCATGCGGGCCATCGGAGTGTCGGAGGTTGCCGGGCATCTGCGCGGGGAATATGACCTTGATCAGGCGCGGGTGCTGGGCCAGCAGGCCACGCGCAATTATGCCAAGCGGCAATATACCTGGTTTCGCCGTCAGCCCCCACCGGATTGGCAGCGCGTTGAGCACCATAGTTACCATATAAGCTATATATTCGCATTATTATGTCTCACTTAGCAGTTGACGTGATATTTTATTTCTCATACCCACAGGTTTGCCCGGAAATGCTGGGCCTTGTTTGAATTACGGAAGGTTTGAAAGTGAGCCAAGAGCGCAGCGGCGCCGCGATTCTGGTCGAGAGCCTGGTGCGCCAGGGGGTCGAATTCGTGTTCGGCTATCCCGGCGGCGCGGTGCTGCCGATTTACGATGCGCTGTTCAGCGATGACCGGATTCGCCATATTCTGGTGCGTCACGAGGCCGGTGCCGCCCATGCTGCCGAGGGCTATGCGCGCTCGACCGGCAAGCCCGGCGTGGTGCTGGTCACCTCTGGCCCCGGCGCGACTAACGCCGTCACCGGGATTGCCGATGCCTTCATGGACTCGATCCCGGTAATCATCATTACCGGCCAGGTCGCGACCGGGCTGATTGGCTCCGATGCCTTTCAGGAGGCTGACACCATCGGCATCACCCGCCACTGCACCAAACATAATTATCTGGTAAAAGACCCGGCAGACCTTGCTGCGACCATCGACGAAGCGTTCCAGATTGCCACCACCGGGCGTCCCGGCCCGGTGCTGATCGACATTCCCAAGGACGTGCAGGTCGCCAGCGCAGTGATGCCCGACGGCCCGCCGCAGCGGCCGATCCGTTATAAGCCGCAGACCGAAGGCCCGGCGGACGATATTGCCAAGGCGATTGCATTGATCGCCGGCGCCCGCGCGCCGATTTTCTACACCGGCGGCGGCATCATTAATTCCGGGCCGCGCGCCAGTGCCTTGCTGCGCCAGTTCCAGGCGCTGACCGGCGCACCCGTCACCTCGACGCTGATGGGGCTGGGTTGTTTCCCGGCCGATCACGCCGACTGGCTGGGGATGCTGGGGATGCACGGCACCTATGAAGCCAATCTGGCGATGAACCAGGCCGATGTCATGGTCTGCATCGGCGCGCGCTTCGATGACCGGGTGACCGGGCGGCTTGATGCCTTTTCGCCCCATTCGATCAAAATCCACATCGATATCGACCGCGCCTCGATCAACAAGATCGTGCCCGTCGATGTGCCGATCGTCGGCGATTGCGCACGCGTGCTGGAACAATTGATCGCCGCGTGGAATGCATTGGATGGTCAGCGCCAACCGCAGGATCTGTCCGGATGGAAAGCCCGCATCACCGAATGGCGCGGCAAGAACAGCCTCGCCTATGCCCGTTCAAAGTCCGAAATCGCGCCGCAATATGCGGTCGAGCGGCTGTATGCGCTGACCCGCGACCGCGATCCGATCATCAGCACAGAGGTCGGCCAGCACCAGATGTGGGCGGCGCAGTATTTCCCCTTCTTCAGCCCTAACAAATGGCTGACTTCGGGCGGGCTCGGCACGATGGGCTATGGGTTGCCCGCCGCGATCGGTGCCCAACTCGGCAATCCCGGCGCTCTGGTAATTGATATCGCCGGCGAAGCCTCGATCCAGATGAACATCCAGGAACTGGGTACGGCCAGCCAGTACCGCCTGCCGGTCAAGGTGTTTATCCTCAACAACGAATACATGGGGATGGTGCGGCAATGGCAGCAGCTGACCTATGAAAGCCGCTATTCGAGCTCCTACTCCGACGCGCTGCCCGATTTTGTCAAACTGGCCGAGGCCTATGGCTGGAAGGGCATCCGCATCTCCAGCGAGGACGAACTCGACGCGGGTATTCAGGCAATGATCGATTATGATGGGCCGGTGATGGTCGATTGTCGCGTGGCGAAACTGGCCAATTGTTTTCCGATGATCCCGTCGGGCGCGGCACATACCGACATGATCCTGCCGGGCGATGTCGTGGCGGGAACCGTGGATGATGAAGCCAAGGCTTTGGTATAATTGCTTCTGCCCCCCTCCCCTGCGGTGGAGGAGCTTAGTCAAGCGAAGAGAGAGCACGAATGAAGATCAAGCAAGAGGCCAGCGAGCGCCACGTGTTGACGATCACGGTGGACAACGAAGCGGGTATCCTGGCCAAGATTGCCGGGCTGTTCACCGCGCGCGGCTACAACATCGACAGCCTGACGGTCGCGGATATTTCCGAGAACCACGCGGTCAGCCGCATCACCATCGTGACCCATGGCCCGCCTGCACAGATCGACCAGATCCACGCCCAGCTCGATCGGCTAGTGCCAGTGCACAAGGTCGTGGATCTCACCGAAGTCGGACCCTATGTGGAGCGCGAACTGGCGCTGATCAAGGTCGCGGGTACCGGCGACATCCGCGTCGAAGCGCTGCGCGTCGCCGATATTTTCCGCGCCAAGGTGGTCGATACAACCACCGCCAGCTTCGTGTTCGAACTGACCGGCCAGCCTGAAAAGATCGACGGCTTCGTTGCTCTGATGCGCGAACTGGGGCTGGTCGAAGTCGGTCGTACCGGGATCGTCGGCATGATCCGGGGCGCCAGGGCGGCGTGAAAAACCTGATGGGCCAGCAAACCGCCCAGTGTATTTGAGTTGATCCGCAGCCCTCGCTAAGGCAGGGGCGCCCACAAAGCAGGCCCAAGGGGAACCACCGTGAAAGTATATTACGACGCCGATTGCGATATCAACCTGATTACGGCCAAGAAAATCGCCGTGCTTGGCTATGGCAGCCAGGGCCATGCCCATGCCCAGAACCTGCGTGACAGCGGCGTCAAGGACGTTGCCATCGCCCTGCGCGCCGGCTCCGCGACCGCGAAAAAGGCCGAAGCCGCCGGTTTCAAGGTGATGAGCAACAAGGACGCCGCCGCCTGGGCCGACATTTTGATGATCCTGGCCCCCGACGAATTGCAGGCTGGAATCTATGCCGAAGACGTCCACGCCAACATGAAGCCCGGCGCTGCGCTGGCCTTCGCGCATGGGCTTAACGTGCATTTCGGATTGATCGAGCCGCGCGCCGACATCGACGTCATCATGATCGCGCCCAAAGGTCCCGGCCATACCGTGCGCAGCGAATATGTGCGCGGCGGCGGCGTCCCCTGCTTGGTTGCCATCGCTCAAGATGCGACCGGGAATGCCCATGATGTGGCGCTTGCCTATGCCTCGGGCGTCGGCGGCGGCCGCTCGGGCATCATCGAAACCAATTTCAAGGAAGAGTGCGAAACCGACTTGTTCGGCGAGCAGGCAGTGCTGTGCGGCGGCATTACCCACCTGATCCAGGCGGGCTTCGAGACGCTGGTGGAAGCCGGTTACGCGCCCGAAATGGCCTATTTCGAATGCCTCCACGAAACCAAGCTGATCGTCGACCTGCTGTATGAAGGCGGCATCGCCAACATGCGCTATTCGATCAGCAACACCGCCGAATATGGCGACATTACCAGCGGGCCGCGCATCATCACCGCCGAAACCAAGGCAGAAATGAAGCGTATTCTGGCCGACATCACCTCGGGGCGCTTCGTGAAAAACTTCGTCCTCGACAACCGCGCCGGCCAGCCTGAGTTGAAGGCGGCACGAAAAGCCGCCGCTGCGCATCCGATCGAGGAAACCGGCGCCAAGCTGCGCGCAATGATGCCATGGATCGGCGCGAATGCGCTGGTGGACAAGAGCAGGAACTGAGCCACGTCGATCTTTGAGTTGGTAATCTGACGGAGCAGCAAGCTTTCTGCGGTTACCGCTTTACAGCCGGGTCTGCGGTCATCATAACTTAATGGATGACCGCTTCCCATGTTCTCGGCAACGCGCTGGCTCTGCGACTTATCCGCCCTTTGGCGTGATCCGGTGTGCCCGCGTGGGGCGCTGAGGCGCCAAAGGGCTATAGTTAAGCCAGAGTCGTCAGTTCCCCAGTTCGAGATCCCGTCATGACCATGCTGAAAGACCCCTCGCTCAAGTACCGGGCATTTCCCCAGATCAACCTGCCCGACCGGCAATGGCCCAGCCGCACCATCACCCGCGCGCCGCGCTGGCTGTCCACCGACCTGCGCGACGGCAACCAGTCGCTGATCGACCCGATGGGGCCTGAAAAAAAGACGCGCTTTTTCGAACTGCTGGTCAAGGTCGGGCTGAAGGAGATCGAGGTTGGTTTCCCGGCTGCGGGCGCGACTGAATATGATTTCATTCGCGGACTGGTCGATAGTGGCCGAGTGCCCGAAGATGTGCTGGTGCAAGTGCTGACGCAATCACGCAAGGATCTGATCGAGACCTCGTTTGAAAGCCTGGCTGGCGTCCATGCCGCGATCGTCCATCTGTATAACGCGGTGTCGCCGCTCTGGCGGCAAGTCGTGTTCGGGCTGGAGCGGCCACAGATAAAGGACATTGCGGTCAATGGTGCCAAGGCACTGCGCGATCAGGCCGCCCGGTTCCCCCAGACGGCATGGCACTTTGAATATAGCCCCGAAACCTTCTCAACCGCCGAACTCGATTTCAGCCTCGAATGCTGCGAGGCGGTGATGGAGGTGTTGCGCCCGACGCCCGAACATCCAATCATCCTCAATCTGCCAGCAACCGTCGAGGCGGCGACACCCAACATCTATGCCGATCAGATCGAGTATTTTTGTCGCAACCTGCCGAACCGGGATGCAGCGGTGATCAGCCTGCACACCCACAATGATCGCGGCACCGGCGTCGCTGCAGCGGAGCTGGGGCTGATGGCCGGCGCCGACCGCGTCGAAGGCTGCCTGTTCGGCAATGGCGAGCGCACCGGCAATTGCTGCCTGGTGACAATCGGACTTAATTTATACACGCAAGGCGTGGATCCACTTCTGGATTTTTCGAACATCGATGAAGTCATCCAGACCGTCGAATATTGCAACCAGCTGCCCGTCGCGGCGCGCCATCCCTATGGCGGCGAACTGGTGTTTACCGCCTTTTCGGGCAGCCATCAGGACGCCATCAAAAAAGGTTTTGCTGCGCAGCAGACGCGCAACGACCAGTTTTGGGCAGTGCCGTACTTGCCGATCGACCCCGCCGATCTGGGCCGGTCTTACGAAGCGGTGATCCGGGTCAATTCGCAAAGCGGCAAAGGCGGTTTCGCCTGGGTGCTGGAACAGGACCAGGGACTGAAGCTGCCCAAGCGTATGCAGCCGCATTTTTCGCGTCACGTCCAGGAACTGGCCGATGCTGCCGGGCGGGAACTCCATGCCAATGACATCTGGGAGGTGTTTCAGCGGGTGTATCATCTTGGCCAGGGAGATGGAGCGCCGCAGCATTTCCAGCTTGTCGATTACGAGGAAAGCCGGGCCGCCGATGGCACGCGGCTGTTCATCGGCAAGATCGGCGTCGATGGCCAGGAACAATCGGTCTCCGGGCGCGGCAACGGCTTGATTTCCTCGGTGGTGGCAACGCTGGCGGCAAGCTTTGGGGTGACATTCGAAGTACGCGATTACCTTGAACACGCGATGAGCGCGGGATCGGAAGCGCGCGCTGCGGCTTATGTCGAATGCACCGGGCCAAATGGCGAGACCGTCTGGGGCGTGGGTATCGACGAGGATATCGCCACCGCCAGTGTGCGCGCCGTGCTGAGCGCAGCCAATGCGGTCGTGGCCCTGAGGAGCCAGAGTCTTTCCGGTTAAAGATGAACCGGAAAGACTCTGGCAATTTATTATTTTACAATGATTTCTGCGTCACCAGATGAAGTCATCTGGCTGAAAATCACTCCACGATATACGGTGCAGACCAAGCCATTGGCGCCATCCGCGATGGTGGTACCGGTAGCCATGCAGGTCGCGCAACTTACCAACAGGCATCAGCAGGAACCAGCCATTTTGGGGGCCAGATTGGTGGCTTGCGCGGGATTTTCAGCCATAAGAGCCGGGGCCTGATCGATCTCGCTCCGGGACTCTTCGGCCCAGAGATTGTTGTCCGGCCACAGCGAATCGACCATAGCATCGACCTGGGTGAAATCGACCCCGTGGCCCAGCGGGTCGAAGCGATTGAGCGCCAGCCGGTTAACCCCCAGATCCAGCAGGCGCCGCCGCAACGCCCGCTGCAGCAACTGCATGCTGGCAACGGCATCGCCAAGAGCCGCTTGCGGTGAATGCAGTCGCACGCTGGACCAACGCGCCTCCACTTGCCCGACATGCTCGCTAACCATGGCATTATATTTGCGATGCGGTCCGCGATGAAGCGGCAGGCCAATGCGTAGCGCGGCCGCATCATTGGCCGGCAACAACAAGCCATTGCTGCGAAAATCATCGAAGCCCAGCCGTTCCCGACCAACTCGTTCGAAGAACGCGCCAAAGCAGCGTTGTGACAGCAATTGCTGCGGCAGCAAGTGGTGGCGCTGTAGCGCTGGATCGTAGCCGGGCGCGGCAGGCCGATTAACGGCACGGAAGGATAGCGCCGGCCGAGATATCGCTGCGGGCTTTTTCGCGTCCGCCCCCGGAACGACTGATTTTCGCAGTTTGACTATTTTCCGGTAGATATCTGCGCCAGAAAAATGTCTTCCGATCAGGACTTTCGCCATACCCTCAATAACCAATCGTTGCCCGATGGCTCAGCGGAGAGGTGTTCGCCGCTTGGCCCGATGAAATCGAACCGCCGGTATATCGAGTCAATTCCTACCAAATGGTTAATTAAGCGTGCGGCGATTTTGCCATCCAGTGCAGTAGTTGTACCTGGCGCTGGTTCAATCAGCAGTTCCTGCCCGGTAAAAAATGCCAGGCCTTCGCTGCGGATCGCACCATCGGCGTCACGAAACAGGGCCGTCAAGCCGAGCGCGGGAAACGCTCCGCCCAGCAGCCAACTGCCGATGGCAGCGGCAAACGCCAGCGGCGCCATGGCGCACCGCGCAGGATGCCAGACCACGGCCGTGACATGGTCAAGCTTGGTCAGCCGGGCGGCCAACCCGGCCATGGCCCGGATGACGGGCAGCGCATTTGTCCCTCCGCACAAATCTTTGTCGAGACTTAAAGTGATGGCTTCAGCCAGCTCGGTGGGTGGCGTTTCCCGAAACCCGTACCAGTGCGCCATGTCGGGTAACGGCGCGGGCGTGGCCGGGGCCAGGCAGGAAAGAGCGAAGGTCAGGCCCCCGGCAATGATTTTGAGACAGCCTGCGGATGGCTTGGGCTGATGGCAAACCGTCCAGCCGGTCGCTCCCTCGCGTGATTGTAGCAGGCGCAGAACGTCCGCTACGGCCGGGCGCTCACCGGGCCTGAAAATAAGCGACAAGCTGGGGGCCGCCTGCGCTGCCCGCGTTATTGCAGAATTGTTGTTCAAATTTTGCTCATCATTCAAACTTTCAACGATCATTACTTAAAACTATCGATGATTAGCCAATTTTATGAACCAAAATGGCACAATCAGATTAAAATACGCCTAACGCGATTCCCGACATCATAGTCTCACCTAATTCGCGGCAGCGATCAAGGACAGCGGCAGGAACGGTTTTGGGTGCCAGAATCGCCTGCGCCGATTGCGCGTTCAGGCAGATCACCATCGGATCGGCCACCCGGCGCAAACGCCAGCCAGTGACGATCCGATCGATTTGCGCCTCTGCGCCGCGCCCGTCGGATCCGGCCGCGATTATTGTGGCATAGGGGCGCCCTTCTACTTGCCCGAACAACGGGTAATAGGCGCGGTCGAACATGTCCTTCATGATGCCAGACATGGTCCCGAGATTTTCCGGGCACACAAACAGATAGCCCGACGCCGCCAGCAAGATTTCGGGGGTAGCATCGCTGGCGCTGACCAGGCAAACCCGATCCTGGCCGTCACTGTCGTTGCCTGCGCATGCCGATGTGCTCGCGCCCTGCGCGGCAGCCTCTGCGATAGCTTGCGCGGCGCCAGTGCGGCTATGCCAGACGATTGCGAGAGAAGAACTGGTCATTTAACTGCGCAGCCACCCGGTATTGCTCGTTGCGGCGGAGAAAACCGCCCACTCCGGGCTTTGCCATGGAGCGTTGATCGGCTAGTCAGAGCCATGACATCACGTGCGGTATCGATCCTCGGCATAGACCAGTCGCTGTCCGGCCGGAGCTGGAGATGGCGCGGTGGCAACATGGATTTCGGCGCCCAAAACATTGCTGGTGGCCCCGATCTTGAAAATGATCTTGTCACCCAATTGTTCCTTTCACGCGGCGTAACGCATCAGGATTTAGAGCGGCACCGCAATCCGTCGCTGCGCGCTTTCCTGCCCGATCCTTCCGAATTTCGCGACATGGACGCCGCCGCCGACCGGCTGGCCCAAGCCGTAGTCAGCAATGAAAAGATTACCATATTCGGCGATTATGATGTCGATGGCGCGACCAGCGCCGCCTTGCTCATTCGGCTGCTGCGTATGCTAGGCCATAATGCGGGACATTACATACCGGATCGCCTGCTGGAAGGCTATGGCCCCAGCGGCCCGGCATTGGTGCGCATCGCCGAGGACGGCAGCAGCCTGATCGTCACCGTCGATTGCGGCGCCATGGCGCATGAAGCGTTGGCAATGGCGCATGCCGCCGGAGTGGATGTGATTGTCGTCGATCATCACAAATGTTCCGCGGAACTGCCCCTGACGGCGGCGCTGGTCAATCCTAACCGCCTGGATGAAGGCGACATCGGCGCTGCGCATGGCCACCTTGCGGCGGTGGGCGTGGCGTTTCTGCTGGCGGTAGCCACCGTTCGCACTCTGCGCCTCAAGGGCTGGTTTGCAGCTCGGCCCGAACCCGATCTGTTCACCTTGCTCGATCTCGTGGCGCTGGGCACGGTCGCCGATGTCGCGG
>JAYUBN010000058.1:0-20553 GCA_043740855.1 Sphingomonadales bacterium | reverse complement strand
TCCGAACGGAGGCAATGAGCGCCCAAGTTGTTGAGGATGCGATGGAGGTCTCCCAGTCCTTGGCCAGTCGCCTGCATCGCCCGAGCCATGCAAAGGTGCGTTCGACCACCCATCGGCGCGGCAGAAGAACAAAGCCTTTGGCGGCGTCTGATCGTTTGATGATTTCAATGGTCCAATCGCCATGGACCAGGATAAAGATGAGATAGCTGCATGTGTCGATGAGGATGTGGCGCTTGCGACCTTTCACCTTCTTGCCGGCATCAAAGCCACAGATACCGCCGCTTTCGGTGGTTTTGACGCTCTGGCTATCGATCACGCCAGCACTAGGCGAGGCTTCACGCCCCTCGATCTCGCGCAGGTTCATGACTAAAAGGGTGTTGATGCTCGCGAACAGTCCGGTGTTGCGCCAAGCGTAGAAATAGCGGCGCACCGTCGAGACCGGCGGGAAACATTTCGGCAGCATTCGCCATGCACAACCACTCGAGGCGATGTAGAGAATTGTGTTCACCACCTCGCGCATGTCACTGGTGCGCTTGCGACCACCTGATTTCGCGAGCGGAATGAACGGTGCCGTCAGTAGCCACTCACGGTCGGTCATATCGCTGGAATACTGCAGCCCTTGGCGGCTATGCTCCTGTCGGGCAATACCAGTCCATGTCATGATCCACTCCATCTCTTTGCAAAGAGGCGTGAATCATAAAAGACTGGTATTGCCCAACAACTTTCGGATCGGGCACTTACAATCTTGCTAATGACGAGGCGTGACTTTTCTCGCGCGGCAAATATGCGATTGACGCCATCTAAAAATTTGAGTGTTGGGATAAAAATACATTTTCCCATCATCCTATTTAAGTCGAAGTTCTTCGAATAGGTCTTGAAGGCTTTAGTTGGGAGTTATTGCACGTGTCATCACCGGAATTTTGTAATTCCGTAGTTCCAGTTCCCTGATTCAAATCCTCAATCCACATCAGATTCAATGGGTTTAAGGGGCCTCCGTAAATCTGAAGTTCGCAATCGCCCCAATAGCTTGGTTGAGCGAACTTCAGATTCGGGTTACAATCAACGACTGTCATCATCGGCCTGAGCCTTTGACACACCCCCGTTGGTGGCTAGGCGGAAAGAACCGCAGCTTCAGACTTGCGACGGACGGCCAGACCGATCCCCGCAAAACCCAGCAGCATCATCATCCACGTTGATGCTTCCGGAACGGTCCCACCGCGAGTGGCTCCCGAGCCGATCAGGTTCCAATTGATCGACTCGTTTCCGTCCATGCTACCGGTGATAAAATCATAATTGCCGGTATCCACGATGTGCCCGGAATCGTTGAGCGTGACGAGAATGCCATTCTCAAGGAAGGACACAATCGGTTGGCGACCTGCGCAGTAGGCGGTGATGCCGGCTCCGGCTTGGGCCGCAGCGGTGCTGCTGCATCCACCGATGCCATTACTGCCCAGGCTCGATCCGATGATGTTACCAGGAGCAGACCCGGTTGAATTGTCGCTGCTGTCGAAGTTAGCGAATGCCGTTTGCGTGAAGATGCCGTTTTGGCCGGCGCCGATCGTCAAAGAATTCCAGATGCTATAGGTCGGGCCGCCGCCGCCATTCATCGTCACAGTGAAATTCGATATGGTGATCGCGTTCAGTCCCGTGTTCAGGATGCGGACGGCGCCAGAATCAAAGGTCTGCGCGGCCAAGGACTGCGACACGACGTTTGCGTTACCCAGCCACGGTGCCGGAAAAAACCCGCTCGCGCGCAGATTGTCGGCATATCCAGTGTAAACGCTAAAAGTATCGGCGTGGGCTGCAGTTACCCCCAAACCCGCACTGGCACAGACCAAAGCGGCAAGAGATGCTGAAATCGCCCAAAATTTATTCATGATCTATCCTTTCAACCGTGGAGAATTATTTATTATGGTTCAATCAAGCATTTTACTGAACAAATAATTTGGGTAATCTGCGGGAAACAGTGCCTCCACATTATCCAAACGCGATTTTTTGCGCCTGAGTTCGGGACATCAGAACCTTAATTAACCAAATTTTTCGCGCGACCCAACTTCTTGATTGTCCACTACAAAGCAAAAAACGTGCCATTTTTATTAGCTACGGATAAGTAAGTAGTTTTTTTTGACTCGTTTTGAATGTGTAAACAAGAGTGACACGTTTCAGGGGGGGGGAGCCTGAAAGTTGTAAGCTCCAGTGACATGCTGCGTTGCGGCGATTACCGTGACGGGTGCGCAAGCCGCCAACCCGCGCATTTAGCCTGCTGTCAGCCCACACCGCCGGCATCCACTTAAAACCCTTCCCGCTCCACACCTTTTTGCGCTAAACACCGGCTATGGCCGTGCTTCCGTTCCGCCCGACCCCGTTTTTCGCGAACAAGAACAAGGCGTTCTGGCGGTTGCAGTTGGCTGGCTGGGGCGGGGCGATGTTGCTGCGGGCGATGTCCAGCCTGGCTAATGCCCAGCCGCTGTCGTTTCTGGTGCTGGTGTTCATCGCCTCGATCACCGGCTATTCGATCTCGTTGATTTTGGCGGTGATTTACCGCCAGTTGATCACGCAGCGGCCGCTGGTGACGTGGGGGGTGACTGTACTGGTGCTGCCGCTGGCGGTCAGCCTGTATGCTTTTATCGACAGCTGGGTGATCGGGCTTTATCGATCGGACAGCGGGGTCAGCTTTGCGCAATTGTTCATTGGCGTGTTTTATCTCGATGCGACGCTGCTGGGGGCGTGGTCGGCACTTTACTATGCCACCAATTTCTTCCTCCAGATCGAGGAGCAGAATGACCAGCTACTGCGGCTGGAGAGCCAGGCGACCAGTGCGCAGCTGGCGATGCTACGCTATCAGCTCAACCCGCATTTCCTGTTCAACACGTTGAATTCGATCTCGACGCTGGTGCTGCTTAAGCAGACCGAGCCGGCCAATGCCATGCTCAGCCGCTTGTCGTCATTCCTGCGCTATACGCTCATCAACGAGCCGACTGGCCGTGTGACCGTGGCGCAGGAGGTCGAGACGCTGAAGCTTTATCTCGATATCGAACGCATGCGGTTCGAGGAACGGTTACGCACCATCTTTCGCATCGATCCGGCCAGCACAGCTGCGTTGCTGCCATCGCTGCTGCTGCAACCGCTGGTGGAAAACGCGATCAAATATGCCGTCAGCCCGCAGGAGAGCGGCGCCGAGATTACCATTTCGGTGCATGCCATCGGGCCTAACCTGCGGATCACCGTGTCCGATACCGGACCGGGATTGCAAACCGACGATGACGACAACAGATTGTCGGGCGTGACATTTGATGGCGGCGAACAGGTATCGACGGGCGTGGGACTGACAAATATTCGCGACCGGCTGGCGCAAGCGTATGGCGCGGCGCATCGCTTTGAAACGCTGGACCCGCCGGAAGGTGGGTTTGCCGTGATCATCGAAATACCGTTGGAACGGCGTGAAAGCGCGCATGCCGTGACTATCGCGGCATGATGTCAACTCAGGCCATTCAGTCTGGAGACATTTTGCTTCTCACAGGATTTGGCATATGAGCATACGAACGATACTAGTCGATGACGAGAAACTCGCGATCCAGGGGCTGCAACTGCGCCTCCAAAAGTTTCCCGATGTCGAGATCATCGACACCTGCGCCAACGGTCGCGAGGCGATCCGCGCGATCAAGACCCAGCGGCCCGACCTGGTCTTTCTTGACATCCAGATGCCTGGCTTCGATGGCTTTTCGGTGGTGAAGGGGGTGATGGAGATCGAGCCGCCGCTATTCGTTTTCGTCACCGCGTATCAGGAACACGCGGTGCGCGCCTTCGAGGCCAATGCCGTCAATTATTTGATGAAGCCGGTGGACGAAGACAAGCTGGCCGATACGCTGGACCGCGTCCGCACCCGGATCGCCGAAAAGCGGCTGTGCGAAGAGGCGGAAAAGCTGAAAAGCATGCTGGCCGAAGTCGCTCCCGATACGCTGCTCGACGCCACCCCCGACGATGTCGAGGCTTCGGGTCAGGGCCGCTTCGAAAAACTCCTCAACATCAAGGATCGCGGGCAGATTTTCCGCGTCGATGTCGATAGCATCGAGCGGATCGAGGCCGCTGGCGACTATATGTGCATCTATATCGCCAACAACAGCTTTATCCTGCGCGAAACCATGAAAGATCTGGAACGCCGGCTCGACCCGCGCGTGTTCCAGCGCGTGCACCGTTCGTGGATTGTCAACCTCGACTTGGTCCGCCAGGTCAAACCGCACACCAATGGCGAATGTTTTCTGGTGCTCGAGTCAGGCGTGGAAGTAAAAGTGAGCAGATCGTATCGGGATGTCGTTGCGCGGTTTGTGCATTAGCGCGAGCAGACGTTCGCATTCAGCGCTAGCCCCGCCAACCGCTCGCTGGCCCAATCTTCCGCAAAATTGCCATTCCGGTCCGCTGGATTTCGTCTCAGCGGCTGGACGACGACCCATATCGCCTTCACCGCTCCTCTTGACCGCCGCCAGCAGCATCCGGGCATCGCTTTGCGACCAATGTGCAAAGCGGTTCCACCTCAATCGCCGGACCGGACAAAGTCCTTGCGGCTTCAGTGTTCGCTAACCGTGTGGCAGACCAAGCCGGATCCACGCCCATGTCGCTATCCCCCCGAGCAGTGCAGCAGCGACATATCGCAGCCATCCCCGGCGATATTGTTGATCCCACATCAAGGGGATATGGGGCAGCGGCGGCGCTTCGGGAGCACCGCCCTTTGCAGGAAACTTTTCCTCGATGCGGCGCAGCAGCGCAGGCAAGCCCAGCACTGTGTCGCGCAGGCGGTGCAGCCCATCGGCCAGCGCTGCCTCCGGCCCCAGTTCGTCGCGCATCCAGGCCGAAACGAACGGTGTTGCGGTGTCCCACATGTTGATCCCGGGATCGAGCGACGTCGCCAGTCCTTCAACCATCACCATGGTTTTTTGCAGCAGCAGCAAGTGCGGCTGGGTTTGCATATCGAAATCACGGGTGATGGCAAACAGCCCATCGAGCATCTGGCCCACCGATAATTCGGCCACGGGTTTGCCGCGCATCGGTTCGCCCACGGCGCGCAGCGCGGTCGCAAAATCTTCTACCGAATGATAAGCGGGCACATATTGCGCCTCGAAATGAATCTCGGCGACGCGGCGGTAATTGCCCGTGGTCAGGCCATGGAGTATTTCGCCTAGCCACATTCGCGCCCGGCGGTCGATGCGGCCCATGATGCCGAAATCGATGGCGACGATGGTACCGTCCGCCTCGACGAACAGATTGCCCTGATGCATGTCGGCGTGGAAATAACCGGCATGGATCGCCTGCGTCAGAAAGGCGATGACCAGCCGATGCGCGATCTTCGGCAGGTCGTGCCCGGCGGCAAGCAGGGCCGCGCGATCCGAAATCTTGATGCCAGCGACCCATTCCAGCGTCATCACCCGGCCATTGGTGCGGTCCCAGTCAATCGCGGGGATGCGGAAGCCGGGCACGCTGCCGACGGCCTGGGCCAATTCGGACGCCGACGCAGCCTCGCGCCGCAGGTCGGTTTCGCGCAGCGTCCAGCGCTTGAAATTGGCGATGATCAGGCGCGGGCGCAGCCGCGCCGCCTCGCCGCCCAGCGCTTCGAGATGCGCCGCCGCCCATTCGTAAGTGGCGATATCGCGGGCCAGCCGCTCACGAATACCGGGCCGCAGCACTTTAATTGCGACCTGGCGGCCCTCTGGCGTGACCGCGCGGTGGACTTGCGCGATCGAGGCTGCACCCACCGGCACCCCTTCGACATGCGCGAACAGTTCGGTCAGCGGCCGCCCGAAACTGGTTTCGATTTCGCGCCGGATTGCGGCGAACGGGACCGGCGGCAGGCTGTCCTGCAACAGCAGCAGATTGGCTTGCGCGGGCTCCCCGACCAAATCCGGGCGTGTCGCCAGTGTCTGGCCAAGCTTGATCGCGGCGGGGCCGATCGCCTCGAAAGCGCGGGCATAATCGGGGGTGCGCGGCTGGACCGTGGCGAATCGCGCCACGCGCATCAACCGCCGTACCGGCGCGGGCGCGTTGGGGTCGCTCTCAATCCCGCGCAGCGCCCCATGGCGCGCGAGAATGCGCCCCCAGCGCAGCAGACGAAACAGATGCGTCGTAGCCGTCGTCACGCCGGATTTATACTTTCCAGCCGGAATGGATCGCGACCAGCCCACCCAGCACCGGTTCGATGCGGGTGCGGGTAAAGCCGGCAGCGCCGATCATGGCCTGAAACTCGGCCATGGCGGGAAAGCGGCGGATCGATTCGACGAGATATCGATAAGAGTCGGCATCGCCCGCAATCGCCTTGCCCAATACCGGTACCAACCGATGCGAATAGAGATCATAGGCGCGCTTGAATCCGGGCCACTGGGTCGTGGAGAATTCAAGGCAAAAAAAGCGCCCACCAAAGCGCAGTACACGGTGCGCCTCGGCCAGCGCGCGATCGATATGGGTCACGTTGCGAATCCCGAAGGCAATGGTGTAGGCGTCGAAGGAGCGATCGGGGAAGCTCAGTTCCTCGGCATTCTGGCGTGACCAGACCAGGCCTTCGACGCCGCGCTTCGACGCGCGCTCGATACCGACATCGAGCATGTCCTGGTTGATGTCCGACACGGTGACGCCCGCCCCGGCCGCCGCCAGCCGGAAGGCGATATCGCCAGTGCCCCCTGCCATATCGAGGATCGTCTCGCCGTTGCGGGGTTTGACCCGGCGCACGAAGCGATCCTTCCAAAGCCGGTGCATTCCGCCCGACATCGCGTCGTTCATGACATCGTATTTGCGCGCGACATTGGAAAATACTGCCGCAACGCGGGCGGTCTTATCGTCCGCCAGGATGTCTTCATAGCCAAAGGATACGGTCTGCGTTTCGCTCATGAAGGCGCTTTAGGGGAATTTTGGGTGGGCGGGAAGGCTGTTAGAGACAAGCGCCAAACTACACACCAGCATCGTAATCGGGTATCAGAACCGCTCCAATCCCGCTCTGCCCTTGCTATCCGGGGCAAAGCTCGCCACATGCGCCGAAGTCAGAGGGCTGCCCGCCCGGCGCCCTCCACCCGGAGGAATCGTGCTCCAGCATGAAGTCAATCGACACTTTACCCTTGGATCGGCTTGGGCCTTTGGACAAGTCTGGGCCTGAGGCCACCGTTCAGCCTGAACAACGCGGCAAGTCCGGCTGGCGTGACGAAACGCCGTGGGACATCGGTGGCAGCAGCAGCGAACAAGCCGATGATCTGGACGGCGACAAGCTGCACGAAGAATGTGGCGTTTTCGGTGTAATTGGCGCGCGCGATGCCGCTGCCGTCACCGCATTAGGCCTGCATGCACTTCAGCATCGCGGCCAGGAAGCGGTGGGGATCACCAGCTATGATGGCCACGAATTCTATTCGCAGCGCGGTATCGGTCACGTGGCCCAGGTGTTCGGTAGTAACGAGGCGTTTGGCAGCTTGCCAGGCAACATGGCCTCGGGTCATGTCCGCTATTCGACCACGGGCGGCTCTGGCCTTCGCAATATCCAGCCACTGTTTGCGGATCTGGCTTCGGGCGGCTTCTCGATCGCGCACAATGGCAATATTTCCAATGCCATGCGTCTTAAACGCGAGTTGGTAAACAAAGGTTCGATTTTCCAGTCCACCTCTGACACCGAGGTTATCATCCACCTCGTTGCCACCAGCCGTTATCCTACGTTGTTCGACCGGTTCGTCGATGCACTGCGGCTGGTCGAGGGCGCTTATTCGCTGATCTGCATGACTACGGAAGGCATCATCGCCTGCCGCGATCCACTCGGCATTCGTCCGCTGGTGATGGGGCGAATCGGCGATGCCATCATCTTTGCCAGCGAAACCGTGGCGATCGACGTCGTCGGCGGTACCTTCATTCGTGAGATCGAGCCCGGCGAACTGGTCCAGGTCAATCACGCCGGCGTCCTGTCCAGTCATCGCCCGTTTACCGCACAGGCGCCTCGCCCCTGTATTTTCGAATACGTCTATTTTAGTCGGCCCGATTCGATGAGCGGCGGCAATTCGGTCTATCAGGTGCGCAAGGCAATCGGCGTCGAACTGGCCCGCGAAGCGCCCGCCGACGCCGACATGGTGATCCCGGTACCCGACAGCGGCGTGCCCGCAGCGATCGGCTATGCCCAGCAATCGGGCATTCCCTTCGAGCTGGGCATCATCCGCTCGCATTATGTCGGGCGCACCTTCATCCAGCCGGAGGACGGCGCTCGCAACGCCGATGTGAAGCGCAAGCACAACGCCAATCGTGCGCTGGTCGAAGGCAAGCGCATCGTGCTGATCGACGATTCGATCGTGCGCGGTACCACCAGCCTCAAGATCGTGGAAATGATGCGCGATGCCGGCGCTGCCGAGGTGCACATGCGCATCGCCAGCCCGCCGACCGAGCACAGTTGTTTTTACGGGGTCGACACCCCAGAGCGCAACAAGCTGCTGGCCGCGCGTTTTGACATAAAGGCCATGGCCAAGTTCATCCAGGCCGACAGCCTGGAATTTGTCTCGATCGACGGGCTCTATCGCGCCGTTGGCGAAGCGCGGCGGGACAACGCCCGCCCGCAATATTGCGATGCCTGCTTTTCCGGCGAATACCCGACGCGGCTCACCGATTACAGCGAGCGGTGTGATCCCGAGCAGTTGCTCCTGCCGGTCGATCAGGTCACCTGATGATGGCGAGCAATGACGAGAGACTTTTTGTGGGGCAACTCGCTTTGGTGACTGGTGCCAGCCACGGCATCGGCGCCGCCATTGCCCAGGCATTGGGAGCGGCCGGTGCCCATGTCATCCTGACCGGGCGCGACGCCAAGGCGCTGGAACAAGTCGAGGACCGCATCCACGCGGCGGGCGGCGATGCCACCATTGCCCCCATGGACCTGACCGAACCCGACGCCATTGCCCGGCTCGCCGTTGCCGTCGGCGGGCGCTGGGCGGCTCTCGACATGCTGGTGTTGTCCGCCGCGGTCCTGCCGCCCCTGACATCGGTGGTCGATATCGACGGCAACAGCTTTACCAAGGCGCTGACCACCAATGTGCTGGCAACGCAGGCGCTGCTGGCGCGGTTTCATCCGATGCTGCGGAAAAGCACCAATGCCCGCGTCATCGGCCTGACCAGCAGCGTTGCCGCAACCCCGCGCGCCTATTGGGGGGCCTACGCCGCGAGCAAGGCCGCCTTCGCAGTGCTGCTCGATTGTTACGCCGAAGAAACCCGCAATGTCTCGGCAATCCGCGTCGCCATCGTCAACCCCGGCGCCACCCGCACCAAAATGCGCGCCAGCGCCTATCCAGGTGAAGATCCGGCCAGCCTGAAGGCGCCAGAGGTCGTGGCGCGGCGATTGTTGGCGCTACTGGGTGAGCCGTTTGTCAGCCCGCATCGGGAAAATGTTACGGGCTGAAAAGGACGCAGTCCCGCGTCCCTTCCGCAGGCGGAAGGGACACGTATATCAGCACAGATCTCGGCGCAGCGCGATAGCTTAGCTGTTCCACGTACCATATGCGGCCAGCGCCCGGGCACGGCCTTCGCGATGCTCGATGAGCTTTGGCGGATAGTTCGGCACTCGCTGCGGCGGATCGTGAATATCCGCGTCGCTCAGATGCGCCAGTTCGGGCACCCAGAGCCGAATATACTCCGCTGCCTCAAATTTGACCGACTGGCTCAGCGGCGCCATGATCCGCACGAACAGATTGGCATCCACGCCAGATCCCGCCGACCACTGCCAGTTCATCGTGTTGGAGCCGTAATCGCCATCGACCAGCGTATCCCAGAACCAGCGCTCGCCAGCCTGCCAATCGATCAGCAGATGCTTGGTCAGGAAACTCGCGACGATCATGCGCACCCGGTTATGCATCCAGCCCGTCGCCCATAATTGGCGCATCCCGGCATCGACCAGCGGATAGCCTGTGCGCCCGCATTGCCACGCGCGCAGGTCGCGGTCTGCCTCCTGCCCGGTGCGCCAAGGGAAATTCTGATAGGTCTCGCGCCCGGCTTTCGTGCCGTAGTCGGGAAATTGCAGGATAATGTTCTGCGCATAATCGCGCCAGCCCAACTCGCTGAGAAACACTTGCGCCGATTCGCCCGGACCGGCGGCGGCGTGCCATACGGAGGCGGGTGAAATCTCGCCGAAATGCAGATGTGGCGACAATTGTGAGGTACCGCTCGCCGCCGGCAGATTACGCGCTTGCGCATAATGTGGGGCTTCCTCGGAAAATGCCGCCAGCGCCTGCGCTGCGCCTGCCTCCCCCGGCGTCCAGGTATCGCAGAACTGCGCTGCCCAGTCTGGCTGGCTGGGTAGCAGGCGCCAATTCTCCAGCCGCTCGCTGTTCGGCCAGCGTTCCGGCGCGCGCACGCTGTCGGGCGCGGAAGTCGGCTTGGGCGGCGGCAAGTGCTGCTGCAACGCGCGCCAGAACGGCGTAAAAATGCGATAAGGCGTCCCCGCCCCGCTCGTGACGACCCCCGGCGGGCAGAGGTAATTGCCGTGGTGCAGATGCAGCGTCAGTGGGCCATAGGCGACCGCGCGTTCGGCGTTGCGCCACCACGGCTCGTAATGGTGCAGGGCATGCACTTCGCGCGCGCCGGTTTCCTGGGCTAGTTGTCCCAGCACGGCATCGCATCGCCCGCGTCGCAGCACCAGTTGCGAGCCGCGCTTCGCCAGATCTTTCGCCAGACGATCCAGCGAATGATGCAGCCACCAGCGTGACGCCCCGCCCATGGCGCGGTGTTTCGGTGTTTCGTCATCAAGCACAAAGACCGGGATTACCGGCGCGCCGCTCGCCACCGCCGCTACCAGCGCGGCTTGGTCAGCCAACCGCAAATCGCGGCGTAGCCAGAGGAGGACGGGTGCGGTCATTCAACGCCCCAGGGGGAGGAGGCGGGCATCGATGAACTTAAACCCCCGACAACGGCCCATGATCTTCCGGCGCAACCGTCCATGTCTGCCCCTTGGCGAGTAGTTTGGCCAGGTTCGCCACCTTGCCCGCGCGTTGCTGAGTGTCTTGCCCCGCCATCGAGCTTTCGAAACTGGGCTTGGGATCGTCGTAGATCACCCCCAGCGCCATCGGAAACTCACCAAAGGGCAGCTCGACCAGCATATGCGCAACCGAGCGGTTCGTGACCTCATGCACGATCACCCCGGCCGCCTGCCAGTCGCGCGCGCCGTCACTGTCTACGCCGACATCAACCACTTTCAGCGTCAGATGCTCGACGTCCAGCGCGATGCCTTGCGCGCCCTTGTTGAACAGCATCGGCTCACCCTGCTTCAGCCACAACTGGCGTGCTTCGGCACCTTTTGGGGCGGCAAAATCCTCGAAAACGTCCTTGTTGTAGACGATGCAGTTCTGAAAGATCTCGATAAAGGCGGCGCCCCTGTGGGCATGGGCAGCCTTCAGCACATTGGGCAATTCCTTCGAAATATCGAAGCCGCGCGCCACGAACCGCGCGCCCGCACCCAGCGCAAAGGCGCAAGGCAATGCCGGGCGATCGACCGATCCGATCGGCGAAGTCGGGCTGTTGGTACCCAGCCGGCTGGTCGGCGAATATTGGCCCTTGGTCAGCCCGTAAATCTCGTTGTTAAATAGCATGATCTGGCAATCGAGATTGCGACGCAGCACATGCATGGTGTGATTGCCGCCGATCGACATACCGTCGCCGTCGCCGGTCACCAGCCAGACGTCCAGTTCGGGATTGGCCAGCTTGATCCCGGTTGCGAAGGCGGGCGCGCGGCCGTGGATCGTGTGGAAACCATAGCTGGCCATGTAATAGGGAAACCGGCTGGAGCAGCCGATGCCACTGACGAACACGGTTTTGGCCGGGTCCGAACCGAGATCGACCATGGTCCGCTGCACCGCTTTCAGGATCGCATAGTCGCCGCAGCCGGGACACCAGCGGACTTCCTGATCCGATTCCCAATCCTTGACGGTCAGCTTGGCAATAGGGGTCATGTCGTTCATGGATTAACGGCCTCGATGCTGGGGAGCTGCGTGGTATCGGCGGGCAGTTCGCCGCCTTCGTTATCGGGGATGCCATCGAAGAACGTGTCGATCGCGGCTTCAATTTCGCCAATCGTAAAAGGCTGTCCCGACACTTTGTTCAACGGCTTGGCATCGACCAGATACTGGTCGCGCAGCACAGTCTTGAACTGCCCGGTATTCATCTCGGGCACCAGCACGTGATCGAAAGATTTCAGCAGGTCGCCCAGGTTGGCAGGCAGCGGCCAGATGTGACGGACATGGATATGGCTGACGGCAAGCCCGCGCGCATGGGCGCGGCGGACCGCCTGATGGATCGGGCCAAAGGTGCTGCCCCAGCCGACCACTGCCAGGTTGCCACTGGTCTCGCCCAGGCTGACCGCTTGTGCCGGGATGGCGTTGGCGATGCCGTTGACCTTGTTCATGCGCGCCAGCGTCTGCGTCTGGTGAGTCTCGGGCGAATAATCGAGATCACCGGTATCGGGGGCCTTCTCGATGCCGCCGATGCGGTGCATCAGGCCAGGGGTACCGGGTTTGATCCACGGCCGCACCCCGCGCTCGTCGCGCTTGTAAGGCAGCACGCGGTCTCCCCCGTTCATTTCCTCCAGGAATTTTACCGGGAACGGCTCGAACGTAGCGGGATCGGGCACCAGCCATGGCTCGGCAGCGTTTGCGATATAACCGTCGGTCAGCAGCATCACCGGGGTCATGAACTGCACCGCGATACGGCAGGCCTCTACTGCGCATTCGAACGCATCGGCGGGACTGCACGCGGCAATCACCGGCAATGGCGCATCGCCGTTACGGCCATAAACCGCCTGATAGAGGTCGGACTGCTCGGTCTTGGTTGGCAGCCCCGTCGATGGTCCGCCGCGCTGCGAATTGATGATGACCAGTGGCAATTCGGTGATGACCGCCAGCCCCATCGCCTCGCCCTTCAGCGCGATCCCTGGCCCGGATGAACTGGTTACGCCCAATTGCCCCGCCCAGGACGCGCCGATCGCCGAACAGATCGCCGCGATCTCGTCCTCGGCCTGGAAGGTGGTGACGCCGAATTCCTTCATCTTCACCAGATTATGCAGGATCGCCGAGGCCGGCGTGATCGGATAACCGCCGAAGAAAATCTTCAGTCCGGCCAGCTGCGCGCCCGCGACCAACCCATAGCTGATCGCCTCGGCGCCGTTGACAGTGCGGTACAGGCCCGCCGGGCTTGGTGCTGCCGGGATATGCACCTTGTGGACGTGACCGCCGATTTCTGCGGTTTCGCCATAGGCATGGCCTGCATTCAGCGCGGCAATATTGGCGTCGGCCAACACCAGGTTCTTCTTGAACTTGTCCTTGAGCCACGCGACCAACGGCGCCCGATCGCGGTCGAACATCCACAGCGCCAGACCCAGCGTCCACATGTTCTTGCAGCGCAGCGCTTCCTTGTTGCCCAGCCCAAACGGTTTGACCGCTTCCAACGTCAATGCGCTGATGTCGAAGGCCAGCAATTGCCATTTAGCCAGGCTGCCATCACCGAGCGGACTGACCTCGTACTTCGCTTTGTCGAGGTTGCGCTTGGTGAATTCACCAGCGTCGGCAATGATCAACCCGCCCGGCTTCAGCGCCGAGACATTGGTTTTCAGCGCCGCCGGGTTCATCGCCACCAGCACATCAGGGGCATCGCCCGCGGTGGTTATCTCGGTCGATCCGAAGTTGATCTGAAAGGCAGAAACTCCAAACAGGGTTCCCTGCGGCGCGCGTATCTCGGCCGGAAAATCGGGGAAGGTGGCAAGGTCGTTACCTGCGAGCGCAGTGGACAGGGTGAATTGCCCGCCGGTCAATTGCATGCCGTCGCCCGAATCACCGGCAAAACGAACCACCACCGCCTCGGGCGGAGCATTACCCTGCGGTGCGATGTGCGAGTTGTCTTCGGCCAATTTCGTTGCCATTTTCGTCCTCTGTCAACGTGATGTCATCGGCCCGGCTTACCTTGGCTCAACACGCTTATATTACTATCTCATTGCGACATTTTGTCAGCTACGCAATCCAGCAAATCTGTCAGGCGCCCAACCGATCATTGGTCAAAACGCCTCTAGCACCACCTAGTCAAGCCGCAATCGACAGGGTAACGGGGCAACGCCGAACATTCTACTGAAAATGTGTAGAGTTGGGGCAAGCCGCATGTCATATAATTGCCCCCGTCCCGGGGCCCGTCCGCAGGAGCCCGTGATGCTTGATCGAACTGCATTGCCGTACCGTCCCTGCGTTGGCGTGATGCTGGTCAACGCGCAAGGGCTGGCGTTTGTCGGCAAGCGCATTGACAATCGTGAGGGCGATTTGTGGCAAATGCCCCAGGGCGGTATTGATCCGGGTGAGGATCTGCGCATCGCCGCGTCGCGCGAGCTGTGGGAGGAAACCGGGGTAGAAGCGCATCAGGCCACGGTGATCGCCCAAGCCAGCAAGGAACTGTTTTACGATTTGCCCGAGGAACTGGCGACCAAAATCTGGGGCGGCAAATATCGCGGTCAGCGCCAGCACTGGCTGCTCGCCCGTTTCATCGGCACCGACATCGACATTCGCCTGGATGCCCACAAACACCCCGAGTTCTGTGAATGGAAGTGGGTCGAACCCGATTCACTACCCGATCTGATCGTCCCTTTCAAAAAGCGGGTCTATCGCGCGGTGCTGGAAGAGTTCCGAAGTCTGATCTGATTCGCGCCGGCCATCGGCTTAATTCGTGGTCACCACCGGCTGGGGACTGATCGCCGCAGCCGTCACCACGCGCGGGCTTGGCCCTCTGGCGATCGCCTCGGCCAGCGTTCGCGCTGCCGCGCAATCCTGACCGCACAAGCCTTGCACCTGCGCAAGAGCATGCCGCGCCTTGTCCAGCGCGCCCATCTCGGCCAGCGTAACGCCCGCGCCCGACAGGCCGTCGATATTCTGTGGCTGGTCGATCAATACCACGCGGTAAAAATGCAACGCCTCGCCCGGCATCCCCCGTTGCCGCGCAGCCGCGGCCAGATCCAGCAAGATTGTCACATGGCCCGGCTGTACAGCCAGCGCCGCCTCCAGATAATCGGTTGCTCGGGCATTGTCGCCGACCGCCAGCGCTGCCCGTCCCTGCGCCTCCAGCGCGGCGGCGCGCGCATCCAGCGGTTCCGCCGGTGCCGACAAGCTGGCGCTAGCTGTGACCGCAACCAGCAGCGACAGAGCCAGCGCAACGGGATAATAACGCATCAACAGTTCCTTGGCCGTTGCCCGACCGCCAGGCCGGGACCATTGCCTGGCAGGCGGCTTGGTGAGATTCATTCGCTTTTTACTAGCATGCCCGGATCAGCCGCGCGACGAAAAAGCCGTCCGTGCCGTCGCGTTCCGGCGTCAAGCGGATGCCGTCACCATGCGGGCGCCCTGCTGGCAACTGGATCGGGTCCGCGCGCCACCCACCACGACACCGCGCCAGAAAATCCGCGATCTGGTCCGGACCCTCGACGTCGAGCAACGAACAGGTGACATAGACCAGCCGCCCACCGGGCCTGATCAACGCCGCCGCGACATCGATCAATCGCGCCTGCAGCGCCACCAGCCGCGCCAGTTGCGCTTCAGTCAACCGCCAGCGTGCCTCAGGATTGCGCCGCCACGTGCCCACGCCAGAACACGGCGCATCGATCAGAACCGCGTCGGCGCGTTCGGTCCACGCCGCGAGCGCCGTGGCTTCATGGCTGGGGTCCAGCAGCAACGTCTCGGCCACGACAACCCCCGCGCGCGCCGCCCTGGGCAGTAACCGCGACAGCCGCCCCCGATCAACATCGCACGCCAGCAATCTGCCCCGGTTGGCCATGTCCGCTGCCAGCGCCAGCGTCTTGCCGCCCGCGCCCGCGCATAAATCCACTACCGTTTCCCCCGGACAAGCCGCGACCGCCAGGCCGACGATCTGCGAGCCGGTGTCCTGCACCTCGATCAGCCCGTCGTGATACGCCTGCCATTGTTCAACCGCCGTCCCCGCTGGCAACCGCAGCCCCTCAGGCGCCATCGTCGGCTCACCCGATAGAGGCAAGGTTATCGTCCTGCGGTCCGCCTTCAGCGCATTGACGCGAATATCCAGCGGTGCCCGGTCGAGCAGCGCATCCAGCGCAGCCCCGGTGATGTCGCTGGCCGCCAGCGCCGCCAGCAGCCAAGCCGGCGCTGCTCCCGCCGCCGCAATGGCTTCGTCGGCAGCAATCGGCGCCGGTGCATAAGGCGAGCCGTCAAATAACCCCGCCAACGCCGCATCATCCTGCGCCAAACGTAGCATCGCCGCCCGGCCCGAAAGTGGAATTTCGCCACAAGCCCGCACCGCCACATACACTAGCTCGCGCACCGCTCGGCGGTCGCCACTGCCCGCGAAACGCCGCGTGCGGAACCATTCGCTAATGATCCGGTCAGCTGGCGGACCATTGTCGCGCGCGGCGGCAATGATCCGGTCCAGCACGTCGATGGCGGCCTGGACACGAGCGGCGGGAGTCATGGGTTGGGGGCCCCGGCAAAACCGCGCCGCCCGCTTCCCGCCTCCTGCTTATGGAAAGCGCCGGGGGCGGGCTGGTACGCGCGGTAACGCAGGTTCAGAAAACGCCCACCCTTGGCTTCTGCCGCCAGCGGGAGGGGAATAGCAGGTCCCCGAACCCTCACTGCGAGGGATAGTTCGGGGCTTCCCGCGTGATCGTCACATCGTGGACATGGCTTTCGCGCAGGCCGGCGTTGGTAATGCGCACGAATTTGGCTTTGGTCTGCATTTCCGCGATGGTGGCGCAACCGGTATATCCCATTGCGGCTTTGACGCCGCCGACCAGTTGGTGGATGACATCCTTGGCCGGGCCCTTGAAGGGTACCTGGCCTTCGATGCCTTCGGGCACCAGTTTCATCTGGTCCTTGATGTCCTGCTGGAAATAGCGGTCCGCGCTGCCTTGCGCCATGGCCCCGACCGAGCCCATGCCGCGATAGGATTTGTAGGCGCGGCCCTGGAAAATAAAGGTATCGCCGGGGGCTTCGACGGTCCCGGCCAGCATCGAGCCGACCATGATCGTCGACGCGCCTGCCGCCAGCGCCTTGGCGGCGTCGCCCGAGGTCCTCAGGCCGCCATCGGCGATGACCGGCACCCCTGACTTGCGCGCTTCCTCGCTGGCTTCGATGATGGCAGTCAATTGCGGCACGCCGACGCCGGCGACGATCCTGGTGGTGCAGATCGAGCCCGGCCCAATCCCCACCTTCACGCCGTCCGCACCTGCGTCGATCAGCGCGCGGGCGGCCTCGGCGGTGGCGATATTCCCGGCGATGACCTGAGCCGAGTTCGACAGCTTTTTCACGCGCTCCACCGCGCGGGCAACGTCGCGGTTATGGCCATGCGCGGTATCGATGACGATGACGTCGCATTCCGCTGCCAACAGCGCCTCAGTGCGTTCGAAGCCCTTGTCGCCCACGGTGGTCGCGGCGGCGACCCGCAGCCGGCCGGCAGCATCCTTGGTCGCGTTGGGGTAATTGACTGCCTTTTCAATGTCCTTGACCGTAATCAATCCGATACAACGATAGCCCTCGTCCACCACCAGCAGCTTTTCGATGCGGCGCTGGTGCAGCAGGCGGCGCGCTTCCTCTTGGTCCACGCCCAGCGGCACCGTTGCCAGATTGTCGTGCGTCATCAGCTCGCGCACCGGCTGCTTGGGATTCGCGGCAAAGCGCACGTCGCGGTTGGTCAGGATGCCGACCAGACGACCATTGGTCTCGACCACCGGGATGCCGCTGATGCGGTTGGCGGTCATCAGCGCCTGGGCGTCGCCCAGCGTCGCGTCAGGGGTGATAGTGATAGGATTGACGACCATGCCGCTTTCGAAGCGCTTGACCGAGCGCACCGCCGCGCATTGCTGTTCTACGGTCAGATTACGGTGCAGTACGCCGATCCCGCCCATCTGGGCCATGACGATGGCCATGTCGGCCTCGGTCACGGTGTCCATCGCTGATGAAATCACCGGGATGTTGAGCGTGATCTCGCGCGTCAGCCGGGTGCTCGTATTTGCCATACTGGGCACAATATCGGACTCGGCCGGACGCAGCAGGACGTCGTCGAAAGTCAGGCCAAGGGGTATGTCCATGGGTGCCACTTTATCTTGCGCGGGAGGGTGTGTGGCGGCCCATGTAAACAGGCCGCCACCAAAGGGCTAGAGCGCATCAAGAAAAAGTGAGAATCACTGTTCTCCCCGTTCAAGGGAGGCGGCCAGTGGCGTTTCAGGCCGGCTTGGCGCCCGGCGTGCCACATTTGACGAACTTGCTCTTCGCGTTCTTGCAGCGCACGGCCTTCGCCATCGGCATGGTCATGGTGCCCGCAGCTGGCTTGGCCTTGGCCTTCATCGTCGCCATAAAGCCCGGCTTGGTCGGCGCGGCTACGGGCTTCGCCATCGTCTTGGCGGCGGTCTTGGACTTGGTCTTTGCCACATACTGGCTGGCCGGCACGGAACCGGGCGAGCCACATTTGGCAAACTTCCCCGTATCGGTGTTGCGGCACTGCGCGGCATTGGCAGCAGCGGGCAGCAAAATCATTGCCAGCGCCATAATTGGCAGCAAGAGTTTGTTCATGGTAAATCTCCTTGACTAAAAAACTGCCTTAACGCAAATTATTGCAAATTACCTTTCACATCAATTAGTTAAAATTACATTGATTTAAAGCGCTGCAATAGCAAATCAAAGTATCACGCCTCGAAAATTTATCAAGGATGGAACGACGGGCTTAATTGCCCGCTGCCGTCGGATAGCGATGGGCGTCCGCAAACCAGCGGACGAGTGCGACGTGAAAAGCGACATCTTCGGCGGCCCCGCCCAGTTCGATCCCCGGCTTTACGACATCGCTGGGTCGATGATAATCGGTGTCGAAGAAATGCTCCAGCCGGCCAATCTCGCCATAGGCGCTGGTAACCATCACCGTCGGGACATCGTGGTGGAGCAGTACCCAGCCGTCCTGCCGCCCGATATAGGCATTGGGCGCAGTGCTGTTTGACAGGGTACGGCCCTGGGCATGCGCCACTTGCGCCAGGCCCTTTTCCAGCTCGGTCATGCCCTTGCCGACGATACCGACTGTCGTTCCCGCCGGCGCGATTGCGACAGAATCGAGATTGAACGCCGCGACGATGCTTTTGAGCGGCAGCGGCGGGTCTTCGGCGAAAGCCTCGGCCCCCAGCAATCCCAGTTCTTCCGCCGTGGTGCTCAAAAAATAAACATCGCGGTCCATTGGCGGGCCTTTGGCAAGCCGTCGCGCTATTTCGGTCAAAGCGGCGACGCCGCTGGCATTATCGATGGCGCCGTTGCAGATCAGGTGCTCGGCGGGCGCCTGGGCGCAGATGCCGAAGTGATCCCAGTGCGCCAGCAGCAGCACCGCCCCGGTTCCGGGATGACGGCCGGGCAGCTTGCCGATCAGATTATGCGTGTGGATCGTGGTTTCGGTCGTGGTCGCCTCAAGATTGGCGGTCGGGCCGAGCAGGTGCGGTGCGAAATCGGGCTTGTCGGCCTCGGCCTCCAGCGCGGCGAGGCTGGAATGGGTGGCCGCCAGCAGCCCATCCATTGCTTCAGCGGTGACGAACCCCTCCAGATCGCCGCCAAGCGCCTCGCTGGTCAGCGCATAGCCCGACCTTTTGCGGCGCGCGGCAACGCTGGCGAAGTTGCGCTGACCATCGAGTACCGTCAGTACCGCCGAAGCCCCGCTGGCCAGCAGGGCATTCTGGCGGTCACTGTTTTGCACATTGGCGCTGTTTTGCAGATTGCCACCGGAGTTGGCGGTTGCGGTCAGGGCGGGGACACGGTCAAGCAGCACCGCGACGCGCCCGGCCAACTCGGCGCGCGGGGGGGTGCCGCGCGCGCCTCGTCCCACGAAATACAACGGCGCACCGCGCACGAGGCTGCGCCGTCCGGAGGTCAGCATCAAGGCATCGCCTTGGCCCAGCGCGACCAATCGTCCCTTGTACAGGATCTGCGCGGTAGAACTGGCCGGCGCGCGCGCCACCAGTGTCACCAGCGCGAACCAGGGATGGATGGGATCGTTCGTGCCTGACACCAACCCGATATCGAACCATGCTTTGCCCAGCCAGCGCAACGTTTTTGCTTCGCCTTGGGTTCCCGGTTCGCGCCCCATGAATTCATCGCTCGCCAGAATTTTCATGGTCGCCAGCAGTTGATCCTCCAGCGCCCGATCGCGGTGCGGACCCGCCATTGCCGGGCCGGGCGCGAACAGTGCCAGCGCAGTCATGGCCAGTGCGAAGACCAGTGCGAAAACTGGCGCTCGTGCCTTGCGTACGCCGCTATCTCTGGCCGTCGTTGCTCTGCCTCGCTTCATCGCGGCAAATTGACACGACGGCCATCGCGCGGCAAGCCCCGGCACACGTCATTTGCGAGCCCGGGCCATGAAACTGAGTGATTGTCACAATATCGATGATTTTCGCAGGCTGGCAAAACAGCGACTGCCTTGGCCGGTATTTGATTATATCGATGGCGCCGCTGATGACGAATTGACAAAGGCGCGCAACACTGCCGCTTTCAACGACGTCGACCTGGTGCCCGATGTGCTGGCCGGCGTTGAGCAGATCGATAC
>JAYUBN010000057.1:0-20621 GCA_043740855.1 Sphingomonadales bacterium | reverse complement strand
GTCTGCTCGACCACCATCGGGACCAGCGCGCCAGTTACCGGATCGGACATCAGTTTTCCCTGAGCGCCAGCAGCGCCGTACAGATCAATCATGCAGTTCCCCATAGCATTGAGTAGCCTATGTCGCGTGCCACCCGGCATAGTTCAAGAGCACTAACCGATTGATCGATGCCTCGATGCCTGTTTGGGCCGTTTTGGCGCAACCGAAAGATGACGGGAAGCCCCTGCCTCCGGCTATATCCGGAGTCGAACTGTCGCGCCGCTTCAGCCTTCGGTCGTGTCGGCGATCTTCTTCGCGGTGGCTTTTCTGGGCTTAGGCGCTTCGGCAGTTTCCGCCCCGGCGTTGTTGCCATCGACGTCGACTGCGGCAGGCTTGGCCTTCTTGGCTGCCGGTTTCTTTGCACTCGATACTTCCTGCGCAGGCGCTTCATCGGCCGGCGCCGGTGCCGTCACGATTTTATCGGCGACCTCGGGGATGCCTGCCTTGGCAGTGGTCGCTGCTGTCGCGTGGCCATGATCATGCCCGTGATCGCAATCCGGACCATGGACATGGCTGAAAAGGGCGCCATCGTCCGCCTCGATTGCGGCCTGAAGCTCTTCACCGGTCACTTCGCGCGTCGTTATTTCGGCCTTGTCGAACAGGAAATCGACGACCTTTTCCTCATACATCGGCGCGCGCAACTGAGCGGCAGCCATCGCATCATTGGCGACATATTCGGAGAAACGCTGGCGGTCTTCTGGGCGATATTGCTGCGCGGCCTGGGTCACAAGCATGCTCATTTCTTGCTGGGTGATCTCGACACCATTGGCCTGGCCGATCTCGGAGAGTAACAGCCCCAGGCGGACGCGGCGCACCGCGATCGCGCGGTAATCGTCCTTCTCTGCCTCGATTTCCGCCAGGGCCGCCGCGGGGTCTGTCTCCTTGGCGGTTTCCTGGATCAATTGCTGCCAGATCTGCGCGAATTCCGCCTCGACCATTGCCGAGGGGACTGCAAAGTCATGATCTGCGGCAAGCTGATCGAGCAGCGCCCGCTTCATCTGGGTGCGGGTCTGGCCAGCGGTCTCCTGTTCAAGCTGGCCGCGCAGCAGGCCGCGTAGCTGGGCAAGATCGGTCAGACCAAGATTCTTGGCGAAATCGTCGTCGATGACGGGATCACTAGCGATTTTCACGGCTTTTACGGTTACGTCGAACGTGACCGCCTTGCCCTTGAGATGAGCGGCAGGATATTCTTCGGGAAAGGTCACCTGGATCTGGCGCTCATCGCCGACCTTGACGCCGGTCAACTGCTCCTCGAAGCCGGGAATGAAGCGGCCCGCGCCTAGTTCGATCGCCGCATCTTCAGCCTTGCCACCATCGAATTCGACATCGTCGAGCGTACCGGTGAAATCGACGATAATCTGGTCGCCATCCTGCGCGGCGTGGCCTTCGTCGGCGTCGCTGAAGCTTTTGGAAGAACTGGCGATACGCGTAACTGCCTCGTCAACCTGATGTTCGGCCACGGGCACGACCAGCTTTTCCAGCTTGATTCCGGTCAGATCGGGCGCGGCAATCACCGGCAATACTTCTATCGCGACGGTCAGCTCGGCATCCTGGCCCGGCACGTAGCCGTCACCCAACACCACCTCAGGCTGAGTGGCGGGGCGTAGGTGATGTTCCGCGACCAGCCGATCCATCGCATCGCGAATCGAGGTGTTAAGTGCTTCCTGATGAAGCTGGGCGCCATGCACCTTCTTGAGCAAGTTTGCTGGCACCTTGCCCGGACGAAATCCCGGCATTTTGACGCTGGGCGCCATGCGCTTGACTTCGCCGTCGATCCGCTCGGCAATATCCTTCGCCGGAATCGTGACCGAATAGGCGCGCTTGAGCCCTTCGTTGCTGGTTTCGACAATCTGCATGGTCGTGAAAGCCTTCCCGATGGCGGGTAATCGACGATTTCAGCGTGGGGGAATGGTGCGGGCGAAGGGACTCGAACCCCCACATCTTTCGATACTGGTACCTAAAACCAGCGCGTCTACCAATTCCGCCACGCCCGCAAAACCGACGAAGCCCGAAAATATCAAGGGGCGGCCAATAGGGTGCGCCGCGCGAAAGGGCAAGCGCCGAGGGTTCGAAGACGCAAGATGGTGCTTTCAAAAACCCTTGCTGGTTTCCGGAAGACGCGAGGGAAGCGCCCATTCAGACGATTCGCCCTGATGCGGCGACGTCAGGGACGACAACATCCTGCGATAATAGCGGGCCAATTCGAGATGTATCTTGCGCTTTTCGGGCTTCCTGGCACCGGCCGCGATAAGATAGCAGCGATCGATGCGCCGGGTGAGAAAATCACGACTCCAAACAAAAGCCACCAGCTTTCTCCTCTACCCGACTCAACCGGAAAGGTAGAGTTACGCATGATTTGACGACCTTGCAAAGAGCAATGCGCCCAATCGTCAAAATCCTGCGCCAAACTGAAACGCCACAAACGAAGCGGCAAAGCAAATTTGATTATTTACTCGGTACGTGATCCTTGGCGACTGCCTCGATCAAACATTCGAGGCGGCGGATGGCATTAGCGTCCATTCCGGTATGCACCGCCATCAGCAGCGGGTCGATGACGGCGGTGCCAAAATTATCGTAATCGAACCGAGCCATCCGGAAATGGCGACAGCTTGCCGCATTTATGCTGGACTGTCGAATGATCCGACATGCCGTGTGACGCGGATCGGCCCCGATGCGGTGCATCACCTCCTCAACGCCAAGTACCGAGCCTTCGAGCAATTGCACGAAATGGTCAGGCGAGGCGATCAGCAAGCCGGTAATGCCCAACATCGTGTTACGAGCGATCGAAACCGTCATGATGTCATCCATCATGCGGTTCCGATCGGCCGCATTTATAAGCGATTGGCTCACGTAAACGTTAGAAATCATCAAGCGGCGATCCTTGGCAGATGAAGATGCTTGCGGCCATTTCCCCAACCGCTGCCATACGGTATTTTACGGAGCGCCGCTTATTTGCAAGTCAGTCCGAACCAGGTTTTCGGCCGACCTGATGGGCCTCTCGCCATTTGTGCTCGGAGCCCAGGCTGGCGGCAAAGGCGATGCGCAGCGCATCGGCAAAGTTCCGGACGTCGAGTTTGTTCATGACATTGGCGCGGTAAACCTCGACAGTTCGCGAGCTGATCCCCAGGTCATACGCGATGGTCTTGTTGGGGTAGCCGCAAGCGAGACCGTCAAATATTTCGCGCTCACGCTCCGTCAATTTTGCTAGCTGGGTACGCGCCCATTGCGCCCGTTCATGCAACGACTCGCGGCCGGCAATCTGATCGAAGGCGGCCGCAACCGACTGGAGCAGCCTTTCGCGATCAAAGGGCTTTTCCAGAAAATCGCTGGCCCCGGCTTTCATCGCCTTCACCGCAACCAGAATGTCGCCATGCCCGGTCAGCAGGATGACCGGGAAGTCGAAACCGAGGGCCGGCATCCGCGCCTGGACCTCGATACCATCGATGCCGGGCATCCTAATGTCGAGCAGGACGCAGGCCGGCACCGAGTTGTCCGCACCTGCCAGGAAAGCCGCCCCATCTGCCCAGCGCTCGACATTATATCCTGCCGCCCGCAACATGAAATCGAGCGAGCGGCGAATCGCCTCCTCGTCGTCAATGACGTGAACCAATTGTTTCTCAGTCATCGCCGAGCTCCGCGATAGGAAGCGTGAAATGAAATACGGCTCCGCCCGCCGGCACAGCTTCGCACCACAGCCGTCCCCCATGAGCCTCGATAATTGTTCGACAGATTGCAAGCCCCAAGCCCATCCCGACCGCCTTGGTGCTGACGAACAATTCGAACAGTTTTTCCTCCTGGCCCGCGACAATACCGCTTCCAGTGTCCTCGACGGTGACCCGGATCATGCCAAGCTCTGCGTGCGCATTGATGACGATGGCGCCGTTCTTTCCGATCGCCTCCATCGAATTGCGGATCAGATTGACCAGCACCTGCTGGATATGGACCCGGTCAACTAGCACCGCGCCGATGTCAGGGCTGATCACTACGTCGCAGGTTATGCCGCGCAATCCTCCCCCGACACCGCCCAGCGCGCAGGTTTCAAATGCCAGTTCGCGCGGCGATACGATGGTACGCTGGAGTCCGCCGCCAGCGACGAATTCGCGCAGGCGATTGACGATGGCGCCCGCGCGCAACACCTCGCGCCCCGCGGCATCAAGCGCCTCCCGGACCAGGTCGAGTACCCCCTCTCCCCCGTCGGCGATCAGCGCGGCCGAGGTTTGCACGTAGTTGGCGACGACGGTGAGCGGCTGGTTCAAGTCATGCGCCAGCGCAGTCGCCATCGTCCCCACCGCCGATATCCGCGAGACCTGAAGCAATTCGGCCTGCAGTTCGAGCATCCGCGCTTCGCCCTGCTCGCGGGCGGTGAGGTCGCGAATAAAGCCTGTGAAGATACGCCTGCCGCCCGTCGTCGCTTCGCCCACGAAGATTTCAAGCGGAAAGGTCGAGCCGTCGCGGCGCTTTCCCATCACCCGGCGACTGGCACCGATAATCCGCTTCTGGCCGGTCGACCGATACCGCGCGATGTGATCGTCATGGGCGCGGGCATCGATTTCAGTCATCAGCATCGCCACATTCAACCCGACAACGTCTCTGGCCGCATGGTCAAACAAACGCTCTGCAGCCGCGCTGAACAACTCAATCACACCTTGCTCATCAATGGCGATCATCGCATCGGGCACGGTTTCCAGAATCGAGCGCAATTGCGCCGCACTGGCATCAACCTCCTGATCTGATTTTTCTTGCCATATCATTAGCTGGTATACCCCTCCCCAACTGACTTTTCGTAATTAACGGCGCATTAACGGCGTCAACTTTGGTCGCAATACGTCACATAGTACACTTCAGTTCCAGGACCTGCGCCATGGTGTAGCGCCCGGCCGGCTTGCCAATCAGCCAATGCGCGGCTCTCACTGCACCCTTGGCAAAGATCGAGCGGTTTTCTGCCAGGTGCGACAAGGCGATGCGTTCATCGTCGGCCAGCAGGTAGACCGTATGGTCACCGGCGACGCTGCCACCACGCAGCGCGGCAAAGCCGATAGTACCGGGTTCGCGTGCGCCACCGATGCCATCACGGCCACAGGTACGATGGTCGGCCAGCACGATCCCGCGTCCCTTGGCCGCTGCCTCGCCCAGCAGCAGCGCAGTGCCCGACGGCGCATCGATCTTGCGCCGATGATGTGTTTCGACGATCTCGATATCCCAGTCGTCGCCAAGCCGCGCTGCGGCCTCGCGCACCAGATAAGCCAGCAAGTTGACGCCCAGCGAGGTATTGCCAGTCTGTAATATCGCAATCCGATCGGCGGCGTGATCGATCAGCCAGTGATGCCGTTCCTCCAGCCCGGTAGTACCGATCAGGATCGGAATGCCAGCCGCCATTGCCGCATCGAGATTGGCCTCCAGCGCGTGCGGGCTGGAAAAATCGACAAGCGTCTCGCTTGCGCGGGCCAGCGCAACAGGATCCCCACCCTTGTCGATGCCGCCCGAGACGACATCGCCGGCCGCCGAAATCGCCGCCGCCAGTGCCTGGCCCATGCGCCCTGCGCTACCGATAATGCCGATTTTCGTCCCCATTTTATCCGTCATTTTAACTATTGCCTCACTCCTGAATCCTGTGCTTCATGAGCGACATGAGGCCAATCCGCAACATCGTCATCCTTACCGGAGCAGGCGTCAGCGCCGAGAGCGGTATTGACACCTTTCGAGGAGGCGGGGGTCGCGGAGGCGGGGATCACGGAGGCGGGAGCCTCTGGGAGCAGCACCGCATCGAAGATGTCGCCACCCCCCAAGCCTTCGTCCGCGACCCCGATCTGGTTTTGCGTTTCTACGATATGCGCCGGGCAGCAATCCAGACCAAGCTGCCCAATGCCGCGCATGTCGCATTGGGGCGGCTCGACGCGGCGTGGCCGGGCGAATTGCTGATCGTGACCCAGAATGTCGATGATCTGCATGAACGCGGCGGCGCGCGGCGCCTGCTGCACATGCATGGCGAGCATCTTTTGGCGTGGTGCACCGCGTGCGATACCCGCACGCGCTGCACCGGTTCGCTGATTGATCGCCCGCCCTGCCCCGCGTGCGGTGCAGCGGCATTGCGTCCCGATATCGTGTGGTTTGGCGAAATACCCTACCGCATGGAGGCCATTGACGACGCACTGTGCAAGGCCGATCTGTTTGTGTCGATTGGCACTTCGGGCGCAGTCTATCCCGCCGCCGGGTTCGTGCGCAGCGCTCGCTCGCTGGGCGCCCGCACGCTGGAGCTGAACCTGGAGGCAGGGCAGCGATCATCGTGGTTTCATGAAAGCCGGCTTGGCCCTGCTACCGAACTGGTGCCGGCCTGGATCGACGAATTGCTAACGATGTGCTGAGCTGCACCCCTGGCATGCCGGGTCCTTGGCGATAGTCAGCGTGCGCAAGCTTGGCGCCATCGCGTCGAGCAATTGCAACTTGCCCCATTGCGGTTCACCCAGCGTTGCCCGCCCCGCCAGCGCAATGCGCAATGCCTGCATCGCGGCCAGGCTGCCCACCATCCCGGCGACCGCGCCAAGCATGCCATCGGCAGCGCAGCTGTCGCAGTCTTCGGCATCGAAGGCATCCCCGACAAAGCAGCGATAGCAAGGCTGATCCGGCAAATGGCCGACAAAATTGGCCACCTGCCCCTGGAACCGCCCCACCGCCGCGGCGGTCAGCGGCAGGCGCAGCGCCACGCAACAGTCCGAAACTGCCAGCCTGGTAGCGAAATTATCGCAGCCATCGAGCACGCTGGTGACATCAGCAACCAGGCGAGCGGCATTGCTGCGGTCGATCCGCGAGACAATCGCGCGTACCTTGATCGCAGGGTCGAAGCGCGCCACCCACGCCGCCGCCACATCTGCCTTGGCAGCGCCAATATCGGCCGGGGTAAAGATGGTCTGCCGCTGCAGATTCGATTCCTCGACAACATCGTCATCGATCAGCGTCAATCCGCCGATGCCCGCAGCCGCCAGATATTGCAGCGCCGGGCTACCGATGCCGCCGCAGCCGATCAAGGCGATATGCGCGCCCGCCAGCGCCACTTGTCCCGCGCCGCCCACCTCGGGCAGCACAATATGGCGGGCGAAACGGCTTAGGCGCAGCGGCGGCAATGTCATGACTGCAGCGGTTAACGCATGACGTCCCGACAAGCAAAGCGGATGCCCAACTTCCCGCTACGGAACTATTGGCTTGCCAAACCGTAATGAGAATATGTTGCCAAAGTTGGCGCTGTCTTGAGGAGAAAGTCATGATTGGACTTATCGTTTGGCTCATCATCGGTGGCGTAGTCGGCTGGCTCGCCGGAATGATCATGCGCGACAACCAAGGTGTCGTCATGAACATCGTGGTCGGCATCGTCGGCTCGTTTCTGGGTGGCCTGATTTTCGCACGCGGTGAAATCAACAACGCACCGTTGACCGTCGAAAGTTTTCTGGTTTCGCTGGTCGGTGCCGTGATCCTTCTGGCCATAGTCAATTTGATGCGCAGGGGCCGGCTGCGTTGATCGGACGGCTTCTGAAGATGGAAAAGAATTTATCGTAGGAGGATGGCAATGCAAACTGATCGTGATGACGATAGACCTATATATCGCGAAGACGGAACGCGCGTGTATGCCGATGATCGACGGCCCGTTGTGGTCCGCCGCAGAGGCGGCGGTTTTCTTGTCGGCCTGCTGTTGCTGGTCGCCATTATCGTCGCGCTGCTGTTTTTTACCGGATTTTGGAGCGCAGATGTCACCCAGCCGGGTTCATTGCCAAAAATTTCCGTGAACAGCACACCCGGCGTCATGCCAAAGGTCAATTTGCAATCGAAAAGCATTGTCATCGGCAGCAAACAGGAAAGCGTCGCGGTGCCGACTGTGGGGGTTAAAGACAGCAAGGCACCTGCGCAACCGGCGCCAGACTGACGCGCCCGGCGCATAATTTGCAAGTGTAACGCATTGTAGTACACGTGAGCGGGTTAGTTCTGGGGCTTTTGGCCCCAGACCCCATCAGTATTACATCGTGTATTACATATATGGTGCGCTGCTTGCGCCACAGGATGTGATATCGCTGCGCGGATATAGCGCAACAAATGCGTCGAAGATTATGACAGACGCCGGGGAGCGCGAGGGGGATACCCCTCGCCCCTTCCCCTTAAAACCTCAGCTTTCCAACTGCCGCAACAAACTCCGCACGTCGCCATCCATATCCGCATCCCGTGTCCGCAGATCCTCGATCAGCCGCACTGCATGGATGACCGTCGAATGATCCCGCCCGCCGAATTTGCGGCCGATTTCGGGATAGCTGCGCGGGGTGAGTACTTTGGCAAGATACATTGCCACCTGGCGCGGGCGCACGACCGCGCGGGCGCGACGCTTGCTGCCCATTTCAGTGCGATCGACGTGGTAGAACTGGCAGACGGTGCGCTGGATTTCGTCGATGGTGATGCGCTTGCGGTTGGCGGACAGGATGTCAGTCAGCTGCTCCTCGGCCAGTTGCAGCGATATCGCCTGGCCAGTAAGCTGGGCATAGGCGATCAACTTGTTAAGTCCGCCGACCAGCTCGCGAACGTTACGGTTTATGGTGCGGGCCAGGAACCCGATCACATCGCTCGGGACTTCCGTCGATGAGGATAACCGCGCGAGGCGGTGCTCGAGGATGAGCCGGCGCAGTTCGATGTCAGCGGGCATGATGTCGGCTACCAGCCCCATCGACAACCGCGAGAGCAGCCGCTGTTCAACCCCGTCGAGCGCTTGCGGTGCGCGATCGGCGGCAAAGACCAGACGCTTGCCTTCGGCCAGCAGCGCGTCGATCGTATACAGCAATTCTTCCTGCGCGCTGGCCTTGCCAATGATGAACTGGATATCATCGACCAGCAGCAGGTCAAAACCGCGCAGCCGCGATTTGAACTCGATCATCTGGTTCTGGCGCAGCGCCTGAACGAATTCGACCATGAAGCGCTCAGCCGAGCAATAAAAGATCCGTGCGCGGGGGTGCGCTGCCAGATAGGCGTGGCCGATGGCGTGAAGGAGATGGGTTTTGCCCTGGCCAGTGGCGGCCTTGAGATACAACGGCGAGAACTGCGGGGCTTCGAGCGCGGCCACGCGTTGCGCTGCATTGCAGGCCAGAACATTGGCCGTTCCGGTGACGAAGCTGGCAAAGTTCAACGAGGGATCAAGTCCGATCGAGGCCATGCCCTGCATGTCGTTGACCATGCGGTCGCTATCGAGGCCAGTGTAAGCGTTATTGCGGAGGCCAAACGCGTTATTGCTGAGGGCGTAGCCGGTACCAGGGGGGCTGCAATCGCGCATCTGCTGGCCGCGCAGCGCACCCGAGCTGTCGTCATTGGCAAGACGGCGCTGGCCCGCCGCCCGGTCGAGGCGCAAATCAGGCATCTGCCGACGACCGGGGTTGGCCGCGATGCGCACGTGGCGCACTTCAGACCGGGCGATTTTCCACGCCAACGAAAGCCGATCAGAAAAGCGGTCGGCCACCCAGTTGGCGGAAAATTCGGTGGGCAGGAACAGATCGAGCGTCCCAGTGTCCTTGCAGAAGCGGCCGAGTTGAACCGGACGAATCCATTGGGTGAACAGTTGCTGACCTAGGTCCTTGCGCAATCCCTGGCTGATGTCAGCCCAATCGGCGGCAAGATCCATCGCATCCTGATCCTCAGGGTCACGCACGATATCCGCTTTGCCCTTGGCCAAAGCGGCCTCGCTGCGACGTCCTGCCGAACTACTCCCTGTCACCCTGTCGCTCCCGCCCCGTGCCAATCCAAAGGGCACGACCGTGCCCTTGCGCCAGTCCGAGGACCGCGCATTTCAACAGTAATAGCGACACTTCAGTCACTACGGCCGCCTTGCTTTTTTATGATCGCCGGGGAGCCATGCTTCCCGACAAGTCAGTTATAAAGGAGGGTTTGCCGAAGAGAGCAAGGTGCCGCTTGCAAAAAAACTGAAATATTTGCCCTTGACAGCGTGATCACGCGGCAAATCCTGACTTTATAAAAAACTCATAATATTCAATATGATAGCTAGCTGTCATGATCGCGCCCGCATGCGAATCGCGGGAATGCCGCGAGTTTGCAAAAGCCGTGTGAATTGATTGTACCAGCCATGAAAAAGGCCGGCGAGAAACCCCGCCGGCCTTTTTGCGCTTCTCGAACGCTTCAGCGCCATTTTTCAGACGAATCACTCATAGCGGTGGTGTCTGGTCAGAAATTCTGGCTCCCCAAGATTTCTGACGCAGTTCCAGCGCGCTTCCTCGCTTGTGTCCCTTGGCCAGAATATCCGACCAAGCCCTATCCCCTGCCAGCTGAACCGGGGGAGATGGCGGGCAACACGTAAAATTCGCCTCCAGCAAATTTCGGATCAAATTCTTAAAGAGCGGCAACCCGCTTGGTCAGCCGCGAAAATTTGCGCGATGCAGTGTTCTTGTGCAGCACGCCGCGGGCCACGCCACGCGCAAGTTCCGGCTGCGCCGCAGCCAGAGCTGCTGCCGCAGCGCTCTTGTCGCCGCCGTCAAGCGCGGCCTCGACCTTCTTGACGAAGGTACGGATGCGCGACAGGCGGTTGCCATTGACGAGGGCGCGCGCATCATTGCGGCGGATGCGCTTGCGGGCTTGCGGCGTATTGGCCATGTGAGTCCTTTGTTGGGCTGCGAGGGCTACCGTTGGTAACGGGCCCCAGCAAGGGGATCTGGATCTGTGCGAACGACTGGCAAAGAATAGCGCCACGCCGGACACGCAGGAAAGCGCGGCACTTACCGGTGGCGCCGCGAATCGTCAAGGATGGTTATGGCGTCGCGCCGACCAATCGGGCCGCACCCGCTGTCTGATACACCGGGCTGCCATCACATGTGAATCGGATTGCCGCTCACGGCCATTGCTGCTTCCTTGATCGCTTCGGAATGGGTGGGATGCGCGGTACAGGTATAGGCAATGTCTTCGCTGGTCGCGCCGAATTCCATGGCCTGGGCCAATTGCGCGATCATCGTTCCGGCAAGCGAGGCTATCATCCAGGCGCCCAGTACGCGGTCGGTTCTGGCGTCGGCTATTATCTTCACAAAACCGTCGAGTTCGCGATTGGTCCTCGCCCGGCTGTTGGCCGACATCGGAAACTTGCCGACCTTGATGTCGTGCCCGGCCGCCTTGGCAGCCGCTTCGGTCAGGCCGACGCCCGCAATTTCGGGCATGGTGTAGACCACCAGCGGGATCAAAGCATGGTTGACGATGCCAGTCAGTCCGGCGATGTTTTCGGCAACGGCGATGCCTTCATCTTCGGCCTTGTGCGCCAGCATCGGGCCAGGAATAACGTCGCCGATCGCCCAGACACCGTCGACTGCAGTGCGGAAAGTGTCATCGGTTTCGATCTGGCCGCGCGCATTGGCGGTAAGGCCGATGACGTCCAGGCCCAGTCCGTCGGTATTCGGCCGGCGGCCGATCGCGACCAGCACGCAATCGGCCTCCAGCGTTTCTGCCGCACCGCCCGCTGCAGGTTCCAGCGTCAGCGTGGCCGTGCCGCCCGCGACCGTGGCACCGGTAACTTTGGTGGAAAGTCTCAGCTCCAGGCCTTGCTTGCGGAAGATTTTAGCAGCTTCCTTGCGCACTTCGCTGTCCATGCCGGGTAGCAGTTGGTCGAGGAATTCGACAACCGTGACTTTGGCGCCGAGACGACGCCAGACCGAGCCCAGTTCCAACCCGATGACGCCGCCGCCAATCACGACCATATGCTGCGGCACCCGGTCAAGCGCCAACCCGCCGGTGGAATCGACAATCACGCCAGCCTCGTTGTCCACGGTCACGCCCGCCAGCGGCATCACGCTGGAGCCGGTGGCAATGACGATGTGCTTGGCGGTGACCTGCTTGCCGTCCACTTCAACGCCATGTGGGCCGGTGAAACGGGCTCGGCCCTTGAGCCAGCTGACCTTGTTTTTCTTGAACAGGAATTCGATCCCGCCAGTCAGTTCCTTGACCGCCTTAGCTTTTTCGCCCTGCATGACGGCCAGGTCCAGCTCGACCTTGCCCACCTTGACGCCGAACTTGGCGAGCGTGCCGTCGACCGCCTCGGCAAACAATTCCGAACCATGAAGCAGCGCCTTCGACGGGATGCAGCCGACATTGAGGCAGGTGCCGCCAAGCGTCTCGCGTCCTTCGGCGCAGGCCACTGTCAGGCCCAGTTGGCCTGCGCGGATAGCTGCAACATAGCCGCCAGGCCCGGAGCCGATGACCAGCACATCATAGTCGTAGTCAGCCATTGCAAACGCCCCTCACAAATCGATCAGCAACCGGGTGGGATCTTCGATCGCATCCTTGATAATCTTGAGCGCGGTCACCGCCTCGCGCCCGTCGATCAGGCGGTGATCGTAGGACAGCGCGATATACATCATCGATCGGATCACGACCTGGCCGCCGCGCGCTACCGGGCGGTCATCGATGCGGTGCAGGCCGAGCACCGCGCTTTGCGGCGGATTGATGATCGGGGTGGACATCAGGCTGCCGAACACGCCGCCATTGGAAATGGTGAAAGTGCCGCCCTTGAGATCGGCCAGCGTCAGCGCGCCGTCGCGGGCGCGCTTGCCGTATTCGGCGATCGCGCCCTCGATCGCAGCAAAGCTCAGGGTATCGGCATCGCGCACCACCGGCGTCACCAGCCCGCCCGGCGCCGAGACCGCGACCGAGATATCGACGAATTTATGATAGATGATTTCGTCGCCCTCGATGCGGGCGTTGACGCTGGGGATGTCTTTCAAGGCGAGACAAGCAGCCTTGGCGAAGAAGCCCATGAAGCCGAGGCGGATGCCGTGCTTCTTTTCGAAGAGATCCTTGTACTTGTCGCGCGCGGCGATCACCGCCGACATATCGACATCGTTGAAGGTGGTCAGCAGCGCCGCGGTCTGCTGCGCTTCCTTGAGCCGGCGGGCAATGGTCTGCCGCAGCCGCGTCATTTTCACGCGCTCTTCCATGCGCGTGCCGCCCGGTGCCAAGGCCGGTGCAGGCGCAAGCGCAGGCGCGGCGGCAACGGGCGCGGCCGGCTTGGCTGCTGCTGCCGCGATCACATCTTCCTTGGTCAGGCGGCCATCCTTGCCGGTGCCCTTCACGCTGGCCGGATCGATGCCGTATTCCAGCACCGCGCGCCGCACCGCAGGCGACAGCACCGCCGGGTCCGTGGCGGGTTCTTCCCCCGGGCTATGGAGCGGGGCAGGGGTGGCGGGGACCAGAGCCGCCGCGCCGCTGCCCGCTTCGATCATCGCGATCAGTGTGCCGACGGCGACGGTATCGCCCAGCTTGACCAGCTGTGCGCCCATCACTCCGGCCACCGGCGCATTGACTTCGATCGCAACCTTGTCGGTTTCCAGACTGACGATCGGTTCGTCCACCGCCACCGTGTCGCCCGGCTGCTTCAGCCACTGGCCAATCGTGGCTTCGGATACCGATTCGCCCAATACTGGGACTTTGACTTCGCTTGACATATATCGTGGCTCCAACCCTAGAGCGTGATGACAAAAAGCGGGATCCGATTTTGTCTGTAAATCACGCAAACCCAAAACGTTCAGAGCACAATTCGATCATATCTTATCGCATCGTGCTCTGGACCGCCTCAGGCGTTCTTTTTGCGGCGAATTTCCGAACGCACCGACAGTCCCAATGCGTCGGCGACCAGCGCGGTCTGTTCGGCGGCATGGCGTTTGGCGATGCCCGTCGCAGGTGAGGCAGATGCTGCGCGGCCGGCGTAACGGGGCCGCTCGAGCCCAATCTTCGCAGACGCCAGCGTCTTGCCAGACGCCAATGCCGCTTCGATGAACGGTTCGACGAACGACCAGCCGCCGTTGTTTTTCGGCTCTTCCTGGCACCACACCACCTCTTCGAGATGCGGCATCAGCGCGAAGCGCGCCGCCAGCGGCTCACCGGGAAAGGGATAGAGCTGTTCAAGCCGCACGATCTGCAAATCATCGATACCGGCGGCATTGCGCGCTTCGATCAGATCGTAGGCGACCTTCCCCGAACACAACACGACCCGGCGCGTCTTGTCGTCGTCCGGCGCGGCGGGATCGGAGAGGATGCGCATGAAATGCCCCTCCCCGATAAATTCGCTCGCCGCAGACTTTGCCATCGGGTGCCGCAGCAGGCTTTTGGGGGTCATGATAATGAGCGGTTTGCGGAACGGCCGATGCATCTGGCGGCGCAGCACATGGAAGTAATTGGCCGGGGTAGTGATGTTGCAGACCTGGAGATTGTCCTGAGCGCACAGCTGGAGGAAACGCTCCAGCCGCGCCGAGCTATGCTCTGGCCCCTGGCCTTCGTAGCCATGCGGCAGCAGCAGCACCAGGCCGTTGGCGCGCAGCCATTTTGCCTCCGAGGCGGCAATATACTGGTCGATGATGATCTGCGCGCCATTGGCAAAGTCGCCGAATTGCGCCTCCCACAACACCAGCGTCTTGGGGTCGGCACTGGCGTAGCCATATTCGAAACCGAGCACGCCATATTCCGACAGAATGCTGTCATGCACCTCAAAACGACCGTGCGGGACGGTCGCAAGCGGGATATATTTGCGCTCGGTGGTCTGGTCGACCCACACCGCATGGCGCTGGCTGAAAGTGCCGCGCCCCGAATCCTGCCCCGATAGCCGTACCGCATAGCCTTCCGACAACAGCGAGCCAAAGCCCAGTGCCTCGCCCGTCGCCCAGTCGAAGCCTTGCCCCGAGGCGAACATCTGGCGGCGCGCGTCGATCACCCTGGCCAGCGTCTTGTGCACGGTCAGGTCACCGGGCACCGTCGCCAGTGTCCGGCCAAGGCTGTCGAACAGCTTGGCTTCGATCCCGGTCGGCACGTTGCGCCGCGCCGTCTCGGGGTCCATCGGCTTGTTGAACCCGCTCCAGCGGCCGCCGAACCAGTCGGCTTCATTGGCCTTGTAGGTCTTCGAGGCCTCGAAATGCTCTTCGAGATGCGCGGTAAAACCCGCCACCGTGTCTTTCAGATAATTCGCGCCGATCACCCCTTGCTCGACCAACCGCGCGGCATAAAGCTCGCTGATCGGCGGATGCTGGCCAATGCGGGCGTACATTAGCGGCTGGGTGAAGCTGGGCTCGTCGCCCTCGTTATGACCGAAGCGGCGGTAACACCACATGTCGATGACGATATCACGGCCAAATTGCTGGCGGTAATCGATGGCCAGCTTGCTGACGAAGGTCACCGCCTCGGGGTCGTCGCCGTTGACGTGCAGGATCGGCGCCTGCACCCCCTTGGCGACGTCGGAGGGATAAGGCGAGCCGCGCGAAAATTGGGGACTGGTGGTGAAGCCGATCTGATTGTTGATGATGAAGTGGACGCAACCGCCGGTGTTATAACCGCGCACGCCCGACAGCCCGAAGCATTCCCAGACGATGCCTTGCCCGGCAAAGGCGGCGTCACCGTGGATCAGTACCGGCAGCACCTGCTTGTGCTTGCCGGGGCCGATGTCATCGCGCAGGACCTGATACGCGCGCACCTTGCCCAGGACCACCGGATCGACCGTCTCTAGGTGGCTGGGATTGGGCATCAGGTTCATATGCACCTTGACACCGTCGAATTCGCGGTCGGTGCTGGTACCCAGATGGTATTTCACATCGCCCGAGCCGCCGACATCCTCAGGGTTCGCGGTGCCGCCCGAAAACTCGTGGAAGATCACCTTGAACGGCTTGGCCATGACGTTGGCGAGCACGTTGAGCCGCCCGCGATGCGACATGCCATAGACGATTTCCTTGACGCCTTTCTGGCCGCCGTATTTGATCACCGCTTCCAGTGCCGGGATCATGCTTTCGCCGCCATCAAGGCCAAAGCGCTTGGTGCCGACATATTTACGGCCCAGAAATTTTTCGTATTGTTCGCCGCGGATCACCGCGCCAAGAATGGCCAGCTTGCCTTCGGGGGTGAAATCGATGGTCTTGTCGGCGCCCTCCATGCGATCCTGGAGAAAACGCCGTTCTTCGACATCGACGATGTGCATGTATTCCATGCCCACCTTGCCGCAATAATTGGCCCTCAGGATTACGACGATTTCGCGAACGGTCGACCATTCCAGGCCAAGATAGCCGCCCAGGAACACCTTGCGGTCGAGCGCATCGCCGGAAAACCCGTAAAACTCGGCCGTCATGTCGGGCGGGATGTCGCGCTTGACCAAGCCCAGCGGGTCGAGATCAGCGGCCAAGTGTCCGCGCACGCGATAGGTGCGGATCAGCATGACGGCGCGGATGGTATCGGACGCGGCGGCCTCGATCGCCGCTTCGTCCAGCATGATACCCGCCTGCTGTGCCGCTGCCTTGACGGCCGGCTTCAGCACCAGCGGGTCGAGCGCCTGCGTCAGGTCGTCTTCACTGGCCGCGCCGGTCAGTGGCCAGCCGGCACGCTGCCAGCTTGGCCCCGGCTGCCGCTGGTCGAGATCGACCGCCTCATTGGCTGGAAACTCGTGGCTTTCGCTACCCATGAGCAAACCTTTCTGCGCCGGGTTCAGGCGATTTCTTTGAGCAGCGCCGCCAGCGTGGTGCCGAGTTCGGATGGCGAAGGCGACACGCGAATTCCGGCCGATTCCATCGCCGCGATCTTGTCTTCGGCGCCGCCCTGCCCGCCAGAAACGATGGCACCGGCATGGCCCATGCGGCGTCCGGGCGGCGCTGTACGACCGGCGATGAAACCCACCATCGGCTTCTTGCGCCCGCGCCTGGCTTCGTCCTTGAGGAATTGCGCGGCCTCTTCCTCGGCGCTGCCGCCAATCTCACCGATCATGATGATCGAGGTAGTGGCGTCATCGGCCAGGAACAGTTCCAGCACATCAATGAAATTGGTGCCGTTGACCGGATCGCCGCCGATGCCGACCGCAGTGGTCTGGCCAAGCCCGACCATTGTCGTCTGGTGAACGGCTTCATAGGTCAAGGTCCCTGACCGACTTACGACGCCGACCGAGCCCTTGTTGAAAATCGCCCCCGGCATGATGCCGATCTTGCATTCGTTGGGGGTCAGCACACCGGGGCAGTTCGGGCCGATCAGCCGCGAGCCAGTGGCCGACAACGCACGCTTCACCCGGACCATGTCGAGCACCGGTATGCCCTCAGTGATGCAGACGATCAGCTCAATGCCGGCGTCGATGGCTTCGAGAATGGCGTCGGCAGCGCCGGGCGGCGGCACATAGATGCACGAGGCGGTGGCACCGGTAGCAGCTCGTGCCTCGGCGACGGTATCGAACTGCGGCAGGCCGATATGGGTGATCCCGCCCTTACCGGGGGTGACTCCGGCGACCATTTGCGTACCGTAATCCAACGCCGCCCGGGTGTGGAATTCACCGGTCTTGCCAGTCATTCCCTGCGTAATGACCTTGGTATGCTTGTTGACGAGAATTGACATGCAGGTGCTCCGTCGGGAGGAAATGGGCCGGGCGCGTGGGCGCGTCCGGCCAAAAGGCGTCAGCCCAGCGAGGCGTCGATCGCCTTGCAGGCCACCAAAAGTTCCTTGACCGAATCGACCGAGACTTTGAGACCGGCCTTCGCTGTGTCGTCCAGAGCGATCTCAATCACCTGCTCGACCCCGCCCGCGCCGATGATCACCGGGACGCCGACATAAAGGTCGTCGATGCCATACTGGCCGCTGAGATAGGCGGCGCAGGGCAGCACGCGCTTTTGGTCGCCCAGATAGCTTTCCGCCATCGCAATGGCCGAGGCTGCCGGGGCATAGAACGCCGAACCAGTCTTGAGCAGCGCAACAATCTCGCCGCCGCCATTGGCGGTGCGCTTGACGATGGCGTCGATTCGGTCCTGCGTCGAGCGACCCATGGCGATAAGGTCAGGGACCGGGATCCCCTTGACCGTGGAATAACGGGCCACCGGCACCATGGTGTCGCCATGGCCGCCCAGCACGAAGCTGGTGACATCACGTACCGACACGCCGAATTCCTCGGCAAGGAAGGTGCTGAAACGCGCCGAATCAAGGACACCGGCCATGCCGACAACCATGTTATGCGGCAATCCCGAGAATTCGCGCAGTGCCCAGACCATCGCGTCGAGCGGGTTGGTGATGCAGATTACAAAAGCGCCGGGGGCGTGGTTGCGGATGCCCTCGCCGACGGCCTTCATCACCTTGAGGTTGATACCCAGCAGATCGTCGCGGCTCATACCCGGCTTGCGCGGCACCCCGGCAGTGACGATGATGACATCGGCCCCGGCGATATCGGCATAATCGTTGGTTCCGGTCAGCTTGGCATCGAAACCCTCGACCGGGCCGCATTGCGACAAGTCGAGTGCTTTGCCCTGCGGCACGCCATCGACTACGTCGAACAACACGATGTCGCCCAATTCTTTTTGCGCAGCGAGGTGAGCCAAGGTGCCGCCGATGTTTCCGGCGCCGATCAACGCGATCTTTTTGCGTGCCATGAGGAAATTCATATCCTTAATGCTGTTGCGGGGCTTGCCAAGACCAAATGAACGGCCGGCAGCATCGAAAAGTTAGGTTGGCCAGCACAGCCCCGCAAGCGCGTAGGCTACTTTTTGCCCGATAATCATTTAACTTGCGAAGCGCCCTATTCCTCCCCGCCCGGTATTGCAAGGCAGGAAAACGCCAGACATCATCTACCTATTTGCAAATCATTCTCAATAGCATTAGATGCCGAAGGGGGGAATCGTTGGCGAGCAAGGGCAACACAGATCCCGCCAGCCCCTCCCGCCTCCCCGACCTGCGCTTGGTCCCGAAACGAAGCTGCGATCAACCATGATCCTGCTCAACCGATATTTGTTTGGATAGCTCAGCGCGGAATAGGTGGTACCAAAATCTTCGCGGGCAAAACGGACGCCGACATCGACCAGCTCGGGCATCAATGCCTGGGTATTGGCGGTGCGTTCTTGCAACACGGTCTCGGCGATCTTCAGCACAAGTCGACGCGGATCCGGCCGCGCATCACGCACGACGTTGAGGCGCCGCGCCGGAAGCACCGATCTGCAACAGGGATGAATTCGTCCGGAGGCAATTTGGCCCTTTCCGGCCGGAACCAGCGGAACGATGTCGGCACCGGCACGGTGCTGGATGCTGCCGGCCATGCGCTTGCTGGTTTCGGCGGTGGCGACCGCATCGCGCAAGCCGCAGGCGCCCGTTGTGCGCAGCAACACCCGCGCCGTAAGCAATAGTATCGCCAACCAGCAGAATGCGGACGCCGCCGCCCCCGGGATAACCTGGGGATGCTGCAGCCAGTCGAAGCGTGCGATGCACGATATGCACGCCGTACCATGCACACAAAGATCAAGGGCGATTGCGGTCTGAGCCGCTTTGAAAGCGGCAAGAGGATCGGTAAAGTGCGTCGCGATAGTGCGGAATGCCAGAAGGCTGGAAGGCGAAAGCACGATTGCCCCCTCGCCCGACTTTTTGCCACAATGCTAAAAAAACGGGGCGGTGGTTTCCCACCGCCCCGCAGAAGACTGATTTTGGTCGGGATCAGGCCGCCAGCAGCTTTCCTGCCAGCTTGCGACGGAGCGCAAAACCGATAAACCCAAAGCCCAGCAGGAACGTGGCCCAGGTAGCGGGCTCTGGAACTGACGTATCAAACGTCAGTGTTCCACCTATCGTACCGTACCGTTTTGCATAAAACGTCAAGATCAAATCATTCTGCATGTTCCTGAGGATCGTGACATTGGACAGGCTGGCCGTCTGAGTCAGACCATGGTTCGAAAGCACGACTGGAACGACGTTGCCATTGAAAGTCACCCCCAAACCAGGATGGGCAGCTGTCGGGATGAAAGTGATGTAGTTGATCCCATTAATCTTGTTGTAGGATGTGGTGACATCGCCCGAACCCAGGCCAAACTGTGGAATAGTGAACCGGAAATCAGCGGTAAACACGCCGGGGCCATTAGGGACGACCGAAAGATTGGCAACGATTGACGGCGCAGTGAAAATCGTCCCGCCCTGTGGCATGACGATAAAATTCGGTGGACCAACCAAATAGACCGTCGCTGCAGCGGGAGAGGCGATGGCGAGCGCAGAAATTGCCGCCAGCATTGCAAGTTTAAACTTCATCGGAATGATCCCTTTGATCGTTATCGGTAGCAGGTTGCAGGTTCGACAATCGAGACCGAAAAGCCTCCCTGCCACTTGTTATATGGTACCCTAGCATAGTTTATGCAAAGTCCGTGCCAGTTTTGAATTTGTATATTTTCTAGTGGCTTAGATAGGGGTGCTGATCACATGAATCGAAAAGTGTAAACGCCAGTGACAGGCAAGGCTGAAATCTGCCTCTGGTCGGATTAAATATCATTTAGAATCAGAGGTATATGTCGGACGCGGGGGTGTAAGCGTGACTGACAGGGGGGACTCAATCGGGAATTCCGGCCAGGCCATCCCGGCTTTTCAGTCGATCGCGCGCCTTGCCAAGGCCACCAAAAGCAGGGCGCTAACGGCTTAACCAAAGCGTGAGCCTGGCTGCAGTGAGCCTGGCCCATAAAGATCGCTGTTCCGGTCGTTGGCGGGTCAAGAGCGGGGCCGAGGATGTGCTTCATAGTTCGCAGCGTTATGCGCTAAAATCCGGTCCAACACGATCTACGCCTGCGGGAGACGTTTCACCCCGCAGAGCCGACGGAGGGGGC
>JAYUBN010000056.1:0-20654 GCA_043740855.1 Sphingomonadales bacterium | reverse complement strand
CGACCCGCGTCCCGGTCGGGACGCTGCTTGGCGTCGCCGCGGCGCTGACCAGTGCCGCGGCGATCACGGCCATGCTTGCAGGACGCCGCGCAACGGCCAACAGCGCGATCCAGTCGGTGCGGGAGGATTGGTGATGCGCAGGACCGCCATGATAATGAGCTGGATATCGCTGATCGCGGCGGTTGCCCCCGCCGCTACGCCCTATCCGGTCGTTGCGCCGGGAATTACCCTGCGCTTTCCCGCGGACCACGGCGCGCATCCGCAATTTCGCACCGAATGGTGGTATGTCACCGGCTGGCTGCGGACAGCGGATGGCAAGGATCTGGGATTTCAGGTCACTTTCTTCCGTACCCGGCCGCAAGTCGATGCGCGTAACACCAGCCGCTTCGCCGCCAGCCAGGTGATGTTCGCCCATGCCGCGCTATCCGATCCGGAAAACGGTCGGCTGCTGCACGACCAGCGCGCTGCGCGTCAGGGCTTTGGGCTGGCATCGGCGCGGGTCGGCGATGGCGACGTGGCGATCCGCAACTGGCGATTGCAGCGCATGTCCGATGGACGGTGGCAGGCTCGCGTTGCCGCCGATGGTTTTGCACTGTCGCTGGCCCTGCAGCCGACCCAACCGGTTCTGCTGCAGGGCCAGCAAGGATATAGCCGCAAGGGCCCCCTGCCGCAGCAGGCGAGCTATTATTACTCGATCCCCCATTTGCGGGTCAGCGGCCAGGTGCGGCGCGGCGACCGGACGGTGGCCGTGACGGGAGAAGCCTGGCTGGATCGCGAATGGTCGTCCAACTATCTGGCGCCGGCCGCGCAAGGCTGGGACTGGACCGGGCTCAACTTTGACGATGGCTCGGCGCTGATGGCGTTTCGCATCAGGCGCCCGGGTGGCGGTACATTGTGGGCGGGCGGAGCGCTGCGCCGCGCGGACGGCAAGACAATCGTGCTGGAGCCGCGCGACGTCAGCTTCACCACCGTGTCGACATGGCGCAGCAAGGCAACCGGCGCGGTTTATCCCGTCATGCAGGATGTCAGCATCCGGGTCGGCGGCCGCATCGAACACTGGCGGCTGGCGCCGTTGTTTGCTGCGCAGGAACTTGATGCGCGGCGCAGTGGACTGCCCGTTTATTGGGAAGGTGCAGTGCGCACGCGCGGGGGTCGCGGCTATCTGGAACTCACGGGCTATGATCGGCCGCTGACGATGTGATCCATGGCGTTCTTGCGACTGACCATGCGTGATAGGTCGAACAGCGGTGGTGCTGCGTATTGCCAATCTCACATGTGAATTGCCCGTCCATAAGCGGCCAGCACCGATTCATGCATCATTTCGGACAGCGTGGGGTGCGGGAAGACGCTCTGGATCAATTCGGCTTCGGTGGTTTCCAACGTTTTGCCGACGATATAGCCTTGGATCAGTTCGGTTACTTCCGCACCGATCATGTGCGCGCCAAGCAATTCGCCGGTTTTGGCGTCGAACACCGTCTTGATGAAGCCTTCGGGTTCGCCCAGCGCGATCGCCTTGCCATTGCCAATGAAGGGGAAATTGCCGACTTTCAGCTCGTAGCCGGCCTCTTTTGCCTTGGCTTCGGTCAAGCCGACGCTGGCGATTTGCGGGTGGCAATAGGTACAACCGGGGATATTGCCGCGATCGAGCGGGTGCGGCTGAATGTCGGTATTGCCCAATTCCCGGGCGATGGCTTCGGCGGCAGTGACGCCTTCATGGCTTGCCTTATGCGCCAGCCACGGGCCATCGATGCAATCGCCGATCGCCCAGACGCCGGGGACATTGGTGCGGCCATAGGCGTCGGCCTTGATGTTAGAACGCTTGTCGCGCTCGATTTTCAGGTCTTCGAGGCCGATGTTTTCAAGATTGGGGACGATGCCGATGGCGACAATGACGTGGCTGAATTCGCCAGGGGTTTCCTTGCCGTCCTTGCCCTTCAACGTAACCCTGACGCTGTCAGCGCCAACCTCGTCAATCGTGACGTTGGTTGACGTATGAATGGAAAGTTTCTGTTTTTTTAATGACTTTTCCAAAAACGCCGAGACATCGGCGTCTTCCACCGGGACAATGCGGTCAAGCATCTCGACCACGGTAACTTCGGCACCCATATCGTTGTAAAAACTGGCGAACTCGATCCCTATCGCGCCCGAACCGATAACCAGAAGCTTGGTCGGCATTTCTGTGGGAGTCATCGCGTGGCGATACGTCCAGACGCGCTTGCCGTCCGATTTCGCTTCTGGCAATTCGCGGGCGCGGGCGCCGGTGGCGATGATGATATGTTTGGCAGCGATTTCCTCGACCTTGCCATCGGCGGCAGTCAATTCCAGCTTACCGGGCGCCGTCAGCTTGCCCTGCCCCATATGCACCGTCACCTTGTTCTTCTTCATCAGGTGCGTGACGCCCTGGTTCAGCTGCTTCGAGATCCCGCGCGACCGTGCAACAACGGCGCCAAGATCGGCCTGCACATTGTCGGCCGACAAGCCATAAGCCTTGGCATTCTTCATCTGATGCAGCACCTCGGCCGAGCGCAGCAGCGCCTTGGTCGGGATGCAGCCCCAGTTGAGGCAGATGCCGCCTAGCAATTCGCGCTCGACGATCGCTACCTTCAGCCCCAACTGGCTGGCCCGGATCGCGGCAACATAGCCGCCGGGACCGGACCCGAGAACGATCACATCATAGCTGTCAGACACTGCAAACTCCGTTTACTGTTGTTGTCGGGTCAATCAGACCAGCAGGCCCAGCGGCTTTTCCACCAGTTCGCGAAACGCGCCCATCAATTGCGCGCCATCAACGCCATCAATCGCTCGGTGATCAAAGCTGCCGGTGGCGCACATTGCGGTTGCCACGCCCAGCGCTCCGTCGGGCATCACCCATGGCCGCTTTTCGCCTGCGCCGATGGCCATGATCATCCCCTGTGGCGGGTTGATAACCGCCTCGAACTGCTTGATCCCCATCATGCCCATGTTCGACAGGCTGGCGGTTCCACCCTGATATTCAGACGGTTGCAGCTTGCCTTCCTTGGCCTTGGTGGCCAGCGCGCCCATCTCGGTCGCTATCTGCACCACACCCTTGGTACCGGCGTCGATGATGATCGGCGTGATCAACCCGCCCGGGATGCTGACCGCGACCGAGATATCGACACGCGCATATTGCCGCATGACGTCGCCCCCAAAAGAGACGTTGCAGGCAGGCACCGCAACCAGCGCCGCGCCGAGCGCCTTGATCAGCAGATCGTTGACCGAGAGCTTGATGTTACGGCTGGCCAGCGCCTCGTTCAATTCGGCGCGTAATCTGAGCAGGGCATCGAGCCGAATATCCACGGTGAGGTAAATATGCGGCACCGTCTGCTTTGATTCCGTCAGGCGACGCGCGATCACCTTGCGCATGCTCGACAGTTTTTCATCCGCAAAGGGTATGCCGAAGTCGGCAAGTGAGCCGGCCAGTTTCTGCGGCATGGACGCGGGCGCGGACGGCGCTGCTGCGGGCACGGGTTTTGGTTCCAACGCCGGTGCGGTCGCGACCGGCGCAGCGGGTTTTCCTGGCTCGGCGCTGTCGACATCCGCCTTGATGATTCGTCCGTTGGGGCCGCTTCCCTTCAGCGCGGCAAGGTCCACGCCCTTTTCGGCGGCAAGGCGCTTGGCCAACGGCGAGGCGATCACCCGTTCGGCGCCACTTTCAGGTCGGGCTTTGGGGGCTGACGGCGCGGCGGCTGCCGCCTCGGCAGCCTTTTCCACTGGCGGTACGGTTTCCGGGGCATTTGCCGCCGGTGCCTTTGCCGGCGCGCCCTCGTCCTCGCCGGTCAGGGTGGCGATCACTGTCCCCACCTTCACGTCTTCGTCGCCGGCAGCGACGTCGATCGAGGTAATCGTCCCCTCGTCCACCGCTTCGAATTCCATGGTAGCCTTGTCGGTCTCAATCTCGGCCATGATATCGCCGGACGCGACCTTATCGCCGACTTTGATTAGCCATTTGGCCAGTTTCCCTGTTTCCATAGTGGGGGACAGGGCAGGCATCTTGATCGAAATCGGCATGGGCAGGCTGGTCCTCTGGCCGGATGGGAATTGCCAAGTGTCTGGCGAAATTGCTACACCGGGGCAAGACACTTGCACGTAAAGGCGTTGTAGCGATAGCATACGGCCTACCGCAAGCGCTCTTGGGGGGCATCGGCATGCGCGTTTATCTGGTCATCATGGATGAAACCGAGGAAGCGGCCGTCGCGATGCGCTTTGCCGTGCGCCGCGCCGCAAAGACCGATGGCTCGGTCCATCTGCTGGCATTGGTGCCGCCGCAGCCCTTCGTCGCCTTCGGCGGCGTCCAGGCCACCATCGAGGACGAGGCACGCAGCCGCGCCGAAGTGGTGGTGACCAGTGCAGCGGGCAATGTGCTGTCCGAAGGCGGGCTGATGCCCGTGATCGCGGTGCGCAGCGGTGAGGGCATCAAGATGGTACGAGCTTATCTGGACGAACACCCGGAAGTGGCGGCTTTGGTGCTGGGCGCGGCGAAAGACGGCGGCCCCGGACCTTTGATCACCCATTTCGCCGGGCCGGGCGCCGGAACCATGCCCTGCCCGCTGTTTATCGTGCCGGGATCGCTGAGCGAGGCGGATATCGATCGGTTGAGTTAGGGTGGACGCTCGATTTCCACTCTCGTCATGCTGAACTGGTTTCAGGGTAACGAATTCAAGAAACTCACCGCCTGCGCCCTTGATGCCGGACATTCGCTGGTCGTCCACGCTGGCCCACTGGGTGATTGCCCTTGCGCCCCGGTAACGGCCGCCCGCGCGGTTCGATCGGGCCGCCTGTGCTCTCCTCCGGCTCGAACTTCAACGCGCCGGTCAGGGGATTGGCCTCGGCCAGCTTTAGCCGGAGCATATCGCCCATGGCAAAGCGCGTGCCGGTCCGTTCGCCGACCAACGCCTTGGCGGCCTCATCATGGGCAAAGCGTTCGTCGCCCAGCACCGAGATCGGCACCAGCCCATCGCCGCCCAGCCCGACAATCGTGGCGAACAGCCCAAACCGCTGCACTCCGGTGACGCGGCAGTCGAAGGTCTCGCCGACACGCGCGGACAGCCACGCCGCGACGTAGCGATCGATGGTATCGCGCTCGGCTTCCATGGCGCGGCGTTCGGCGACGCTGATCGCCTCGCTGACGCGGGTGAGATCGGCGCGGTCGCGTTCTGACAGCCCCGAGGTAGCGGGCAACCCGGCATGCGGCACGGGTTGTTCCAGATGATAGCCATCGACCAGCGCGCGGTGCACCAACAGATCGGCATAACGCCGGATTGGCGAGGTGAAATGCGCGTAGGAACCCAGCGCCAGCCCAAAGTGCCCGGCGTTGCGCGGCCCATAATAGGCCTGAGTCTGGCTGCGCAGCACAGCCTCCATAATCAACGCCTTTTCAGATGGATCAGCGATATCCTTCAGCATACGGTTGAATAGGCCAGGGGTAATCACCTGCCCCAGCGACAGTTTGCGCTCGAAGGTGGCGAGATAGTCCTTCAACGCGACCAGCTTTTCGCGGCTTGGCGTTTCGTGGACCCGGTAAACGATGGGCTGGACCTTCGCTTCCAGCGCCTTGGCCGCTGCCACGTTGGCGGCGATCATGAAATCCTCAACAACGCGGTGCGCATCAAGGCGCTCACGCAGCGCAATTTCGGTGATGCGGCCTTGGCTGTCGAGCACCACCCGGCGTTCGGGCAGGTCGAGCGCGAGCGGATCGCGCGCGTCGCGCGCATCGGCCAGAGCAGCCCAGCAGGCCCACAGGTTTTGCAGCGCGGGGTCCGGTTTTTCGCCAAGCTTGCCGGCATCGATCCGGGCCTGCGCGTCCTCATAGGCAATGACTTCGGCGATACGAACGATGGCGCGGGTAAAGCGCCAGGACGTCACCTGCCCCGTGGCGCTGATCGTCATATGGCACGCCATCGCCGCGCGGGGGGCGCCCGCCTTGAGCGAACAGACGTCAGCCGACAGCACTTCGGGCAACATCGGCACCACCCGGTCGGGGAAATAGACCGAATTGCCTCGTTTGCGCGCTTCGCGATCGACCGCGCCACCGGGGCGGACGTAAAACGACACATCGGCAATCGCGACCAGCGCGCGAAAGCCGCCATCCCCATCTGGTTCAGCCCAGATCGCGTCGTCATGGTCACGTGCGTCGCTGGGATCGATGGCCACGATTGGCAAATGCGTCAGGTCTTCCCGACGTTCTGCATTCAGCGGCAAGCGCGCCGCCAGTTCGGCTTCTTCCAGCACCTCGGTTGTAAACACATGCGGGATGCCGTGCTTGTGGATGGCGATCAGGCTGAACGCGCGCGGGGCGAGTGGATCGCCCAGGATCGCGGTAACGCGCAGGCCGCCGCGCGGACTGCGGCCCGCAGGCTCGGCCAGCACCAGATTGCCAACTTGTGCCTCGGCCAGATCGGCAATCGGCACGGCGTGACGGACGCGCTTGTCCACCGGGGCCAGCCAATGCTTGCCGTTGCCATCGGTTTCAACGACGCCCATCACCTGATCTTCGTCGGCGGGCAATCTCTTCATCGGGTAGGCGAGCCAGCCCTTCCCGGCTTCCTCGGTGCGCGCAAGTACGCGGTCGCCCTTTCGCAAAGCGGGTCCGGCTGCGCGTTTGCCACCCGGTCCGCGCTCGATCACGCGCAAGCGCGGCGGCGGCACGGCGTCTTCGGGCTGCCAACTGTCAGGGATGGCAATGGCCTCGCCATCTTCGATATCGACGACGCGCAGTACAGTGACACGCGGTACGCCGCCCAAGGCGTGAAAGGCGGTGCGCTTGCCGTCGATCAGGCCTTCCTCGGCCATGTCTTTAAGCAGCGTCTTGAGCTGGATTTTCTCATTGCCCTTCAATCCGAATTCGCGCGCGATTTCACGCTTGCCGGCGGGGATCGGCGATGCGGCGATGAAGTCGAGGACTTGCTGGCGGGTTGGCAAGCCGGGTTGCGGTCTGGGGCCGGGCAAGTCAGTAGGACCGGGCGATAGTGATGGTTTCAACCGCCGGATCGCCAGTAAAAATGCAGTTTCCGGATGGCGCCGCAACGCCGAGCGGCGTGTTGCGGATGGTCAGCTTGAGCGCCTTGAGCTTGGCGACAACGTCATCCAGCGCGGCACCGGTCGGGCGCGACCAGCCCAGTTCGACCCAGCCGGGGTAACGCTGATCGTCGGCGAAGACCGCCTCCAGCGCAGCCATGCTGGCAATGCCGCGAATGATCTGGGCGTCGCGGCGCTCGGCGGCTTCGCGGTGCAGGCTGTGCTGGATATCTGCCAACTCGGCAGCGGCACGTGCCACAAAATCGTCACGCGCTTCGCCAGCGAATGCAACCTTGCCATCATCGCGCCACAGCCGGTCCCGGCGCAGCACCGAAACCTGGTTATTGCCAGCATCGCGGCCACCGATTTCAAGGATCAGCGGCACGCCCTTTTTGACCCAGGCCCAGCGTTTCTGGGTCGCTTTACCTGCCCGCTTATCGAGCAGCACGCGGATCGGTTCACCCAGCGCCTGTTGCCCGGCAAGCGCGGCGCGCAGTTCCTCGCAATAGGTCAGCAGCGCCGCATCATCGTCATTGTCGCGCAGCATCGGCAGAATCACCACTTGCTGCGGGGCAATCGCGGGCGGCACGCGCAACCCGTCGTCGTCGCCATGCGTCATGATGACGCCGCCGATCAACCGCGTTGAAATACCCCAGCTGGTCGTATGGCACAAGGCCTGCTGCCCCTCGCGATCCTGATAGCGAATGCCTGCCGACTCGGCAAAGCCGGTGCCGAGATAATGCGACGTGCCCGCTTGCAGTGCCTTGCCATCCTGCATCATCGCTTCGATGCTGTAAGTGGCGACAGCACCCGGGAAACGTTCGTTTTCAGGTTTTTCACCAGCCATCACCGGCATTGCGAGCGCATCCTCCGCAAAGCTGCGATACATTTCCAGCGCGCGCAGCGTTTCCGCCATGGCATCGGCGCGGTCGGCATGGGCGGTATGCCCTTCCTGCCACAGGAACTCACTGGTGCGCAGGAACATGCGGGTGCGCATTTCCCAGCGCACGACATTGGCCCATTGGTTAGTCAGCATCGGCAAGTCGCGCCAGCTCTGGATCCAGCGCGCCATCGCCGCGCCGATCACGGTTTCGCTGGTCGGGCGCACGATCAGCGGCTCCTCCAGTTTCGCCTCAGGATCAGGAATCAGCCCGCCTTTGCCGTCCCCGATCAGGCGGTGATGCGTCACCACCGCCATTTCCTTGGCAAAACCCTCGACGTGAGCCGCTTCCTTGGCGAAATAGGATAGCGGGATGAACAGCGGGAAATAGCAATTTTCGACACCGGCGGCCTTGATCCGTGCGTCCATCAGTGCCTGTATACGCTCCCAGATGCCGTAACCCCAAGGTCGGATAACCATGCAGCCGCGCACACCGGATTCTTCGGCCATTTCGGCTTCGGCGATGACCTCTTGATACCAGGCGGCAAAATCGTCAGCACGGGTGACGGACAAGGCGTGGCGAATGGCGGTTTTTTGATTCATGCTAGTTCGTTAGAGCATCGTGTGAAAAAGTGGGAACCGGTTTTTCGCAAAAACGATACGACCACTAGAAAATGCCGCGTGATGCCGCCGACACAAACGCCCGACCTCGAAACGCGGCCTACTTGGACAGTGAATCCAGCCGGCGCTGCATTTGTGCCATTTGTTCGCGCAGCGCCGCCAGTTCATCGCGGGTGGCATCGTCGGTCGCCGCACCGGCAGGGCCCTTGGTAGCGGGCCCATCGACAATCGGCATGAACGCCGATGTTGCCGCCTTGAACATCGCCATGTTCTGCTGCGCTAGCTTGGCCATCGGATTGTTGCCGATCGATTCCTTGAACGCCTGGTGCAAATTGACCTGATTGGTGCGAAAATGTTCCATCGAGGCTTCGAGATATTGCGGCAGCAGCGATTGCATCGAATTACCGTACATGCCGATTAATTGGCGCAGGAAATTGACTGGCAGGATCTGCTCGCCGCTGGATTCCTCGTCCATGATGATCTGGGTCAGGATCTGATGGGTAATGTCGGTGCCGGTTTTGGCATCGAGTACCTTGAATTCAACACCTTCCCGCGTCATTTTGGCAAGATGGTCGAGCGTGATGTAACTCGACGACCTCGTATTATAAAGCCGCCGATTGGCATATTTCTTGATGATGATCGTGTCGTCCTGCGCGCCCTTATTCTCCGCCATTGCCAACCTTCCTTGCTCTATCGGTTGCGTACCATTGACTGGCAATGCAGCGCAACAAAATGCTGCGCAGCAACATCGGATTGGCGTCAGGAGGACGTTGGAAGCGCTGGTCGGGCGGATACCGCTATCGCTGAAAGCGTCCCCCCAGCAGCGTCAGCAATTCATATTGCGACAGGCCGGACCGGTTTGACGCTTGCGGCAGGTCGTACGCGGCCTCTACCCAGTCGCCTTCACGCAGTTCAGGGGCAGCGGAAGCGTCGATCACGGTCATGTCCATCGAGACCCGACCCAGCACCGGCAGGCTGAGGCCGCCCGCAAGCATTTCGCCGCAACTGGACCAGCAGCGCAGGAAACCATCGGCATAGCCCAGCGCGATCACGGCGACGCGCATTGGCGCGGTTGCCACAAAGGTGGCGTTATAGCCGACGCTGTCCCCCGCGCTCAGTTCGCGAATCTGCATCACCGCCGCCTGTGGAAAGGCCACCTGACGGATGTTTGGCGCCAGCTCCGCGCGCGGCACCCCACCATAAAGCGATAGGCCGGGGCGGGTCAGATCGCCATGATATGCATTGCCCAGCGCGATGCCGGCACTATTGGCAAGGCTGGCACGGCGGTGCCGAACGTGGGCCTGCGCATCCTGCCAACGCGCCAACTGGATCGCATTGAGCGGACTATCCTCGTCGGCGCAGGCGAGATGCGAGAGCAGCACATCGATGTCGAGCCGCGCCACAAGCGGGTCGCCCAGGTCACTGAGTGGCAGGCCGAGCCGGTTGATGCCGGTATCGATCATCAGATCGCAAGTGCCCCCGCCAGCGTCCAGCCACAGCCGCGCCTGATGCAGCGAATTGATCACCGGGCGCAAACACGTGGCCTTGGCCCAGGCGGCATCGGCGGCAGTGAGCGGGCCATGCAGCACCGAGATCGACCCCGGCGCTGTCAAATCGAGCAGTTCTGCTGCTTCACCCCAATGAGCGACAAAAAAATCGCGGCAGCCCGCCTTGTGCAGCACCTGCACCGCCACGCGCGCGCCGACGCCATAGCCACCGGCCTTAACCGCCGCACCAGCTCGCGCGGTTCCTGACAACCTGTCGAGCTCACGCCAGTTATCCGCTAAAGCGGCGCGGTCTATTCTTAGACGAAGCGCAGCGGGTGGAACGGGCGCTTCAGGCAACATCGTCACTGAAATCGCGCGGAGGGCCACCCTTCAGGCCCCAGATTGCGACCACCAGCGCCACCGCGACCACGCCCCACGTGTACCATAAACCGGCATAAGGATTGCCGGTCTTGGCGACGATATAGCTGGCAATCAGCGGCAGGAACCCGCCGAAATAGCCAGTGCCGATGTGATAGGGAATCGACATCGAGGAATAGCGGATGCGCGGCGGGAACATCTCGGACAACAGCGCGGCGACTGGCCCATACGTCATGCCCGACAGCGCCATCATCGCCAGCAGCGCAAGCACGATCTTGAGCGCATTGCCCAGTGACGGCGTCACCTTGGCCAGATCATAGCCGAATGTGCCAAGCGCAGCCTGCAGTGCTTTGCCGCGTTTGACCTTGTCCGCCCACGGATAGTCGCTCAGCGCGAGCGGCTGACCGCCCACCGTGACGGCCAGCGCCGGGGCCAAAACCAGGCGATAGGGCACGCCCACTCCGGCGAGATCGGATAGCAGCTTGCCGCAAGGCGTGGGCTGCTCGGTGGCGAATGGCTGATACGCGCAATTCGGGCCAGCGACGATCACCGGCGCGCGGACCGCTGCAGCGGCGAGGCCGGGATTGGCGGCGTTACCGACCACGCCGAACAGCGGGAACAGCAGTACCAGCGTCAAGGCATAGCCGATCACGATAGGGGCCTTGCGCCCGATGCGGTCAGAGAGTTTGCCGAAAATCACGAAAAACACCATGCCGCAGGCGGCACCGATACCGACAATAATGTCGGCGGCGGTATCGTCCATCCGTGCGGTGCTTTTCAGAAAGCTGAGTGCCGAGAACATCGCGGTGTACCAGATCACGGTCAGGCCGGCGGCTACGCCGAACAGGGCAATGAACAGCCGGCGCTTGTTGCCCGGATAGCTGAAGCTTTCCACGAAAGGGTTGCCGGCTAGCTCGCCTGCTTCCTGCATGGCGCGGAACACCGGGCTTTCGGAGAGTTTCAGGCGCATCCACAGCGAAATCGCCAGCAGCGCCATGCTCAGCAGGAAAGGCAGGCGCCAGCCCCATTCTGCCCAAGTCGCCGCGCTCATCAACGCCTTGCAACTCAGCACCACGATCAGGCTTAGCACAAAGCCGCCAACCACGCTGGCCTGGATATAGCCGGTGAAATAGCCGCGCCGTTCAGGCGGAGCGTGTTCCGAAACGTAAATCGCCGCGCCGCCATATTCGCCGCCCAGCGCCAGCCCTTGCAGGATGCGCAAGCCCAGCACCAGCAGCGGCGCGGCATAGCCAATGCGGGCCGCCGACGGAATCATGCCGACCCCGGCGGTCGCCAGCCCCATCAGCGTTACTGTGACCAGGAACGTGTACTTTCGCCCAAGACGGTCGCCCAGAAACCCAAACAGAATCGCGCCGAGCGGGCGAAACCCGAAGCCCACCGCGAAACCGGCCCAGACCAGCAGCAATTGGAGCGTTTCATTGCCAGCAGGAAAAAAGGTCTTGCCGATAATCCCGGCGAGCGTGCCATAGATAAAAAAGTCATACCATTCGAAGATCGTGCCCATCGAACTGGCAGCGATCACCAGCCGCATGTCGGCCATGGTCGGCTGCACTGCCGGGTGCCTTGCCGGTTCCGTCATTTTTCCCACCCCAAAATCATTGTGGGTGCCCTAGCTGGCGTATTCGTCGCTGGAAAGCGCCGCGAGCGCGGCCCGCCACGCCAGCAGAATGGCACCATGGCGTGCGTGATATGCAGCGGCAGGGGTAATCGCGCCCAGTCCGGGCCAATCCGGCAAGCCCCCCTCGCCTGCAAGCCACGCAACAATCGCACGTTCGGCCATGGCGATGTCAGCGACCGAGCGCCCGGGCGCGGCGCGCGCGAAAATCGCGATGGCGGCTTGGCCAATGGCGCAGGCATGGGCCGCGATGCCCAGCCGCGCGATCAGCCCGGCATCGTCGATTGCCAGTTGCATGGTCAAGCTGCTGCCGCAGCTTTTGGACCGGGCGCTGCCGGACAGCGGCAGTGACGCATCCGCCGGGTAATCGGCAAGTGCCGCAGCCAGTCCCAGAATTTCGGGCGTATAGAGCAAGGTGGCGGTCGCCATGACTAATCGGAATGCAAATGTTTGTGATGGTGCCTGGGCGTTGGCGCCGGGCTGGCAACATCGGCGGGGGTTGTGTCGGCCCCACTCTCCCCTGCATCCGCCGAATCGTGTCGTCGCTCGCTGATCGCTGCAACCAGCTTGTCGCTGCAGGCGTTGATGAACGGATAGGTCCGTGATGCCGTAATCCAGGGCGGCCGGCCAGCCTTGCCCCAAGCCACGTCATAGCCCAGTGCCGCGACAGAAAACGCCAGCACGACGATCAGCGTGCCTTTCACCGCGCCAAAGCCAAGGCCCAGCATCCGGTCGATCGGCCCTATCACCGAATTGCGCGTCGCCGAGCCCAGCCAGTTGGCGACCAGCTTGATCCCGGCAAGCGGCACAATCAGCAGGATTGCAAAGGCCAGAACCGAAGCGCCGCTCGGAGAGTGGATATAGGGCAGCAGCAGCGCGGTCGTCTGCGACAGAAAAGTATGGATCGCCAACACGGCAACGATCCAAGCAGCCAGCACCAGACATTCATGAACAAAACCGCGCATGAACCCGGTGACCGCACCAAGCCCGACGATCACCAGTACCGCAATGTCAAAGCCTGTCATCGGCGGCGGCTTATGCCGTGCCCATGATGCGGTCAACGAGATTTGGCAGCAGCCGGATCGGGGAAAAACCCGATTCAAACCCCTGTCTGGACGCTTCGCTTTGGCCTTTGAGCGCGTCGTTCGGGCCAAAAGCTCCGGGGAATCCCAACTTTGCGGATTCGCGCAGCCGCAATTGCGCATGGGCCACGCCGCGCACCTCTCCCGCCAGCGAAACCTCGCCGAACCACACGGCATCGACGGGCAGCGGCTTGTCCGCCAACGCCGAAATCAACGCAGCCGCTACCGCCAGATCGGCACCGGGATCGACCAGCCGATAACCGCCCGCGACGTTCAGATATACTTCCGCGCTGGAAAAATTCAGCCCGCAGCGCGCTTCCAGTACGGCCAGCAGCATCGCCAGCCGTCCTGCATCCCAACCCACAACCGCGCGGCGCGGGGTAGCGCCGCTGGCCAGCCGGACGATCAGCGCCTGAATCTCCACCAGCACTGGTCGCGTGCCCTCGATGGCGGGGAATACCGCGCTGCCGGACACCGGCAGATCGCGGCCCGACAGGAACAGCGTCGAGGGATTGGCCACCTCCTCCAGCCCCGCCCCAGCCATGGCAAAGACGCCGATCTCATCGATCGGACCAAAGCGGTTCTTCAGACTGCGCAGAATGCGATACTGATGGCTGCGTTCGCCCTCGAAGCTCATCACCACATCGACCATGTGTTCGAGCACGCGCGGCCCGGCGATGCTGCCGTCTTTGGTAACATGGCCGACCAGCACCAGCGCCACCCCGCTCTGTTTGGCATAGCGGATCAGTTCGAACGCGCAGCCACGCACTTGCGACACCGTGCCCGGCGCGCCCTCGATCTGGTCGGAATGCATGGTCTGGATCGAATCGATCACCAGCAGCGCCGGCGGGTCCATGTCATTGAGCGTCGTCAGGATATCGCGCACCGATGTCGCAGCAGCCAGTTGGATCGGGGCATCGGCCAGCCCCAGCCGGTCCGCGCGCAAGCGAACCTGGCCCGCCGCTTCCTCGCCACTGATATAGACTGCAACCTTGCCGCTGCGCGCGATCGCCGCCGCGGTCTGGATCAGCAGCGTGCTCTTGCCGATGCCCGGATCGCCGCCCATCAATATCGCGCTGCCCGGCACCAGCCCGCCGCCCAGCGCCCGGTCGAATTCCGCCAGTCCGGTCGGCCGCCGCCGCAACGGTGCCGTTTTGGCATCCAGCGCCTCAAAAGCAATCGCCCGCCCGCCCGACGACAAGTCGTGTTTGGAAGAAAAAATCGTCAGCGGCGCGTCTTCGGCCAGCGTGTTCCATTCCGCGCAATCGGGACATTGCCCCTGCCAGCGATGTGTGATGCTGCCGCAGGCGCCGCAGGCAAATCGATTTTTGGGCTTGGCCATGTCTATCCCATAACGAGAACAAAAATCGAACGCAAGCACCTGGCGCTGCGGGATTAGCCGCTGGCGAAGCGCGCCGGGGTCTGCCATGCCAGTCGGAACGCGCCAGAAGGAAAATCATGCGCCAAAAGGAATTGCGGATCGGCCTGGTCTGTTACGGCGGGATCAGCCTCGCGGTATATATGCATGGCGTCACCAAGGAGCTGTGGAAACTGGCGCGCGCCAGCCGTGCCTATCACGCTCCTGACGACGATCTGCCCGCCAGCGGCACCGAGCGCGTCTATCTCGATCTCCTGCGCCAGATCGAAGTGCGGCACGGCATCCGCCTGCGCGTCCTGCCGGATATTATCGCTGGCGCCAGCGCAGGCGGGATGAACGGCGTCTTTCTGGCCCAGGCGATCCATTCGGGCCAGTCGCTGGAACCGCTGACGGCGCTGTGGCTGGGGCGCGCCGACGTCGATGTGCTGCTCGACCCCGACGCTCGCCCGTGGTCCCGAATGGCCAAATTCTGGGCGATCCCACTGGTGCGCTTTATTCTGACGCGGCCCGGCAATGTCGTGTCAGCGTCGGTGGCGCCGGAAACGCGTTCCGAAGTGCGGAGCAAGCTGTCGCGGCTGATCCGCTCGCGCTGGTTCGCGCCGCCATTCAGCGGCCTGGGTTTCTCGCGCCTGCTGGCCGAAGCGCTCGATGCGATGGCAAAAGGAGGGGGCGGGGCGCCGCTGTTGCCACGCGGGCATCCGATCGACCTGTTCGTCACCGCGACCGATTTCAAGGGCCGCATGGAAAAGCTGCGCCTGCACAGCCCCGCGCAAGTAGAGGAGGGCGAACATCGCTTGTCGATCGGCTTTCGCGCGCTGGTCCCCGTGCAAGGTGGCGCAGCTCTGGCCCCGGCGCTGGACCTGATCTTTGCTGCGCGCGCAACCGCCAGCTTTCCGGGCGCCTTTCCGCCGCTGCAACTGGCCGAAATCGACGCGCTGGCGCAAGAGCGCGGCGAGAACTGGGCCAGTCGCGAGGCCTTCACCACGCGCGTTCTGGCGGCGCATGTCCGGCGCGGCGACCTTGACGAGGTGTCGCTGATCGACGGCTCGGTATTGGTCAACGCCCCCTTTGCCGAGGTCATGTCAGTACTGAACGCGCGGCCCGCCCAGCGCGAAGTCGATCGGCGCTTCGTTTATATCGATCCGCGACCCGAAGCTGCCGCCGAAAACAGGCACGGCGATTTTCGACCACCGGGGTTTTTTACAGTAATCTTTGGTGCGCTGTCAGCTATTCCACGTGAGCAGCCGATCCGCGACAATCTGGAAATGCTGGAACGCGAATCGCGTGAAATGGCGCGACTGAGCGCCATTGTCAGCGCGCTCCGACCGGAAGTGGAAGCCGCCGTGGAGCGGCAATTCGGCCGGACGCTGTTTTTCGACAAGCCCACTGCCCGCCGAATGACCAATTGGCGCGCCAAGGCAATGCAAGCCGCCGCTGAGCACGCCGGATTTGCCTATCAGGGCTATGTGCAGCTCAAGTTTGCCAGTGTGGTCGAGGGGCTGGCGCGACTGGTGGCGGGGGCTGCGCCCGATCCGGGAGCCAGTGTCAGCGATGCGGTCTACGACCACTTGACCAGTTGGCTGGCCGCAAACGGATTAGGCCAGGTTGCGGGAAAGAAGAGCAGCGCGGCGGCGATGACGGTCAAATTCTTCCGCGAGCACGATATAGCCTATCGCATCCGGCGATTGCGGTTGTTGCTGCGCCGGCTTTCTGACGAGCCCACAGCCCAGGATCGTACCGAGGATGGGGCGGGGGAAGCCCAGGTCAGCGATGCCGCACGCGAAACTGCCCGTGACGCAGTCTATCTGGCCTTGTCCTATTACTTCGATCGCGAGGGCAGCGCCGCGCTGGGCAGCGATTTTCCGACACTCGCGGCGCAGGTCCGCGATCGCCCGCAAGACGTGCTCACCGCGATTGCCACACACCGCCAGCTTGAAGCGACAGATCTGCTGGTCGATTCCTTGCTGGCCAAGGCGTTGGCGGCAATGCCGCAAATCCTGCGTCGCCGCATGCTGCTGACCTATCTGGGGTTTCCGTTTTACGACATCGTCACCCTACCGCTGCTGCGCGGCGAAGGGCTGACCGAATATGACCCGGTGAAGGTCGATCGTATTTCGCCAGAGGACGCCCCATCCATCCGCGACGGCGGCGCCGCAGCCTGTCTGCGCGGGGTGGAGTTTTTCAATTTCGGCGCGTTTTTCAGCCGGGCCTACCGTGAAAACGATTACCTTTGGGGCCGGCTGCACGGCGCCGAACGGATGATCGACCTGCTGGATTCCACGTTGCCTGATGGCCATGCCATGGCCGATACCGAACTGGCGCAAGCCAAACGCGCAGCATTTCTGGCGATCCTCGATGAAGAAGAGCCGCGTTTGACTGCCGATCGCAAGCTGGTGCCGGGAATCAGGGCAGAAGTGCTGGCGCGGCTATGATTGGCGATCAACCCTTCGTCGCGGCGATATAGGCCTCAACCCGATTCGCCAGCGCCGGCAACGGCATTGCCCCAGCCAGCAGCCCTGCATCATGGAATTTGCGAATATCGAAGCGAGGTCCCAGCGCAGCCTGCGCCATGGCCCGCAGCCGCAGCCATTCGAGCTTGCCCAGCATATAGCTGCAGGCCTGCCCCGGCCACACGCAATAGCGCTCGATCTCGGTGGTAACGACGCTCTCGGGATCGCCCAGCGTTTCGGCCATGAACGAAATGGCTCGCTCGCGGCTCCAGCCCATATGATGCATGCCGCTATCCACCACCATCCGCACCGAGCGGAACATGGCGTCCTTCAACTGGCCGACGTGGCCCAGCGGGTTGTCCGCATACATGCCCATTTCCACCGCGAGTTGTTCCGCATAAAGCGCCCAGCCTTCGCCATAGCCAGAGAAGTACTGTACTTTGCGGATCAACGGCAGGTCGGTTTCCTGCGCCAGCGCGAGTTGCAGGTGATGCCCGGGAATGCCCTCGTGGAAGGTCAGCGTGGGCAGCACCCAGCGCGGCACTTCGGCCGTGTCGCGCAAATTGATGTAATAGGCGCCAGGCCGCGACCCGTCGAGCGCGCCGGACTGGTAATAACCGCCGGGTGCGCCGACTTCAGTAAATTTGGGCACACGGCGGATTGCCAGCTTGGCCTTGGGCAGCGTGCCGAACCACTGTGGCAGCGTGGCAGTTACCTGCTCGACCAGCGTGTTGAGATAGGCAATCAACTGTTCCTTGCCCGAATCGGTGTTGGCAAAGAGATATTTGGGATCGGCGTAAAGCGCGCGCAGTCGCACCGCCACGCTGCCTTGGGTCAGGCCTTGCGCCTTCAGGATGGTGTCGATCTCGGCGCTTTGTTGTGCGATCAGGTCAAGCCCGGTCTGGTGGATATCGGCGGGCGACATCGGGCTGGTGGTATAGCTTCTGAGGCTGAGCGCGTAGAGTTCCTTGCCCTGCGGCAGCCGCCCAACCCCCGCGTCGTGCACCGCCTTTGCCGCAAGGCTCTCGAACAGTTCGATCTGGGCGGAGAGCGCAGGCTGGATGCGGCCGGTGTAAATCTTGCTCGCGCGCGCCTCCCAGTCGCCGGGCAGCGCCTTGTCCTTTGCGCGCCGCACCAGCGATTGCACAAGATTGGCACTGGCCGGCGGCGCGTCGCGCAAGCTCTTCATCTGGACGAGCGTTTTGGCGATGATGAAATCGGGCGGGACCGCACCCAGCGCGACATCGTGACGCACCTGCTCGCATTCCTGGTTCATCGCCGTCGCGAAGGCGGCAAGGCGCGCGAGATAGGCATCGGCGTCGGCGCTGGTGGCAATGCTGTGCTGGCTGTCGAGGAAATCGGGGATCTGCTGGTAAGTACCTGTCAGCTGGCTCACCGCATAGGGGCTGCCGATATAAGGCAGGCTGCTCATGTCGTCTTGGACGGCGATCTGGAACAGCACCGAATCGTAGTTGGAGGGGCCAAGCCCGGTCAGCTTGGCGCGGTCGATGTTCATGAGGTCGGCGCGCTGGCGACGGGTACGGCGCTTGTCTTCTTCCCAACTGGCGATCGAACGGTCATCGAGCAGTGCCTTGACGCCCGCGTGCACGCCGGAATCAAGACCAAGGATAGTCATCAGCTCGGGCGAGCGACCGAGTATCTCAATCGTGATACGATCGAACAGCGAAGCGAGGCGCGCGTCTTCCGGGGTACCGGGGACTGCACTACCGGCACGAGCAATCGCGGCCAGCGTGGGCACGCTGGCGATCGCAATAGTGGCGGCGCCAGTCTTGAGGATATCACGACGGTTCATGAATGGCTCCCTGCAAAGGCGCGAGCGATACAGGGCGCTCGGCTCATGACGAATAGCCAAGGTATCGCCCGACTAGGCCACCGAAGCAATTGCAAAGTACCGCGACACCCCGTTGTGAAAAGGAATGGCGCACAATCGCAACATGATAGAGTGCGCGCGTTTACCCCATGCACCAAACCGAGCGAAGACGTTCGAGCCTTGCGGTTACTCCGTCAAATCCGTCCAGGCTTCCTTCAACCGGTCGAAAAACCCCTTGCTCTGCGGCGATTCATCACCGGTCTCGCCCGCCTGGAATTCGCGCAGCAATTCCTTCTGGCGCACCGACAGTTTGATCGGTGTTTCCACCATGATCTCGACCACCATGTCGCCGACTCCGCGTCCGTTCAGCACAGGCATTCCGGCACCGCGCTTGCGCAATTGCTTGCCCGACTGAATACCGGCGGGGATGGGCACGACATGACGCTGGCCGTCGAGACCGGGGATGACGATCTCGCCGCCCAGCGCCGCGATAGTAAAGCTGATCGGCGCGCGGGTCAGCAACGTGGTGGCATCGCGCTCAAATACAGCGTGCTGGCGAATGTGCAGGAAGATATAGAGATCGCCTGGGGGCGAGCCATTGGGACCTGCCTCGCCCCGGCCCGTCAGCCGGATCCGCGTTCCGGTGTCCACCCCGCGCGGGATGGCGACTTCCAGCTTTTGCGCGCGATCAATGCGGCCTTCACCGGCGCACGCGCGACACGGTTTTTCGATGACTTGGCCATGCCCCATACACGTGGGACACGTACGCTCCATCATGAAGAAGCCCTGCTGCGTGCGCACCTTGCCCTGACCGCCACACATCGTACAACGCTTGGTGCCGGTGCCCGGCGTCGCGCCCGAACCGCCACAGGGTTGGCAGCCTTGTGCCACGTCGATTTCGATTTCGGCCTGCTTGCCATGGAATGCCTCATCGAGGCTGATTTCCATATCGAAGCGCAAGTCCGCGCCGCGTCGACTCTGTTGCCGCCCGCCCCCGGTTCCGCCGCCTGCAAAGCCATTGCCGAAAATCGATTCGAAGATATCACCGATATCGGAAAACCCTGCCCCGCCACCGTTACCAGCCGCGCCCATGTTACCGTTCTGGAACGCTTCATGGCCGTATCGGTCGTAAGCGGCGCGCTTTTGCGGGTCTTTCAGGCATTCATAGGCCTGGCTGATCGATTTGAACCGGGCTTCGGATTCGTCACATCCGGGATTCTTGTCCGGGTGAAAACGCACCGCAAGCTTGCGATAGGCTGATTTAAGCGTGCCGTCGTCGGCATCGCGCGATACTTCAAGTAATTCGTAAAAATTTAACTCGGCCGACATTGCCGCCCTCCAACCGGAAGATGCGCTGGACCCGTCCGTTTACGCTCCTGCTTTTCAGCCACGAAGCGCAAACGGCAAAGTCCAGCGCCGGGAAAATCAACCTTTGTGGTCATCGACTTCCGAAAACTCGGCATCCACCACGTCTTCGCCGCCAGCATGCGCATCGGCATTGGGAGAGGCAGCGGCAGCCTGTTCCTGCTCATAGATCGCTTGGCCCATTTTCATGGCCTTTTCAGTCAACGCTTGAGTCTTGGCCGTCATCTCGGCCGCATCACCACCTTCGATGGCCTTTTTGGTTTCGGCAATGGCAACTTCGATTTCGGTCTTGATGGCCGGATCGACCTTGTCGCCATTTTCTTCGAGTTGCCGCTCGGTGGCATGGACAAGACTGTCAGCATTGTTGCGTGCTTCGGCAGATGCACGCCGCTTCTTGTCGTCTTCGGCGAACTTCTCGGCGTCACGGACCATCTGGTCGATGTCCTTGTCATTCAGTCCGCCCGAAGCCTGGATCTTGATCTGTTGCTCCTTGCCGGTCCCCTTGTCCTTC
>JAYUBN010000055.1:0-6970 GCA_043740855.1 Sphingomonadales bacterium | reverse complement strand
GGGGCCGTGGCGCAATGGTCCTTGGCTCAACCTGTTTACCGGAGCGGTCATTGCGGTTCTGGTCATGCTCTCGGTAATTCTGACCGCGTCGGTACTGTTTCCTGACTTGGGAGCGCGCATGATGATGGCGATCCTCGGCGGTGGCACTACGGCGACCTTGGTAATCTGGCTGGCGGTAACAGTGCTCAAGCGCGGCGTCCGTCCTCCAATCGATCGGGCAGGCCGAGCCCAATGGCGTATGCCGCCGCTCGACCTGCTGGCGCCGGCCCGGCTGGGCGCGGCGGAGCGCCTGTGGATGGGGGTCTTGCGCCTTTATTTGCTGGTTGCAGGTGGACTGGTGCTGGTGCGGATCGTCCACCTTGCCTTGGCCAATCATCGCTAAATCCGTTCGGAAAGGATTGGCCATGCGACGCCATCGCTATCATGGCACGCTGCCGGCACAAATCGCATTCATAGCGCTTGCCGCAAGGCGCGCGATCAAATCAGACGGGACGGTTGTCATGACCATGAAGCATTTCACGCGTCACTCGCCCACAGAGGCGGCGGGTTGGCTTTTCACGCTGCAAAATACGATTGGCGGGGCCAGGCACCGGCATATGAAACAATGCAAGCTGATCGTAGCGGCCCTTGGACTGACCACAACGCCCGCGCTGGCGGCGGCCAACGATGCGTCGATGGCAGCAGTGCAGCTCTCTCAAATCGCCAATTCCGATAATGCATCCCAGTCCACCGCGGAGCCAATTGCTTCGCTGTCCAGCCCTGCGACAAGCGCTTCGACCGCGCAGCCCGTGGCGGAGCGCTTCGCCGTCCATGGGCAGAGTACCTTCACGGTCCAGGGCACCCCGCGGTTTGCCTCGCCGTACTCGGGCACAAACAGCCTTGCTCCCAAACAGGTCAAGGAAACCTTTGACGTGACGTTGTTTCTGGGCGCGCGTCTGTGGCACGGCGCCGAGCTCTGGGTGAACCCCGAGATCGACCAGGGCTTCGGCTTGTCGAATACGCTCGGTGTGGCCGGATTCCCCAGCGGCGAGGCATACAAGGTCGGCAAAGCCAATCCGTATTTCAAGCTGACCCGCCTGTTCCTGCGCCAGACCATCGATCTCGGCGGCGACCGCAACGCGGTCGATGCCGCAGCCAACCAGCTCGCCGGCTCGCAGAGCGCCAATCGCCTGGTCTTCACCCTGGGCAAGTTCGGCGTCGTCGATGTCTTCGATACCAACGCCTATGCGCACGATCCGCGCGGCGATTTCCTCAACTGGGCGCTGATCGACACCGGCAGTTTCGATTACGCCGCAAACGCCTGGGGTTATACCTTCGGTGGTTCGGCCGAATGGTATCATGGCCCCTGGACGCTGCGCGCCGGCCTGTTCGACCTTTCAAAAGTGCCAAACCAGCCATCGCTAGAGATCGATTTCTCCCAATATCAGGTCAACGGTGAGCTGGAACACCGCCACACCATCGCCGGTCATCCCGGCGCGATCCGCGCGGGGTTCTTTCTTACGCGTGGCCGTCTCACCAAGCTGGCCGACGCCATCGCGCTGTATGACGCGACCGGTGCCATCCCCGCCGACCTGACACCCTTGCGTCATTACCGTAACAAATGGGGTATCCAGCTCAACGCCGAGCAGGAGGTGAGCGCCGCGCTCGGCCTGTTCCTGCGCGCCGGCTATGGCGACGGCAAGTCCGAGGCGGACGACTTTACCGACATCGACCGCACAGTCGCGGTCGGCGGCCAACTGAAGGGTAACTCGTGGGGCCGGGCGGCCGACCGCATCGGCTTTGCCGGCATCGTCAACGGCATCTCCGGGTTGCACCGGCAGTTCCTCGCCGACGGCGGCCTGGGGACGCTGGTTGGTGACGGCGCGCTGCCGCATCCCGGCGCCGAGTTGATTGTCGAGAGCTATTACGACTGGCAGGTGATTCACCATGTCAATCTCACCTTCGACTACCAGTTCGTGTCCAATCCGGGCTATAACCGCGATCGCGGCCCCGCGCATGTCTTCGCTTTGCGGTTTCATGTCGGGATCTGATCTGAGAGAGGTTGGTTATGGCGACGGAACAGCAGGCAAACACGCCGACCACGATGATCCTCATCCCCGGCGCAATGCACGGCGCCTGGACATGGAACCTGGTGACGCCGCTGCTCGAAGCAGCGGGCTACCGCGTGATCGCGCCCGACCTGCCCGGAATGGGGTCGCATCCCAAAATTGCCGCCGCTGAAGTCACTCTGGCCGACTGGGCCAATTTCGTCGCCGATCTTGTACGCGGCGCTGGCGGTCCGGTGATCCTGGCCGGTCACAGTCGCGGCGGGCTGGTGATCGGCGAGGCCGCCGAGCTTGTGCCCGAAATGATCGCCGGGCTTATCTACGTGACGGCGATGATCGCGCGGCCGGGCGAAACCGGTATGCAATCCGGTCGCGATCCGGCGGCGCAGCCCCCGGCAATGTCAGCGTTGCAGGCCCTGACCGCGACGCTGGAACGAGCCAGGGCGATCTTTTATAATTGCTGCACGCCGGAAGCTGCGGACTGGGCTATCGCCCGGCTTGAACCGGAACCACCGGCGCCGCTGAACACCCCCGCCGAGGTCAGCTGGGAACGCTGGGGAATGGTGCCACGCGGCTACATCGAATGCCGTCAGGATCAGACGCTGAGCCTGGCCCGCCAGCGCCGTTTTCAGGGGGCCGCGCCGTGCGATCCGGTGATCCAGCTCGATACCGACCATTCGCCCTTCCTGTCCGCGCCAAGCGAACTGGCCAACGCAATGCTGAAGATCGCCAGCAGCTTCGTCGGACGCTAAGCCTTGTCCGCCAAGCGGATTGCCGACATCATCCAGCGCGAACCCGGCGGAAAGAAATTGCGGTATGTCGCGCGCGCATGGCCGGGCGGTGTCGCCCACGAACTGCCGCGCAGCACTATCTGGTTAACCATGAACTTGCCGTTGTATTCGCCCACCGCGCCCGCCTCGGCCTGGAAGCCGGGGTAGGCGTTATAGGCCGAACTGGTCCATTGCCAGCCGACGCCGTGTGCTTGGGTGAGCCGGCGCGAGGCGACTTCCCATTCACCCTCGGTCGGCAGTCGCGCTCCGGCCCAGCGCGCAAAGGCGTCCGCCTCGTAATAGCTGACATGCATCGTCGCTTCGTCGGGATCGATCGGGCGCCAGCCAGCGGGGGAAAATACGTGCCACGCGTCATGGCGGCGCTGCCAGTAAAGCGGTGCATCCCAATTTTCCGCGATGGCGGCTGTCCAACCGTCCGACAACCATAACTCGGGTCGGCGATAGCCTCCGTCCGCGATGAAGTCCTGATACGCTCCGGCGCTGACCAGCCGGTCGGCGATGCGATAATCTTCCAGCCAAATGCGGTGCGCCGGCGTTTCATTGTCGAAAGCAAAGTCGGCACCAGGATGGGCTCTATCTTCGGCACCAATGCGGTAAAGCCCGGAAGCGATAGTGTGCCAGCGCAGGTTGGGCGCGGCGCGCGCCGGCGGCTGCCATTGGGGATTGCAGGCCGGCGCGACGGGATTGCGCGAAAAAGCGTGAAGAATGTCCATCCGCAGCAATTCCTGATGCTGCTGTTCGTGATGCAGCCCCAGTTCGATCAGTTCGTGGCCAGCGTCCGGGTCGGCAGCGATCAGCTGGACCATCGCGGCATCGACATGGTGGCGATATGCCGTAATTTCGCGCCGGCTCGGGCGCGACAGCATGCCGCGTTCCAGCCTCGGATGGCGGTCGCCCACACCGACGTAATAGGAATTGAACAGTACCGCGAACGCTTGGTCAAAGCAGGCATAGTCCGGCAAGTTCGGCCCCAGCAGAAAGGTTTCGAAAAACCAGCTGGTATGCGCCAGATGCCATTTTGCCGGGCTGGCGTCAGGCATCGATTGCAGCTGGCAATCTTCATCGCTCAGCGTGGCTGCGATCGCTTCACTGGCGGCACGAACCTGCCGATAGCGATCCAGCAGCGGCAGGGTGGCCATGCGCGGCGCATCGGCAAATTTCATGGTTCGATCCGGCCATCGTCGGCAGCCCAGACGTGGATCGAAAACAATTGGTCGGGATCGAACCAGGCCGCCATCGGTTCCCACCCGGACGCGCGGGCTATCAGGCGGATTTCTTCGGGTGAATATTTGTGGCTGTTTTCGGTGTGGATGGTTTCATGCTGTCGCATGCTGAATTCGCGGCCTGCTGCCTGAAAATGCACGTCGTGCTGAGCCTCAAGATGCATTTCTATGCGGCCCAGTCCGTCGTGCCACACCGCGCGATGGGCAAAGCTGTCCAGCGGAATGGTTCCGCCAAGTTCGCGGTTGATGCGTGCCAGCACATTGAGGTTGAACCGCGCTGTCACACCCGCGGCATCGTCGTAGGCAGTTTCGAGCATGCGGACATTCTTGCGGATGTCGATCCCGATGACCATCCGCGCGCCTGCGCCCAACGTGCAGCGAAACGAGCGGAGCAAGTCGACTGCCGCAGCAGGGGCGAAGTTACCGATTGTCGAGCCTGGGAAAAAGCCGATCAGTGGGCCCTCGACGGCGGCGGGCAGCCGCACCGGATGGGTAAAATCGGCTGCGATCGGCAGCACCGCGATGTGGCCATGGGCCTGCGCAAAGGCTTGCGCCGACATTTCCAGGAAATGACCGGAGATATCGATCGGAACATAACTGTCAGGTCGCACAGCGCCCAGCAGTAACGGCGTTTTGGTCGATGACCCGGCGCCAAATTCGACCACGGTTTTGCCGGTGCCCGTCAGTCGGGCGATATCGTCGGCGTGATCGCGCAGCAGCGCGATTTCGGTGCGCGTAGGATAATACTCGGGCAGGCGCGTAATTTCCTCGAACAATTCCGAGCCGGTCTTGTCGTAGAAAAAACGCGCCGGAATGGTTTTTTGCGGCTGTGACAGGCCGTCTATGACCGCTTGCGCAAACGAATCCGCGCCCACGATCTGCCTGTCCATAATCATTGCCGGCATGCTATTCCCCTTGCTGCAATGGCCGATCGGATGTCCGGGCTGCTGCGTTGGGACAATAACTCGCCAGCCGGCAATTCGTTTCAACGCCAATATCTTGCTGGCCTCGTCAGGTGTATCCAACGGCAAAGCAAGCGGTTGTCGTCGGGAAAGAGTTGAAAACCATCGGAATTGCCGCATAGTCGCGGCATGCATTTTGAATCAGATAATGCCGCCCGGGTCCACCCCGCAGTGATGGGCGCCATCACCACGGTTGCGGATGCGCGCGGCAGCTATGATGGTGATGGCTGGAGCGCGCAGCTTGATCCGGCATTTTCGCGGGTGTTCGAGCGGGAGGTCGCGGTGCTCTGGGTGGCAACCGGCACCGCCGCGAACGCGCTGGCGCTCAGCGTGCTGTGCCCGCCGTTTGGCGGCATCATCTGCCACGAAGAAAGTCACGTTTTTGCTGATGAATGCGGCGCTGCCAGCTTCTTTGCCGGCGGGGCGATGTTGCTGCCGGGCAGCGGGCCGGGCGCGAAACTTGCCGCCGCAGACGTGCATGCGCGATTGGCGGCGCGCGATGTCGATCAGCATACTCTTCCCGCGCGCTGCCTGTCGATCACCAACGCCAGCGAGTGGGGCCTGGTTTATACTGCGGCCGAAACCGCTGCGCTCGGTGCGGTCTGCAGCGAATTCGGCTTGCGGTTCCATGTTGATGGCGCGCGTTTTGCCAATGCGGTGGCGTTCCTGGGCTGCTCCCCGGCCGATCTCAGCTGGCGTGCCGGCGTCGATCTGGTTTCCTTCGGCTTTTCCAAGAACGGCGCGCTGATGGGCGAGGCGCTGGTGATTTTCGACCCGACGCTGGTGCAGGAACTGCGCTATCGCCGCAAGCGTTCCGGCCATTTGCCGGCGCGCGGGCGGATGATCGCCGCGCAATTGCTGGCACTGGTGGAGGGCGATCTGTGGCTGGCCAATGCCCGTGCTGCCAACGGCGCGGCACAAGTGCTGGGCCAGGGGGCAGGGGCTCGGCTGGCCTATCCGGTCGAGGCTAACGAAGTGTTCGTGACGCTGAGCGGGGCCGAGGCGCTGGCGCTGCGCGGCCAAGGCTATTCGTTCCACGACTGGAAAGTGGAAAACGGCGATGGCATCAAGCAAAAGGGCTGGGGCATCCGCCGGCTGGTCACCGGCTGGCATCATACCGCACAGGACGTAGCGCCACTGGCACAGGCACTGGCGGCACTGCCGGCAGCGCCGCCTTGAACGCAGACCCCGTCGCTTTCAGCGTGAAAACCGGACCGGCACTACGCCTGGTCAATGTCAGCCGGAGTTATGGCGCGGCAACTGCAATAGCCGATGTCAGCCTGACAATCGCTGCGGGCAGTTTCGTGGCTTTGGTAGGCGCCTCGGGCTCGGGCAAATCGACGCTGCTCAAGACCATCAACCGCCTAGTGACGCCTGACAGCGGCTATGTCGAGATCGGCGGAGAGCGCACCGCTACGCAGCCTGACCATGCGCTGCGCCGCCGGATCGGCTATGTCTTCCAGAACGTCGGCCTGTTTCCGCACATGACCGTGGCCGACAACATCGGCATCGGGCTTCGCCTGCGCGCGTTGCCCGGTCGCGCTGCGCGCATCGCCGAGATGCTGGCGCTGGTCGGTTTGGATCCGGCAATGGCCGTGCGCATGCCCGATGAATTGTCCGGCGGCCAGCGCCAGCGCGTCGGCGTGGCACGCGCGCTGGCGCCGTCTTCGACGCTGCTGTTGATGGACGAACCGTTCGGTGCACTCGACCCGATCACTCGCGACGCGCTGGGCCGCGAAACGCGAGCGCTGCATGAGCGCCTTGGCCTGACCACGATCATGGTCACGCACGACATGGCCGAGGCGCTGCTGCTGGCCGATCGCGTGGTGGTGATGGCGGGCGGGCGGATCGTCGGCGATGCCGCCCCGGCCGAACTGCTGGCTGGGGCGGGCGGCGCTGCGGCACAGGCGCTGGTTGCCGTGCCGCGCGATCAGGCACTGCGCTTGATC